>CAJTML010000001.1:0-48281 GCA_910577495.1 uncultured Eggerthellaceae bacterium
GCCGACCTATGATGAAAATGGCGAAGCAATTGACGAAAACACTGCTATCACCAACGCGACTGCCCCGAACGCGCGCCCGGGCGCGTTGAGCGCTGCGGCCAGTCTGCCGAATTTCCAGTTCGGTCTCGTAGGTGACGTGCCCGCAGATCAGGCAGTCGAAGTCTCGTTTGGCTATGAGGCGCACAGCTTCACGCCGCAGGCAACCGAAGAAGACCCTGAGCCCCAGACGCTCTACGGCACGATTCTTCGCAAGAATGTTGGTACGTTTGCACTGGTAAACGATGAGACCACCGCAAAAGCAACGTTTGAAATTGAGCCCTTTGGACAAGATCCCACCTTCGCGGACGGCCAGGGTTACGCGCAGCACCTCGTGCACATTGCGGTTCCCGAGGATGGCTTCGCCGCTGAGTCGGTTGCCTTAAGTGTGGCCTATCCGGCAGATTGGCGCGGCGTATTTGGCCAGACGCTGGAAGACCTCATGGCGTACAAGGTGGGCGCAGACAACACGCCTGAGGCCAACGTTTTGGCTGATGGCAGCGTTGATGCGTCCGAAGAAGCGCGCGACGAAGAGACCTTTGTGGGCGTGCCGGGGCAGCGCGGTGTGCTCGTTTACGACGTAACGGATCTTACCGATGAGCAGCTGGCAAGTTTGGATCCCAAAAACGCGGCCAGCTTCGATGAGCTGGGACTGAGCCCGGTATCGTACCATGTGGCGGCGGATGCGCGCATGCAGCTGCAGCTCACCCAGGGCGACGGCGCAATCTCAGCTGGCACGGAGCGCGTGCTCTATGTTGCGGCGCCGTATAGCGCTGACCAGCTGGAACAAAAGACTATCAACCCTGAACAGTACAAGGCCGCGCAGGCGGTTTTCGACGTTCAGACGTCCGTGAAGATCAAGTCGCACACGTTCTCGCTGACCGACCATCGCGTGATGGACATCGCGTTTGTGCGCGGTATTGACACGCCGGCTGACTCGGGCGCGGGCTCGGGCAACGGCTCGGGCGAGGGCGAAGGCGAAGATGATGGCGAAGGCGGGGAGGACGACCCCGACTCCGACGCATCGGAGACTCCCGACCCTGATGGCGAAGACGACGCGGACGAAACTACAACGCCCGATGATGCACAGGACACAGACCAGCAGATCACGCTGTCACCTGAGTCGGTGCTCGGTAACGCCAACGGACTCTTGCCCGGTGTGGTCAACACGCCGCTCTACGGTCAGGCTGCAGCAGACGGCCTGCTCAACGGCGCGCCAGAACTTGACGACACGCTCATCACGTTCCTCTACGAAACCAATGCAGCCAAGCCGCTCTTCGCCTCCGGCATGATTATGCCCCAGGCCGAAGGCTCGGTAGCAGGTCTGCTTGACCCGAACCTGACAGCAACAGCTGGTGGCGGCCAGAGCTTGGGCTCAAACATGTTCATGATCAAAGACACCGACCAACCGACCGTCACGATGGACGCAACGCCGCGCTTCACCGACGGCTACCTGGGCACCTCAAGTAACGTGCCGGCAGAGCAATCTCGCCACGCGGTTGTCTTTACGCTCTACATTCCGTATCTGTACTTCGACGCAAATGGCGTCATGCATGAGACCTACGACAAGGCCGAGTGGGATCAAAACCAGGCAAGCGCCGGCGGCAACCCCTTGAACAATGGCCAGCGCCTCACGGCCACCATCGGTTCCGACTTCTTCACTGACCAGCGTTGGGCGCTGTACTCTGAAGACCTGCGCATGAATATCACCAACTACGCCACCTTGAACACCTTCTTCCCGGGTGGCACGTTGACTGGTCGCTTCCAGTTCACCTATGTCGGCCCCAACCGCGACTATCGCATGCCGCGTAACTTCGGCCCTCTGACCATGAACGTGAAATTCATGGGCAACATCCCCGAAAACACCGGCGGCACCATCATGGAGGGTGTGAAGTGGAGCGCTTATACCAACGCAAATGGCGAAACCACCACTTCCCGCGTTGACGAGGTCATCCAGCCGGGTGCCGCGTCATCCACGGGTTCTTCGCGCCGCGTTACCTACATCAAGACTAACCTTGACTGGACGCCAACCGTAAAGTGCGTGAGCGAACCGATTCTGTGGGATCGCTACAACTACATGGCTTACGAGGTTGAGGTCAAAAACGTCTCCGAGAGTGCTGACTCCGTTATTGACTACCTGGGCTTCATCTTTAACTTCCCCAGCTCAGTGCTTAATTATGGCGAAGGCATGACCACCCAAGACGTCTGCCAGTGGTCCATGGATCCTTCGGGTACGGTTACGAAAGTTGATCGTCCGTCCATTGCGGCGGGTCTGACCTACACCGGTTTGCCCAAGCAAGGCGGCATCTTGGTCTACGACGTCACCGATACCGATCCTGATACGTATGCCAAACTGGACATGGATGACTTCCATAACGCCGATGAGCTGGGATTGCAGCAGCTGACTTATACCACTGCTGGTCAGGACGGTCAGATGTCGCTCATCATCCACCCCGAAGCATCAGACACCGACAAAACGCATAACGTCATGGGCGGCGTTTTGCAGGCAGCTCCTGAAGGGACGCCGGCTGATCAGGTGCACGACAAGAAGAAGTTCCTCATCGCGTTGCCCTTTACCACGAATTTCGTGGGCGAATATGACCCCACGTCTCCGTCGGGCATTAGCTACAAGCCTGTTGAGTTGCGCACCGCTGCAACCGTGTACTTTGGCGGTCGTGGCGAAGGCAACGACTACGCCTGGACCAAACAGACCACGGTGAACTCCACCTTTAAGGCAACGCAGCTGAACTTCGAGCAGAGCAAATACGTCGTGAACCCCACAACGGGCTCCATGGCGCTCAGCGCTGAAGCTCCGCTTGGTTACCCCATCTCCTATGTGGTTGATGGCTCAACCTCGAACGGCTCAAACGTGCCGCTCTTTGGCCGCGATCTGGATACCACCTTCGGCGCCGAGCTGGTTGACCAGCTGCCGTCTGGCTTTGAGCTGCAAGGTTTGGACATCACGGTGAACCGTTCTTCGCAAACGCCCACCGCTGCTGATCCGACGCTGGAAGACTGGTATGACTTGGCTGGCCAGGTTGTCCAATTTGAAGTAACCGACAAAGCGGGCAAGACTTCTTGGGAGACGCTTTCGGTTCCGGTTGAGGTCAGCCGCACGGCCGATAGCGTGGTGTATCGTTTAGGTCACGAAGACCCCGATTCGGCCCAGATGGACGGCGACACCTCAGCGAAGGGTATCGCGCAACTGCTGGAGGAGCGCGGCATTGCTGCTATCCCGCGCAAGAGCTACCCCGCAGGTCAGACACCGGCGAAGACGTTCACGGGCAAGTTCCGCTTGCTCTATAAGTCACCGCTGCCGAAAAACGTGTCCATTGCAAGCTCGCTCAAAGTTACCGGTACCATGCGTGTGGCGAACCAGTCATACACCAACACCGCGCAAACGCTCTATGGCGAACGTCGTTGGGTGGCGGCTGGTGCTGGCCAGTTCATGTCAATGCCACATGAGAGCGAAGTGTCCTCGGCAACCTTTAACCCCATCGTGACACGTCCGCAGGTAACCGCGCGCGCCTATTCAACCTATAACGGTGACTACCAAACTTCACCCGTTGGCTATGAGAAGCCGCGCAAGGAAGCCCTGGTCAAAGAGCCCGATGCTGGTTGGCGCTTCTATGTTTCCAACTCTTCCAAATCTAAGATGGAGCCGGCAACCTTTACCGTTGCAGGCCTCGCGCAAACTGACCTCACCAACAAGCGTGATGACTTCACGACGCGTCAGGTGCGCATCAGTAAGGCCTTCCTGCAGCACGCAAGCATTGATAACGCGGTCATTACCTACTATCCCACGACCGATGCTGCCGCGCTTCCGCTTACGGTCACGCTCACTGAAGACCAGATTCGCAGCTACATTGATAACAACCCCACGCTCTCAGATGGCGCGGCTAACCCCACCTATGGCGATGCGCTCTTGCCGCGCAGCCTCTGGCGTGACGGCTACTTCTCGTCAATCGTTTTCAACCTGAACTACTTTGAGGGCAACGCTCCGGCCGCGGGCACCAGTGCGTTTGTTGAGATCAACGGCACGCCCACCCGTGTGCAAGACATTGTTGTGACCGGCACCTTCGCCACGAATTACGGCCATAACGCCGGCAACCAGACGCACACTCAGCAGGCCACGCTGGTCAGCATGTACGTGCCCATCCGCCCGACGGTTTCAGCCAACTACGGCTACAACGACGGCACGCGCACCTACACCAACGCCAACGATACCTCCACGTCAATCACGAAGATGCCGTATCGCTGGGGTGACCAGAAGTCCGAAGAGGGCTGGTACTCATTTGCGCTTGAGAACAACTCTGACTACCTCATGCGCAACTACAATATGGATATCGTCATCAACGACATGGTGGAAACTACCGATGCCGCTGGTAACGCGGTGGTGCGCGGATTCATTCCCTACACCGTGCGCATGAACGACTTCCACTATGGCGAAATCACCGACCTGGACGGATCCACGCACCTTGGCTGGATGCAGCAGGGCGATGGCATTGTTGACTACCTGGAGTTCTACGACAACAGCCAAACGCTCACGGGTGACGCCGACAAAGACGCTGGCATCACGCCAGTTGGTCGCCTCACCATGGACGAAATCGTGGCCGGCGGCTACTTGAGCGAAACTACGCCCGGTTCTGGCAGCTACACCTTAAACATCCCGCTGGATGAACTCTATCCCGGCAAACTCATCAAGACCACGCGCGTGCATTATACGCAGGTGCGTCGCCGCGCGGTGAAGGCGAACAACACCGCGTCGGTTGTCTATATGCTCGGCCGCGTGGATACGCATGGCACGAGCTACAACGAGCGCGTCACGGCGAATGTTTCGGCATACCCGACCACGAACGAGTACGGTTCAAACATGCTGCGCACCGGCAGCACCACCATGCACATTCAGCCCTTCACGGGCACGGTAACCGCCCAAGCCACCAAGCCCACCGGCGTGCGTCCGAACCCGGGCAGCGCTAAGACCGGCGGCAACGGTGCGTCGTCCACCAGTGGCGACTACGTTGAGATTGCCAACTACGCCGAGGGCGTGGGCTACACCTTCACGGTCAAAAACCCCGCAGCTGCCCGCTCCGACAACGCAGTGGTCAGCCTGGATATCTTGAGCTTGAGCGATTATCTGGATGTACCGGTGGCAGGTGTGCGCGGTTTCTGGTCGAAGCAAATCACGTTTGACCAGGGCTTGTTCAACATCGGCACGAAGGTAAATGAAGCGGGACAACCCACCGCATTCAAAGAGGCGAAGTTCTTCTTCCGCGCAACTGATGGCACGCACGCGCCCACGGGCGACGCGGCTGTGGCAGATGTGACGCTGTCGGCCGATGAACTGCGTGCGCTCTTCACCTTTGCAGCTAACGGCACCGGCACCGCCACGCTGGATCTCACCAGTGGTGCTTTCGCCGCTTTTGCCGATCAGTACTTAGAGCGTGTGGATTTGGTCTACGACGAGATTGACCCGGTCAACGCCGCCAAGGTGCTCAAGGTGGACGTGAAAGGTACCGCTAACTGGTGGTATCAGCGCATCGGTTCAACGGATATCAACGACCTGCACGCGCGCATGACCATTAAGCAAAATGGCGAATTCGACACCAAGAACAGCTTTAACCGCCAGACGTCGCTCGTTATTTTCCGTCCGGCGCTTGAGCTGCATACGTTTGGCCAGTACGGCACGAACAACTACACCGATACCTATACCTATGGCAACTCCGCCAACTCCGACGGCAGCCGCACGCGCGTGACGGTTCCTTACGACCGCGACTTCAAGATGTGGGCGCGCGTGGAAAACGAGCGCAACGTCTCCACGCTTGACGACGTGGATATGACGGTCAACATGCCGCTGAAGTGGGAGAGTGTCGCGCAGTTTGATGGCTCAACGGTCAACGCGTGGACGGGCTTCCACACCACCAAGATCACGGTGACTCATTCGCTGTTTGAAACGTTTGAAAATGGCACGGTGGGCACCATTGAGCTGGTGGGCTATCCGGATCAAAGCAACACCGAGCAGCGCAAGATCGTGCTGGAGCCCACCGATGACTACACGCCTGAAAGTGGTATTCCGCGTGCGTTCAAGGTGAAGAGCACCTCAATCACCCCTGATGAAGACCCAGATG
Organism: uncultured Eggerthellaceae bacterium; assembly: GCA_910577495.1. Lineage (GTDB taxonomy): Bacteria > Actinomycetota > Coriobacteriia > Coriobacteriales > Eggerthellaceae > Xiamenia. Next base: position 6,165 of record CAJTML010000001.1, read on the forward strand.
GTCGCTTCGATGAAATTCTCGTCACCGAAGACGGCTTACAAATTGGCGAAGAATTCATCTACCACTACGGCATCGCGAACTTAAAAACCTGCGAACTGCACTCCTGGAAAGACATGGACTTTGCCGATAGTGCGGCGGGTAATGGTTCGCAAAATATCATCTTCGATGGCTTCCATGACTCCAATTTCGCCACCGTTGAGATCATGAGCGCGCGCACGACCAACTACCTCAACGGTCTGCGCACGCCGGTGCTCAATAACCCCTACACGGTGGTACGCACCGACGACTCGGACATTTATGTGTCCAAGATGTACTTTGACGCGGTCAGCCGTGCGGGCCTCTATGATGACGGCTCGGGTGTTTCAGGCACGAACCGCTTTAACCGCTACACCGAAGGTTCCAACGACAGCTGCCACTGGCGCCACACCAACGCCTCCAACGGCTGTGATGGTGAGCGCAACGCGGCGCTTGAGGTGGGCTATAAGTCTCAAGTCTCGCTCATGAGTGACTTCAGGCAGGTCAACAACGGGCCGCAGCAAAATGCGCCGGAGTGGTCGTGCGGCCACAACGAACAGCAGGGCATGCCCTATGTTGGCTCGCTTACGTATAACTCAGGTGCGCTGCTTCATATTACGCAAAACGTGCCCTCCAGCGTCTTTGATGCGTACTACGTCAAGATTCGCTCGGCGGCAGTGCCGTATGTGGAAGGCATCACCGTCAACTACACCAACGGCAAGACGCTCTATGTGTCTGAGCAGGAAATTCGCGATGCATGGGCCGATGGCTCGGCATACTCTAAGCAGACCGACATCAACGGCCAGAAGTACTTCCGCTTGAACTTGCTCAAGACCGACGATGACGGCAACCCGGTTGCCAGCTTTGGCTCTTCGGCAACTGAGGACGCCTACGCGCGCAAAGATGGTATTGAGGACTACAACGAGCCTGATGAGCCGGGCAATCCGGTGAAGTCCATCACCTATGACGTGTCCATCAACCAAAATCAGTTCGCCAACGCGCAAAACCTCTTTACCGACGGCACTTTTGATGCCAACGGTGACGCGTGGCAGGCTGAAGGCAACCCGGACTATGGCACCTGGTACGGCATTTCCAATGGCGACTGGGCAAGCTGGGTTAACAACATGGCCTTTGAGGTGACGGGTCGTACGTATCGCATCACCGGTTCGGGCGGCATCAATTCGCAGACGGCCATCACCATGGAGGTTGGCGAAGACGAGGGCGGCAACGTTCGTCCGCAGCACAAAGCCGTCAAGCGTTTCACTGAGGCTAACAAGCAAAATAACGATGGCGTGAAGTCTAACTGGGCATATCAGGACTACCATCGCTACGGTGACTACTGGAGCCACCTGCATCATGCAGCGCGCATGCGTCACCTCATCTCTAACACGAGCATTATTATTGTCGAAGACGGCAACTACGTGCGCAAAGACACCGTGACCAATGCCGCTGGTGCCTATGGCAACCGCATTGGTAACTACGGTTATGAGGACGCACGCTTCGCCGATGATTACCACTACGCCATCTCGTTCTATCGCAAGAACATTCGCAATAAGTTTGATGCGTTCTACGATTCATATGACTGGCGAAACGGCGACCAGTGGTGGGATACCTATGTTTCATTTGCGGATCGCGTCACGCTGACCGATACGCTGCCCACCTGCTTCCCCGACAATGACCTGGAGTATTACGGCTATCTGTCCACGGGCTTCAAGTTCTTGCCGGGTGCGGGTGTGTGGAATCACCTGAAGACCTATGAAAATGCTTCCATTACGCTGACCACGCAAAAGTGGAATAGCATCAACGGGGATCCGGCTGATCCCGATGCGGTGACCGACTACTCAGAGGGTGCCACGCGCGTGATTGTGGTCAAGCGCGATGGCCAGTATCTGCAAACCGGCACGGGAGACTCACTGGCGCTCACCAAGATCAGTGACCAGGGTATTGACTACATGGCTGCTCATGCAGGAAGCGATAACAATTTCTACCTAAAGTTTGGTCGTCCTGACGAAAATGAAGCAACTGACATCAAGCGCGCCTTTGGCGTGACCACGACCAACCCCGATGGTACGGAGACCTACACGCGTACCAACGGTGAGCCGGCAACGGTTGAGCTTGAGAAGAACGAATTCGTCAAGCGCTATACCTTCGACCTTGGTCCTTATTATGGCAATGGTGACACCACCTCTGAGATCACGGGCAAACCGCGTGACCTGGATGCCGCTGAGGCTGCAACGGACTTCTATCTGATGGGTCGTCCCTACATTTATAAGGGACAGATCAACCCGCGTCCGAAGAGTGACACAAACCCCTATGGTGGCATGGCGCAAACCGACGGTTCGCGCGATGCAAAGAACAACATCTATGCGTCGTACTATCGCTATAACGACTCGCCGCTGACGCCACGCAACTCTATCAACTGGCGCGCGGATTACTACACCTCGGATCGCCCGCATCGCTATACCGATGATGCGTACTATCTGGGTTACCTCATTCCGTTTGCGTATCGCCATGATCTGAGTGCGAAAAACGGCAACGACAACGATGTCAACATGTATGACTACAAGATTGACAACAAAGAACCCAACGTTGCTGAATATGAGGTTCGCTTCTGGAATGACGAAGACCGTGACAAGGGCATTGCTGATCGCGACCAGCGCGCAGAGGGATCAAAGCGCATTACGCATATCTCGGGCGTGACGCTCACCAATGACCTCAATGACAGCTTCCGTCTGCAAAAGATCTATATGCCGTCGCAGTTTGTCACAACTGACCCTGATCGCGACGCCATGTGGTTTGGCGCCGGCGCTTTGCAGGTGTGGCTCAATGGGTCGGCGTCTGCAACGCCTACTATCAGCCTGACCTGGCAGCAAATGATTGATGAGGGCATCCTGTCTGACAAGCCGCTTACCTCAGGCTCGCATGCGGGTGACTACGTCATTGACCTGGAGAAATACCTTCGTAATCACTACGCTGATCTGGGACTTGCAGGGGTAGAGTATGAAGCGGTGGAAGACACCAACACGCTGCCCGACAACGGCAGTGGCTGGGCAGCAGACCCGAGCGTGAACCACACCTACGCGCAACCCTGGGTGTCGAAGTTTACGTTCCGCTTTGATTCGCCCAATGCTGACCGCGCGCATCCTGAAACCATGTTGGATTCAGGCGAATACCTCTCTGCCAGCAGGCAGTGGCACTGGAGCGCAAACGCTTCAAGTGGCGCGGTCCTCAAGGACAAAGACGGCAAGACGCTGCCGACCGGCACGGTGCCTGACTACACGTTTGCCTATGATGGCGTCTACGTTGATCGCACCGTGGAAAACTTCAAGGGTGCAACCGAGACCACCACAACTGACCTTGATGCGGGCAAGTGGGACACGTCATCTACGCCGACCTTCTGCAAAGATGGCAATGCGTTTGATCCGTGGGAGCGTCGCAACACGCTGACCTCCACCAACGTGTCCACCAAAGACCCGAACTTCGACAAGCTTGAGGCGCAGAGTGCAAGCACGCAAGACTACAACATGTACCATCGCTTGGGGCTGCTTGAGACCAGCGTGACGCGCGGCAAGACCATCACGGCTGCTGATGGCACCAAGCGCACTGTCTTCGCCTATGACAAAGACGACGCATCGCTGACCTCTCCTGAAAGCTACAACCCCGACGCAGGCGTTGCCAACGACATCACCAACGGCAACCTGTATTCTGGCGACTATGTTGAATACATCTTATATATGGGTGCCCAGCCCAACCAAAACACGCCGGCTGGCTCGGGTGCTGCGCTGCCGCTTGAGCAGCTCAACGCACGCTTTGAAGCCAACAAAGGCCAGCGCATTGTTGGTTGGGAGATTGCCACGCAAGACGCCAACGGCAACCGCGTGGCAGGCAACACGACCGGACACGAGGTCACGGCGTGGCTGACTGATGCCGCTGGTGGCTCAAAGCGCAAGGCTGAGCCGCAAACCGACCTGTCTTACTTTGACGCATCAAGCGTGCTGACCGCGCGTGCCTTTGATGGCGAAGGCACCGATCTGGTTTCCGCGCAGGCTGCGGTGGGTGCAACCGAGGGTATGGCCGAAAACCGCAACTTGCTCTTCTCGGTGTCCACCTACGATGCCGATAACCCCACCGCAAGCCAGATCAAGCCTGGTACGGGTGTCTATATTCGCGTTATCACGCAGATGACTGATGAGCTGGAAACGGTTGATGATTACAACACCACCGATAATGAGGCCTACACCGATAACGAGCCGGCTTACAAGGGTCAAGACGTACGCGCAACGCTCTACGCCGCCCCGCGTCCGCTGCATGGTTTCACGCAGTATCGCTCGGTGCCGAAGGGTATCTATGGAACTGCGGTCTACAATTACTACAGCAACTACAACGACCAAGTCAGCTATCACACCGACACCACGTCAAATGGTTCGGGTGTCGGACCGATCTCCTATAGCTCGCTCAACGCAGGCAACCTGGCCTTCGACGGCAAGCTGCAGCTGACCAGTCGCGTGTACTCCAACACGCGCTTCCACAATCACACCAACAAACCGGTGACGGTGGATGCGCAGTTCACGACGAACACGCTCACGAACCCCAACCAAAAGGCTGATGGCGACGGCAACCCCGCACAGCTGACGGTAACGGGTATCAAGAACTACACGCAGCACACCAATGACGTGCGCGTGACGGTTCGCTTTACGAACTCAAATGACGGGGGAGACCCGGCCGGACTTCGCATGTTTGAGCTGACCGAGAAGCCCTACATTGCCGCAAGCAATACGACCGTCAAACAAGAGGGTGGCAAGAAGGTACCACTGCGTTATCGCACCGACATGCCTGCCAGCAAAAACCTCACCTACACCGATGAGTCGGGCGCCACGCAAACGGGCCGTCCGCCCATCAAGATTGAATACTATGACGCTGAGTGGAACGTGGCAGCCGCTGACGTTCAGACCCACGGTTCTTTGGCGAAGTTGGCTGACGACGAAGCCGCCATGGCCGCTGCAGCACTGATTGAGGGTAACCAAATCCCCGAGCCCACCGAAGAGGAGCTTGCCTTCGATGCTCCCAACGATGTGGCTACTGGAGATGAGCCCGACCAGGACGAACTCTTGAATGCGCTGGCCGAAAGCGCGCCTGATGCATTGGCGAACACCGCTGGTGCGTGGGTGAGCTATGAGGACTTGGAAGCGAAGTATGGTGCGTCCAGCACGCCCGAGGCAACACCTGAGGGTCACTCCTCTAATGCGAACGTATTCCGTACGGTTACCGGTATTCGCTGGACGTATTACGACGTGCCGGCAACTGAGGCCAACGGCTCAAGTGATTACCTGCTTGAGGACGTAGCGCTCGTTGGCGTTGCGCGTTACTCTGACACGCGTCCTGGCACGGCTGCAATCACCACCTCTGAGCAGCCCAACAGCTGGAATCCGGCAACGGCAGTGGATGCGGCCTTCACGCACTATCACGATGAGGCAACCTCGCTTGATTACTACACCGCAGCCAACGTGGCTTCAGCCACGGGCACGGTAACGCGCACGGACACCGATGCAACCGAGCACGGCATTTGGCGCACGAAGCAAGACGAGCAAAAGTCCAAGAACATCGTGATTTATCGTCGCACGCCAGTCATGCAATTCCAGACGCAGACCTTCCAGACCGAAGAGCAGGCGAAGACGCCGTACGCCAACAATGCTGCTCAAAAGACCGGCTACATCCCGGGCGAGAAGTTCTACTACAAAAACACGCTCATCAATGTGCCGAAGAACACTAACCCCGGCATTCGCCAGCTTGAAGGCGAGCTCTTTAATCCGGTGTTCTATGAGCTCATTCCGGTTGATTATCTCAAGACCGATGAGTCGGGCGAAATTGATGCGGATTACCTGCTGGACAAGGTGACAGTCAGCTGGAAAGACCGCACCGGCAAAGACGTGTTGGCAAGCCGTACCACGGGCATGCACCTGAAGGTTGAGGCGGTTGATACCTATACCGACTTTGAGCAGGCCGACTTTGGCGGCTCAATGATCTATACCTCGGGTGGCGCAGGCTCGTATCGCGCCTTCTCCGATCTGAATCCGACTGCAGCAGGTGTTTCACGCGGAACCACCTTCACGCTGTTCAAGATTTCATGGGAAGCAGACGTTCCTGGCCAGGGTGGTTCCATCATCACGCCTGAAGACGAGGCAACCCGTCCGGTTGATGACACCACGCCCGGTAGCACGCGCATGGAAGTGGGCGACACCATTGAGCTGTACTATCCGGTACGCTCAGCGCTGGACGGTCTGCCGCAGGTCTATAACCAGTTGGGAAGTGGCACGGGTACCGGCTCGCTCAACAACACGGGCCTTGAACCGGCGTACTTCCCGCGCATGGGTGAGTACTACTACTATGACTACGCTTATTCCAACTCAGCTGCTGGTCGCATCAACCCGCTCAATGGTGGCGCCATCAGCTTGAACAATGAAGCATCCTCGGCCACCTATGTGAACAATGGTTCGGTCATGATGGACCTGGATTCGCTTCATCTGGATGCGGCGTTCTCGGGTGATAAGCCTGAGCAAACCGACACGTGGGAGATGTTCGACGGCTCGCTGACCTACATCCCTGGTGTGGCCACCAACATTAACTACTATTACAACTGGTGGGACGTGAATAACTGGGGTGTCAATGGTGGCGAAAACCGCGACCACAACGGCAACAAGCGCATCGTCTTTATGGACGAAGACATCCGTACCGCCCGTAACTACCAGCAAGTTCGCTATACCCCGCGTCCGTTTAGTGGCTCGGTAGCGGCAAGCATGGATCTGCTGCCCTCCAATACGCGCTACGAAAACTGGTGGGATAGCGGAAGCGCCAACGAAGGTCCAAGTGCTCGTGCAAACGATGGTGGCTCGGCCTTCACGAACCGCGAACTGCGCACGTACTACTCGCTCGTTACGCAGCCGCGTACCCAAGGCGACATCACCAACAAGACCGAACGCTGGGCATCCGAGACGCCTCTTGTGTGGTCTGAGACGCGTCTGCACCTGCAAAAGGCCTGGTTGGCAACGTCATCTGACTTTATTTCGCAAACTGAAGGGTCGGATCTCAAGAGCGCTCGCAAGTATGACAGCGGCGTGGACGGCCGCTACTGGTGGCGCGTTGGTGACTACGACTACGCTGCGCAATGGCTGCGCGACCGTCGTGGTACGCTCAACGACCAGTACACCACCGCGCTGGAATACAACCAAGATTTCACCGCACAGCTGCGCGCCTATAACTATGGCGACCGTACCTTGGACGGTATTGAGTTTACCTACATCATGCCGCGTGGCGTTGAGCCGAAGTTCATGGCAGATGATGCTGCTGACTCCATTGACGTGAGCGACTTGGCTGCTCTGACTGACCTCATGAATTCCGAGGCTACCGCCAAGGCGTATCTCATGACGGGTAAGGGCTCTCCTGCGGGCGAAGGTGACGACGCCTACTTAAGCGGTGTGACCTGGGAACAGATTGATCAAAGCCTCATCTCCATTGAGGTTGTGCAGTCTCCGGCAAGTGCGGATATGGGCTATCGTGCTCCGTCTGCATCGCAAGATACGGCATCGTATCGCAAGGGCAGCAACGCGCGTTTGCTGAGCACCGACGACCTGGCGGCTGATACGTCCAAGTCAACCTATTCGAATAATCCTTCAACCGCAGTGACCATGCATGATGCTGCGTATCGCGATAGCTCACAACCCTGGGTTATCAAGATCAAGGTCAACAAAGACCTGGGCAAATGGTATGCACGCAACGCCGACAACCGCGTCAACAACCAAGCTGACCCGGATGCGTACGGTGACTACGGCTACCAAATTGCGGTTAACTTGGCGTCGCATGTCTTCGCCAATAACGAGAGCGGCGCATGGTATGACCGCGTGCTGACGCGTCCGATTGACACTAAGCCGATCGGCGACGACACCATGGGTGGCGAAGAGCCCTCGCGCTCCAGTGCGTACTACCAGATCTTTGACGTGGATCACTTTGAGGGTCGTGCGTCGACGGGTTACAAGAACATGCAGCCTTATGGTATGGACTACAAGTACTCCATCCGCACGCGTCACATTAATGCGGGCACCTACCAGCAGCAGTCTGGCTCACCCAACATGCCGGCCATCAATGGCTTCACCATCCAAAACCTCACGGTACGCACCGATGCGGGCAACCCGATGGGTTCGGTGGTAGCAAATGACATTGACACGTTGTGGGGCTTGGCCTATAAGGGTGCGACCAACACCGATAGCTCCTGGTCAGGCACTGGCAGCGGCGGCGGATACGACAAGGACGACACCGACGAGCCGGGTGCAGACAACAACATGGAGTACAACTTCGCCAAGTCATACGCACTGGAGAAGGCGGCCGCAAACACCGATCCGGAGATGGCTGACACTGCGCAGGCGGGCGATGTGATCCGCTATACCGTCACGCTCAACAACACCGGTCAGCTTGACACCGAAGAGATGCAAATCATTGACACCTTCTCAGGAAACGTTGATGACCTGGTCTTCGACGAGGGCACGACCGTTGAGCGCGAAGGCCAAACGGTGACTATCACGCTGCCGGCCACCAAGGCGGGCGCCTCGTCATCGGTGAGCTACACCTACACTATTAAGGCTGATGACACGCTCATTACGAACACGATTGGCGAAGACGACACCCAAAAGACGTCGGTTGCAGTGGCTGATAACCATGCCTATGCGCTGACGAAGCAGGTGTCGCTGTCCAAGACGTCGGGTAACACCGATGAGGCAGCAGCACTCACCCCTGAAGTGGGCGACACGCTGACCTATACGGTAGAGCTGACCAACAACGGCAACGTGGCCACTGGCGACGTTGCGGTCAAAGATACCTTCTCGGGCAACGCCGACCTGCTGACGTTTGCAGACGGCACCGAGTACGAAGTGATTGAGAATCCGGATCGCGAAAACGTGGTGTATCCGGACGGCTACTACGAGGATCCCGAGACTGGTGAGCTGTACTTCAAGAACCCCGGCACCGGCGAGCTGACGCCGCTTGACGGCCCGGCTCCTGATGGCTGGGATCCCACGCTTGCATGGCCGCCGTTTGATCGCGTGATCATTCCGGATAACCATGACGTGACCTTTACCTTGCAAAGTGCTGAGGTGGGCGAAACCACGCAGGTCAGCTACTCATATGTTATCCAGGAAGGCGACACTACGCTCACCAACTCAGTTGCTGAAGAGGGTGGCGCGCCTCAAACAACCTCGGTCACCTTAGGTGAGGCGCTGCCGGCACCTGAGCCAACGCCTGATCCAGAGCCCGATCCTGAGCCTGATCCTGATGAGCATGCTACTGACCCGGCTGTTGCAACGGCAACGGTGAGCACGTTTGCAGCCAACACGGTTGGCAATGCGGTTGCCATTGCGCTTGAGCAGGCAGCTGTATCTGACACCACGGCATTCGCCACCGCACCGAGCATGCGTGCAACGGGCGGCATCACCACCAACGGTGAGACCACCATCTACGCTGAGACCGGCACCCGTGCTATCCAGCGCCAGCCGCTTGTGCGCGTGTGGAATACCATGGGCGAAAATGGCATTTCCGGTCCGTCAACCGATTACTACATGGCAGCTGAAACGGCAACGCGCCAGCTTAACATCCATGTTGAGAACCGCTACTGGTGGGATAGTTATGCTCGCTACTCATGGGAGAATTGGGTACAGGAGCAGCGTACGGCAAGCTACTCAACCAACGGTGGCCAAAAAGGTGCACTCGTGCTGCCGGTTGTCACCACCGTTTTGCCCAAGGGCGTTGTGCCGGTGCATCGCACCACGCGCAGCCCGTATGGCAAGTGGGTTGATGTAGAGCAGCCCTTTGAGCTGGAAGACTGGGATATTGCCCTGTCAACCAACGCGCAGCGTGGCAACACCGCACAGGTGACGAACAACAACCAAACCGACGAGTGGAAAAAGAAGAACTTTACGGCCACGGTTACCTATGAACAGGTATCGCCAGAATATCAGATTGAGGGCGAAGAGCTTGAGTATCGCTTCGTCGTTCGCTTTATTGCAAACGGCGACGATCTTGATCACGCAACGGCAGACGAACAGCGCATCAATGCCTATGACATGGATACGTTCAAGTTCGACATTGCCGTGTCTGATGAGCCGGATTGGCCAGAAGAGCCCAACAACACCGAGGCGGCGCGTTCAAGCGGCAATATCCGCACGTATGTCTCCTCAAAGATGACGGGGTACAAGTTCTTGGCTGACACCGACATTTCTGGCAACCCTTATACGGTGGGCGCGCCGGCACGTTATCGTGGCGAAACGTCGTCGGGCAACAACCACCACGTTACTGATCGCAACTACGACATGCGCTTGGATGCGCCGATTGCGTCGTATCGCTATCAGTACGGCTCGTGGCAAGACCACTACAGCTACAACCGCCCGCCGGGATACAGCGGCTCGGTGAACTTGCACAACGACACGCAAGACTACATCACCTATGACGTCAATCGCCCCGGTCAGCTGGTTTATGAGACTGACGGCTTTAACAAGCCCTACGTTCAGCATGCCTCGTATGGCTCGGGCAACGGTTCGTACTTTACCCAGACCGGCACGCTGCCGCGTAACTACTACAACGACGGAACGCAAACGGTTGAAGGCGTACAGAACAACCCGCTGACCGGCTACTATGGCAAATACACAGAGTCGGGCGGCACGTTCGGCAGCGGACTGAAGAGCGTTGGGTTGGTAGGTCCCGCGGGCAACGCTGGCCTCAACGCGTCTGACTACACTTACCGCACGCAGGTGGGTCTGTCGGCAGCAACGACGAACAATTTGAATGGCAACAACACCGCAACTGTGACAGAACCTTTTGTTGCGGCGAATCTTGGCACGGCGGCAACACACGTTGACGGCGGTGCGTACTGCACGCTGAAGGTTCGCTTCATGGCGCCAACCTTAAGCTCTAACTACGAAGTGGAGATGGATCCGACCGACCGTCCGAGTGACGCCGACGAGTCCACCTGGACAGCCACGCTGGGTACTTCTGAGCTGCCTGGTGCGAACGCGGGCAGGAGCGCGTGGTATGGCGTACCTACTTCAGGCAGCACCGGTCGTGGCGCTCAGGCAAATAACGTGCTCAACAACGACGGCACGGTAAGCGCTCAGGGCAACACCGACAAACCGCTTGAGTACAACGACACACCGTGGTTTGCGGCAACGCTGCGCGCGGCCAACCCCAATGGCACTGCTGGCGTTGGCGGACAGGGCGCGCTCAATCACGGGCGTCTGGTCTTCGCCATCAACTTGCCCAAAGAAGTGACGTTCTATGAGCATGACAAACTCATGGATGTGGCTGAGGACGAAAACTTGAGCATCTATGAGCGCTATCTGGCCAACTACGAGGGCGATGATTACTCGTTCTACGTTGAGCGCACGTATAAAGATCGTCATACGGGTACCTTTAAGCATGAGAAACTCACGCCCAAGCAACTGATCGCGCAGGGTTGGACGGTTAATATCACCGCACAGCCTGACTACGACGAGAACAACTTCACGAATAAAGAGTATGCAAAGCCTGACCGCGATGACCCGACTGATCTGGTGAGCGATGAGACCATCAAGAGTAAGTCGCATGAGGGCGAAACCATCGTCATTGAGCTGGCGGCTCCTGATGATGCCACCGATGAGGAATTCGACAAATACGACAACTTGTTGGCGGCGTACTGGGGTGGCGTGCATCCTGATGGCTGGTTTGGCTACCAGGACGTCATCACGGTGAAGCTGCGTACGCGCGTTGATAACCTCGGTTCGGAAGATACGGCAACAGAGGGTGCGGTCAACGACGGTCGTGCTGTGAGCTACCAAGAGCAGATGAATACCATTCGCTCGTGGGATGGCGATATGTCGGATACCTATTACACCACCGAGGACAGGCAGCTTGAGTGGATGGGTGATGGCGATTGGACGCACATCTACTCTGACACCTATGCTGATGAGTCAAAACGTGGCACGACGGCAACGAAGGACACGCGTCCGGCTGACCCGCTTGGCGAATATGGCGTTGCTGACTTCGCCCAGCAAAAGCCGATCCTGTTCCAGATCAATGGCACTAAGCACAAGGATCGCGAAGCGTTCATTGACGTGGTGACGGGCGAGAGTATTGAAGCTATTGACTACGACAAAGACCAGCTCTATGACGACTTGTATCTGTCGGCTCGTGCTGGTTGGTTCCGCGTGCGCAAGCCCATGGCAAGCGTTCGTGCGGATACCGCCATTTTGCGCCAACCGCTGACTGACCCGCGCTTCCCCAACGTGAAGCTGGCAGAAGACGGACACGACGGCGGCTCCAACCAGTTCTATATCACCCAGGCCATCAACACCGGTGGTGCGGTGAACAGCTTTATTGTTGACTGGCAGGTGCCGTTCTGGTCAACGGGTGGTTCGTCGGTTAACGACGCGCCGTTCCAGAGCACGGACATGGCTATTGGCCGCATTGAGCCCAACATTCGCCGCGTACAAACCGGCGTATGGGAGGTTCCAGGTGCAGAGTACAAGTATGTCAACGCCGCAGGTGACGAAGTTGACGAAGGCACGGCGGGCGCCAAGCGCGTTCCGGCAAATGAGGCTGCCGTTACTGAGTCTAAACTGCGTGTGTTTGTCTACGTGCGCAAGGCTTCCACCAACCCGACCATTAAGAATTCGGGCTTTGATGAGCAGAATGGTTCAACCTACCAAGATCATGAGAACTATGCGCTCTCGGGCACCGATGCTGACCGTGACTACTTCTATGGCGAAGACGACATTGCTGATCCGAACTCGGCTGACAGCAAGACGCCTGCCTGGGAGATGGTTGGTTCAAAGACCGGTTATAAGGTTTCTGATAAGACCAACACCACTATCATGATCAGCAGTGGAGCAAACGAAGACGTCAAGCAGGTTCGCTGGGTCATCAAGGCAGTGGACGAGACGGGCAACGTGAACTCGGATGATGAGTCGCATCGCACGGCGGTACCGCATGGCTTCCGTCTGGCGGTTGACGCATTGCCGGATAACGACGCTACCGACGACACCATTGCCACGACGGCTGGTTCGCAAGAGCCCGATGACGTAGATCCTGGCCGCCATAACACGGGCTGGGAGTATTACACCATGTCAAATGGCGAATACATCCTGGATGATGATGGCAACAAGATCGTCAAAAACGGTACGGTCATGCCCGATAGCATCACCAAGAACGCCGCAGGTGTTTTGAGTCAGACACTCATCAGCGAAGACCCGTCGGTGCAGCAGCGCCCGATTCCGGATATGCCGCTGTACAACATGACGCGCATCAATTCGCACCTGCTGGCATCAGGCACCACCGCTGACGGCATTGCGCTGTTGGCGGAGGGTGACGCAACCGAGTGGACCACAGCATCGCACATCAACCACTTCGTGAGTGCAACTCCGCGCTATGACGACACGAAGTTTGTTGAGACCGAGCGCGACCGTGCGGGCTTCTTCCGCGATCCGGAGTTCCCGTACCTCAAGCTTGATATGGTGCAGTCATACTTCACCGGTAGCTGGAATTCGTCCTACTCATGGGTATCTAATGACCTGGCCATTGACCCGACCGGTTCGCGCATGTTGCGCTACCAGGTAACGCTGACGAACCTGTCGGCCGAGCAGTTAGAGACCTTAGGCGTGCAGGGCAAGCCGCAGGTTGACTACTGCACCAACCCGCAGATTTCTATGCTGTTCCCCTTGATTGAGGGGTATGGTGCGGCGTCTGCACTGACGGCTGATGACTTTGTATACGTGCCGTACTCAGAGGCGTCCAAGCCCACGCATCCGTTGAACCTTGATTACCATTCGGATGCGGTGGTAACGCGTGAGCCGCTGCTCGGTCCTGATGGCAAGCCGCTGTTCATGCTTGATGGTGACGGCAACAAGATTCAATCAGTAGACGAAGAGGGCAATCCCATCTTCGACGAAAATGGAGATCCGGTTTGGGAGATCCTCTATAACGACGTGGTTGAAGAGCCGGCGAAGAACCTCAATGGCACCACGCCGATGTGGACCTATCACATCGTGAACGTGTCTGACGACCTGCTCACGCAAACCCCGGTGGATGAGCTGGGTGTTACTGATGCACAGCTCTCGTCGCCGAAGGTTGGCGGAGACTTGATGGTTGAAGACAAGGTGGCTTCTGCAACGTCGAAGTACAACCGTAAGTTTATGAACTGGCGCTTCTCGGGCGAGCCGTATCCTGATGGCACCAAGCGTCGCGGCAGTTTGGATATGGGACAAGCGGTAGTGATTGAGCTTCTGATGCCCATTCGCCAAGACGCTAACTCGGCCCTTGCACAAGAGCTGTTGCGTACCACCGGCTACGGTTACAAAGATGGTAACTTCAACGGGTATGTTCCGGCTGTTCAGACTTCGAAGAACAAGATTGCCTTGGAGCGCGACTCCTTTGACGCAAACTTGGACAGCAAGACTGACCAGAAGATGATCACGATGCAGCTTGAGGCTATTGGCTTTGCAACGCGCGAAACCATCAGCCAGTCCAAGGTGTCTACGACCGATTTGAACACGCGCTTTAATAAAGACGTTAACGGTCCGGCGGCAGCACCTGAGGGTACGGATTACTCATATACGCTGGATGCCATTAACGAAGGCGGCGACGAGGAGAAGGCCAATGGCTACATCCGCATCGCGTTCATGGACGTGCTGCCGTATGTGGGCGACACGCAGGTCAGCCAGCTGAATAACAAAGAGCCGGTTCAACGTAACTCAACGTGGAACGGTTGGCTGCAAGATCTTGACTCCATTGAGATGATCCTGGTAGATCCGCGTGATGAGGACAATCCTGAGGGTCGTGTGCTTGCTCTTGACGGAAGCGAAGCAAGCGCGTGGGTCGGACCGATTGCCACTCGCGGCTCGCAGCTGGTGCCGCTGTCGGAGGCGGGTATGACCATGCCGTATAGCATGGGTGGAGATCCGTTTGAGCAGCGCAACATCATCAACTGGATGGGCGAAAAGAGTGTCACCGACGCTGAGATGGCCACCATCAATATGGTGAACATTAACACGCTCAAAGACTACATTGCCGCGCATCCGACCGAGGCCGATAAGCTCTTGAAGTCCATCCGCTTTGTGTGGAGCAAGCTCACCGACGACAACATCAACTTGCCGCCGCAAGGTTTCGTGACGTTGCAGTATCGTCTGCACACGCCGTTGAACCTGCCGAAGTACACGGGTAACCTCACCGGTGATCCCATCTTCGACATGAACCTGGACGTGACCCAGCCCGACCTCAACCCGGATTTGGCTGAGCGCCTCTCTGAGGTAACCCAGTGGAACACCTACGCACAGCGCGTGACCACCAATGGTCGCATGACTGGAAACGATGAGCTGGTTGAGCTTCGCGAGGTCAGCCAGGCAGGCGTCTTCGTGAACGCACCTGATGAGCGTGGTTACCTGGGTGACTACGTGTGGATGGATCCTGACTGGGATGGTCTGCAAAACGACACAGAAGGGGACGTGGTTAAGGACACGCTTGGTCGCGAAACCACCTACCATAAGGCAGCCAACGGACGCTTCCTGCTCTCAACCGACAAGACGGTTGATGATGAGACAGGTCAGTGGACGGGACTGTATGGCGACGGCCTGCACACCGCTGATATCTATGAGGACGTGAACTTCGACGGTAAGGCGGAGGATCCCGGTATCAACGGCGTTAAGGTTGAGCTGCTCAACGAGTACGGCTTGCCGTGTAATCGCGATGGCGAAGTAGCGGTGCTGCGCAACGATGAGCTGACCGAGTGGAAAGACGCGTGGGTTGTGGCTGACCCGAAGACCGGCGTGCCGATTCGCAACGAGCTTGACGGCTACATTGGTGCAACCACCGGTGAGCCCTACAGCTTCGTGACCGAGTCTGACTACTACGACAACAAGGGCTATTGGATCTTGTCCAACTTGAAGCCTGGCAAGTACAAGCTGCGCTTCACGTTCCCGCGTGAGTACAGCCAGTACTCGCTGACCACGAAGGCAACCGGTCCTGACGATGCACGCAACCCGCTGTTGGTGACGCGCAACAACAACCAGATGGTTGTCACTACGCAAAACGCCATTGAGGTCAAAGCGGTTGAGTATGACCAAGACGCCTTCGCGGCCGGTCAGCCCGACTTGGTGCATGAGCGCTATGACGCTCGTGCAACCAGCTACGACGTGGGTGTGGCGCGTCCGGTTACCTATACTGGCGTGGTCTTCCGCGACGACATGCTGGCTGATCAAACTGAAGAAGACCCTGATGACATCAACGGCGTGCTTGACTATGTCGGCATTGACATGGCGGCAGCCAATCCCATGACGTCAGGTAAGCAGGAGCGCGAGCTTCGCCTGCAAAACATGCGCGTGACGGTGCATGAGTACGATCCGCTGACGGATCAGTGGGATCCTGAGCCTGCCATTGACGCTGATGGCAACAAGGCACAGCGCGATTCCAATGCAAGTGGCGAATTCAGCTTCCGCTTGAAGCCGGATAAGTACTACGTCGTGACGTGCGAAGACTTGCGTCCGCGTCTGTTGAAGCCAACGGTTTACACCTGGAATGACGACGCGCTGGCGCTGCCGGCAGACGGTACGAACGTGTGGGACAACGACCTGCGCTTTGAGGGCGGCATCGGCCAGACCAAGCCGTTCTTGGCAAAGGTTCCCACCAACGCGCGCGGCGTGGCAGTCATGGAGGACAACAACAATACGTGGAAGGGGTATCGCTACTATCGCAAGCTGGCTTTTGGCTGGGTTGATGGTACGAAGGGCTACCTGGGCAACTACGTCTGGAATGACGAAAACTACGACGGTGTTCAGGGCTCGCTTGAAAGCGGCATCGGTGGCGTTCAGGTTTCGCTTGAGCAGTACTGGTGGCGCCCAACGGGCCATGTTGGTGGCACGACGGCATCGGATAACCTGCTTGGTCGCGGTGAGTGGGTCTTGGTTCCGGCTGATAAGCAACCGGCCAACCTGATTCAGACCACCACGCCATCAGGTCAGTATGTGTTCAAGGGTATTTCAACCTACGTGGCTGACCCCGAGGCACCCCCAACCATGGCAGAAGACAACAAGCCGAAGTATCTGGCGGGCTATCGTGTTCGCATTGATAGGTCGCTGCTCAAGAACCATGCTCAGGACTGGGGCGTGACCTTGCGCAACAGTGCTACCACCTTAAATGAGACGGGCGACGTGATGATCCCTGATGAAGAGCGCGACTCTGACATCAATTCGCGGGCACTCATCTCAGGACCGTTTGGTGGCGGTGTGGCTTACTACTTCAACGAGGACGGCGCAGCTACCGCCTATGACGATACGGCCTTCAACTCCATGATCGTCGTGGCGGGCGAAGTGACCGAAGACACCTCTGATGAGTACATCTCGGTTATTCGCCAAGGTGCAACGCTCATGCAGTACGACTTGTCCACGGCAAACCGCATTGATCACTGGGATGCAGGCCTGGTTGAGGTTCCGCGTTCGCAGGTGACGGGTCGCGTGTGGCAAGACGACAACTATGACGGTCTGCAGGCTAAAAACGATGACGGCACCTATGCAGAAGAGGAGCCGGGCGTAGCTGGCCAGGCAGTTATCATGACGCAGTGGTACTATGATCCGAACAAGACCAACGAAGATGGCGTGAATGGCCACTGGTTTATGAATGATCGCTTCGGCGAAGACAGCCGTACTTCGCAGATGACCTATGACGAGGATGGCAATGCAACGGGCGTTTTGGCTCCGGTGGTAACTGATGGCGTTGCCAAGGACGGCACCGTGACCGTTATGACCAACGAAGATGGCGAATATGTCTTCGACAATTTGCCGACCGCCTACACCAATGATGCGGGCGAGCACTTCTTGGCGGGCTATCGTATTCGCCTGGCAAACCTCAAGGTGGAAGATGGCAATCACTGGTTGCTGTCTCGCTACCACGCAACCGCCGAAGAAGATCAGGCTCCGGGTGCTGATGGCGCGCTGACGCTGGCAACTGACTCGGATGTGCCCGATACGTTTGTGGACACGGGTGCGGGTCTGCCGCTTGAGGGACGTGAGTTCTTCAACGCAAACGATCGCAGCACTGGTACGCGTGCGCACGAAGGCCAGATCATCCTGGCTGACACCACGACCGACACGCGCGCGGGTCATGGCTCTCGCGTGAGCTTGGCTGGCAGCGAAGTGGCCGTTGGTCAAACGGGTAGCGTGACCTATGACTGGTTGACGGCGCGAACCAACGAAGACGGCCAGCGCGACATTGCTGGCGGCGACGTTGGCGAGCTGCCGGCGCCGCAGCGCGACATTGTGGGTGTCATTTGGACTGACGCCAACAACGACGGTATCCAGAATGATGCTGACCCGACTGACCCGGAGTCAACGGCTGAGGTAGGACGCAACGGCATTCGCGTCACGCTTGAGCGCTACTACTTCGACGATGCAGCGGGCACATGGGTACCTGACCCGGCATGGGGTGACTGGGAAGCATATGAGCAGGACAACCAAACGGGCGTTGGTTCTGACGAGGCGGGGCACAGCCAGCTGACGGCTACCGGCATTGGACCGGATGGCGAAGAGCAAGACGGCGTGTATCGCTTTGAGGATCTGTTCACGCAGACCCGCGTTGACAACCAAGGTGTGGTGTATGCCTATCGCGTACGCGTCACCGACCCGCAGTACAAGCTCAATGCGTACCTGATTGCTAAGTATCAGCAAGGTGATGACTTCACGGTCGACTCTGACCTGGTGCTTCGCAATGCATACCTCATGGGTGATGACGAATACGACGTGCTGCTTGATACCGCGGATGCAACCTCGGTACCAGCAAACGAAGTGAGCGCATTGCCTTCGCAAAATGCGAACCAGAATAAGGGCTTAGGGGTTGAACCTGAGGCTCGCATGAAGACGTTTAACCAGATGACGCGTGTGATGGCTGATGCTGAGCAAGCGCTTACGCTCTCGCGCACGGGTCGGGTGACCTACGACTTGGCAAACGGTTCTGACCGTGCGTACAACCATGGCGCGCTGTTGGATGTTCCGTTCCAGAGCATTTCGGGTTACCTGTGGATTGATAAGAATTACGACGGCCTGCGCAACGATGAGGGTTCTGGCTTGGAAAACAAGACGGTAATCCTGCGTACGTGGCTGTGGGATGAGACGGCTCAGAAGTGGATCACGCTGGAAGAGGCTGGACTTGGTAGCGAAGGCTCGGTTGTTACGACGACCACCGATGCTGAGGGTTACTACGAGTTCGACAACTTGTTAGTCTCCACGCGTCGCGACCCGGTTGATCATGCGGATGATTACTCGCTGTTGGGCTACACCGTTGAGGTGCAAGGACAAACAACCGAAGATGCGGAAGGTGTGCTGGGCTTGCCGGTGACGAACTTGCTGGTCAGCTCTCAGGTTGAGGATGCAGAGGGTAACGCCGATGCAACCAATTCAAAGGTGCACCGCATTGATGACGCAACGCTGACGCAAAACGTTGGCTACGCTGATCGTGGCAACTACGCACTGGCCTGGGCAGAGCATGACACCGATGAGGGTCGACAGGTTCTGGATGGCAGGTTGGTTCTGGCTTCGGTTGCTGATGAAGGCACCCAGCCTGACTACCGCATTGAGGGCAACGGTCTGGCCTTCGACATTGCATTTGGTGTGGATGAGCCGCGCATGAATGGTGGCTTTGGACCGTTTGGTACCTCCACGATCAAGGGTATTGTGTGGGACGATCAGAACTACGACGGCCTGCGTGACGTGCGTACCGACCTGGATGATCCAGATGCGTTCTTCAGCATGCTGGAGCCGGCAGTTGCAGGACAGCCGGTTTATCTGGTGCAGTATTACCTCAACCACGATGGCGAATGGGTGCTGAACAGCCGCTTTGGCGAAGGCGCTCCGCTGGTGGGTGACTTGAAGGCAACTGAAGACACCGTTGTGGTAGTACATCCGATTGAGGGCATTGAGTACAGCTTGGATGGTGTGAACTGGTACGGTGGCCAGGCAACTCCGTGGCCGGCGGGCGAGGGTATCTTTACCGCCGACATGGGCGTGACTCCGGCAACTGAGTTTGCCGTGAGCTGTCGCCGCGTGGATGAGGATGCGCCTGACGGATACCTGTACTGCGAAGAGCCTATGAAGGTGCTCACGCTTGGTGCGGTTGGCTTCTATGGCGACTCGGGTGACTTCGACGTTGACGGTACGACCGCAACGCTCGTGCGCACGCCGGGTGGCAACGATGCTCAGTTCGGTTGGGAATACACGCTTGATGATCCGACCTCGGATAACGTTGAGTGGGTACGTCCTGACGAAGAGGGCAAGCTGGTCTTTACTGGTTTGAACCCGCTGACGAACTACTCCATCTGGGCGCGTACGGCTGGATCTACTGTTCCTGCAGTGGGCGAGGCTGATGATCCTGAGACGGGTGGCGAAGGCACCGAGGGTGGTACGGATCCGATTGATCCTGACAACCCCGACAATCCTGACAACCCGGATAACCCCGGTGAGATCGTTGAGCCTGGTGAGCCGCTGGCGCCGACCGCTATCACCACGCTTGCTGGTGGTGCGGGTCACTCGGTTGGCTACATCCCGGCTGGTTCTGATACGCCGCAGGTTTCGGTCATGCCGATGCCGCTGGGCGCACGTGGCGCTATGACGGACATCCAAGGTGTGTACACCTTTGGCGATCTGCCAAGCTTCGTGCAGCTTGATGCTGACGGCCAGTGCGTGCCGTATGGCACGCCGGGTGCTGAAGATGATGTCTATCTGGCAGGCTATAGGTTGACGCTCGGTACGACGCCGGTTGGCTTCGCCCCGACGCGCTTCCAAGTTCCGGATAGCCCGCTTCGCACGAACTCTGACGTATACCGCGATGACGACGGCATGCTGCACTTGGCTGAGCAATTCATAGAGGGCGATGCAATTCGCTCGGATGGCTATGTACTGGTTGGCGTGGAGGCCAAAGAGGACGACGGTCACCAGTACGAAGACACCTACAACGGTGTGGCGTATGACACGCCGCGCCCGATGGATCTGCAGCGTGGTGGCGATGCTGGTCTGAAGGAGACCTCGCCTGCCTACATTGCGGGTACGGTGTGGAACGATGCTGATCAGAGCGGTACGCAAGACGAGGCCGAGCGTGGTATCGCGGGCGTTCCTATGAAGCTGACGCGTTATTGGTATCACGCTAATGACGAGGGCGAAGAGACCTGGATCTATGACAAGGCCTTCAATGACGCTGAGGGCGAAGATGCGTATGCTCGTGAGCAGCTGACGGCCGATGATGGCACCTATAAGTTCGACGAGCTTGAAACCACAGGCTTGCAGGTTATTGACAACGAAGAAGTCATGGTGGTCTATGGCTACCGCGTCAACATGGTTGAAGTGCCTGCTGAGTTCAGTGTGACAGCGGCCAATGTGGGAGACGACACGACCATTGATTCGGACCTCAATGAGGCAACCACGCGTATGATGCCCGATGATCCGACCGATGGTCTGGTTGTACTGGCTACGCTGCAGTTGCCGGGCGAGGCCGAGGAGATGTTGATTGATGGTCCGGATGGCAAGCGTTGGTCTATTGCGGGTATTAACCCCTCAGATGACAACGATGCTGGTCTGGTGCACTTCAATACGGCACAGATTGCCGGTCATGTCTGGCTTGACCCAGAGCAAGATGGCTTGCAGACTGAAGAAGACGAGCGCTTGGCTGATCAGGTGGTTGTGCTTGAGCGTAGGTCAACCTTGGTTGCTGATGCACTGGAGCAGGGCTGGAAGAGCCGCGTGACTGACGGTGCTGCTGGTTCTGATTTGGATGGCACGGGTGAGCCGCTGGAGGCTGCCGAGCGCTATACCGAAGACTACGTGGACGACACGCCGACGGAGCCGGAAGAGCCTACCGAGCCTGAGGAACCGACTGATCCTGAGGAGCCGGATACCCCGGTTGATCCTGATGAGCCGACGGATCCGAGCGAGCCCACTGAGCCGACAGATCCCGAAGGGCCGGTTGATCCTGAGGAGCCCGTGGAGCCTGTGGATCCCGACGGCTCTGAGGACGAGGGCACCGCAACGGTAAGCTTACACATGGTGCGCGCCTTCGCCAATGATGACAGTGCTGCTGGCGATGGCGCTGACAACGGCGCTGGTGACAACGCTGGCAGTAATACTGCTGGCGACGACGAGCCGCCGCTGGAACGCTTGGAAGACGACGGTATCTTGCATGAGGGTACGTGGGTGCGCGTTGGACAACGCACCACCAACGAGGCCGGCGAGTACAGCTTCGATAGCTTGCCGCTCGTTGATGAGCAGGGCAAACCGTACGAGTACCGCATTCGCATGGACAAGCCTGAAGGCACCTCGTATGTGCCGGTACATGTGGGTACTGACGACAACCTAGACAACGATTACGCGCACCTCAATGTGCTCGGCGAGCTGACACCTGAGGAGCAGGGCGTCACTGATGTGCTGCCGGTTATCGGTACGCGCGCAGCTGGCCCGAATGCGTATGGCCACACCTACACGGTGCTGTCGAATGGTAGCTGGAATGCCGATGCGGGTCGCTCGGTTGACCTGGGTGTATACAAGCCTGAGGAGCCGGTTGAGCCGACGCCGTTGCCGGAGAACCCGGATACGCCGTATGTGCCTGAGCAGCCCAGTACGCCTGAAGAGACGCCGCTGTTGAAGAACCTGCCGAAGCTCATGAAGCTTCCCAAGACAGGTGACACGTCGCAGTTGACGCTGATCCTGGCCATCCTGGCGCTGCTGCTGGCGCTGGCGGTCGTCAAGCGTCGTCGCGATGACGAGGAAGGCAAGGAGTCGTAAAGGCGCTGAGCGCTCAGTCGCCAGGCCGCTCAACTACTAAGTTTCTCGGCGGAGACAACTGAAAGCCCGGTTCAAGCTGATGAGGTTTGAGCCGGGCTTCTCGTTTTTCGCATGGAGGCGCACCCCCCCCGTTTTCGCGTTTGTGGCCAAATAGCATGGGTTTAGTGCAGCCCTGGTGCTTCGCAGCCCATCGTGATCCACAATCACTTAGATTGGGATCGTAAAACCCCAGGTCAGTTTCTATCGAATACGCTTGGCAAAAAGTCGTCTGCACAAAACGGGGTCTGAGTGACCACAACGCGCGCAAGGTCGTCGGCGACGGCTTGCGCGAAGCCGGTGGGACGGGGGCGCCACACGCAAGTCTTCGCCAGCTTCTTATGCAAGGGGGAGGTGCACGGTGAACGTTGCGCCTTTGCCCGGCTGACTTTCAACGGTGATGGTGCCTCCGTGGAAGTCCGCGGCGTGTTTGGCAATGGCCAGGCCAAGCCCGGTGCCGCCGCGCTCTTTGGAGCGAGACTTGTCGGCGCGATAAAAGCGCTCGAAGATTTTTTCCTGGTCTTCGGCGGTGATGCCAATGCCGTTGTCTTTGACGCGAATGTACGCTTCGGCGGCGCTGAGCCCTTCATTGAGCCCTTCAGCCACGAGCGTCTTGCCGACCAGCACGGTGACCTCGCCGCCGCGATTGCTGTAGGCGATGGCGTTTCCAATCACGTTGCGCACAATCTGCGTCAGCAGCGCCGGGTTGCCCACAATTTCGGTCGTGCTTCCCAATACACGCACGATGACCTCGTTTTTCTCCGCCAGCGGCAGGAGCGCCTCAGTGGCAGCCTTGGTGAGGGCGAATAGCTCCACCGGCTCTTTGCCAGCGTTTTCCAGCACCGGATCATCCAGGCGCGAAAGCGTGAGCACGTCATCAATGAGCTCGCGCATGTGGGTGGCTTCTTCGCCCATCACATGAGCAAACCGTTGCGCGTCGGCAGCCGGAATCCCCGGCGTCTCCAAAAGTTCGGCATAGCCCGAGATAACTTGCAGCGGCGTCTTGAGTTCATGAGAGACGTTCGCGGAGAACTCTCGACGCAAATTCTCAGCGCGCGCCAGCTCTTGGTTTTGCGCTTTGAGCTGGGAGCGTTGCGCGTCAATGCGCGCCAAAAACGGTCGCATCTCCTCGTAGGTGTCGGCGTCCAGCGGCGCGGTGATATCCACATGTTCAAGCGGCGCTACCAGATGACGCATGATAAGGCGCGAGACCACACTGGAAAGCGCAGTGGTAATGAGCAGCGCCACCACTAGCGGAAACGCCAGCGACTCCGCGAATGACAGCACCGACTCACGCTGCTCAGAGAGGCGAAGGATGCTACCCGAATCAAGCTCAATGGCGGCGTAGAGCAAATCTTGCCCGAGCGTATCCGAATAACGCGCCAGTGCGCTTTTGCCTGTTTGCGCGGCTTCAATAACCTCGGGTCGCGTGGAGTGATCCTCATCCAGATCACCCTGGCTGTCATAGAGCACGGTGCCGTCTGCGTCGATGAGCGTATAGCGAATGCCCTCGTTGAACTGGGAGCGAAGCAGCGCTAACGCATCGGTGTCGGGGTCGGTTGGCGTGAGGTCTTGCGCGTCGGGCGAGACGGTTGTGGACGCGCTCGGTTGCGCGGTGGCGGTGGTGCTCGTGCTTGATGCGGGCGGCGCCGCGCTGGCGCCAGCAGCATTGAGGGTGCTGGCAGCGTTTTCGGCAATCATTTCCAGATGCTCTTCGGCGGCGTGTTCGCTACTAAAATAGAAGACAAAGGCGAAGACGCCACCAAAAAACACCATGATGACCAGCGAATACGCCAAAATAGTACCAAAGATGGTGGTGGAAAGTTTGCGCGGCGCGGAAGCGTGTGCCATAAGATCAGCCTCGGATGGTGTAGCCAACCCCGCGGATCGTTTCAATGAGAGCGGCGGCCTCAGGACTTGCTTCGCCAAGCTTTTGGCGAAGCGTTTGAATGTGCACATCAACCGTGCGAGTGTTGTCGGTAAACTCCCAGCCCCACACCCGTTCCAGCAGCTGCGCGCGCGAGAGCACCTGATTTTGGTGCTCCATGAGCATGGCCAGAACGTCGAACTCTTTACGCGTAAGCGGCACTTCGACACCGTCTGCCCACACGCGATGGGCGCGCTCGTCAAGCGTAAGCGTGCCGCAGGTGAGTTGGGCGGATGCGGACGTGGGCGGCGCGGTAGGAGTTGAACGGCGAAGGAGCGCGCGGGTGCGGCTGACCAGCTCCATCATGCCGTAGGGCTTTGCCAGGTAATCGTCGGCTCCCAGGTCAATGCCGGTGACTTTGTCGATCTCGGCTGATTTCGCCGAAAGCATCATGACAGGGATAGGCGCGGTTGCTGGGTCAGCTTTGAGGTCGCGCAAGATGGCCAGCCCGTCTTTTTCGGGCAGCATGATGTCAAGCAAGATGGCGTCGGGCAGCGCTTCGGCGCACGCCGCATCAAAGGCGGTGGCGTTCGCGAAACCACGCACCTCAAGGCCTGCTTGACGCAGCGCATACATGGTCAAGTCGGCAATATTGGGGTCATCTTCGACGTAATAAATCATAGGTTGCATTGTATCCTAGCGACCCTCGCGGCGGCGAAGCTGTGTGGAATCTGTAGCCTTGCGAGGACAGCCGCTTTGCCAGCGCGGTGGCAAAGCGACACGCTGCTGAACAAGTGTGAGAGCCTAGCCGAAGCGTCCAGCCACATAATCTGCGGTGCGCTTGTCGGTGGGGTTGGTGAAAAGCGTCTGCGTGTCTTCGCACTCAATCATTTCGCCCATCAGGAAAAACGCCGTTTTGTCCGACACACGAACCGCCTGCAGCATGTTATGGGTGACCATGATGACGGTGTAGCGATCTTTCAGCTGAATGACCAGCTCCTCAATTTTCGCCGTCGAGATGGGGTCAAGCGCACTGGTGGACTCGTCAAGCAAGAGGACTTCAGGATGCACTGCCAGCGCACGCGCAATGCAGAGGCGCTGCTGCTGGCCGCCGGAGAGACCAAGCGCGCTTTTCTTGAGGCGGTCTTTGACTTCGTCCCAGATGGCGGCGTCGCGCAGCGACTGCTCCACGATAGCGTCCAGCTCATCGCGGCTTTTGATGCCGTGGGTCTTAGGGCCAAATGCCACGTTCTCGTAGATGCTCATGGGAAACGGGCTGGGCTGCTGGAATACCATGCCCACGCGTCGGCGCAGGTCATTCACGTCAAGGTCGTGGCGAATGTTGTCCTCGTCAAGGGTGATGGCGCCCTCAATGCGGCAGTTATCAACCAGGTCATTCATGCGGTTGAGCGTCTTGAGCAGGGTAGATTTGCCGCAACCTGAAGGACCAATAAGTGCGGTGACCTGGTTTTTGGGGAAGTCCACGGAGACATCTTTAAGCGCATGAAAGCTGCCGTAATGCAGATCCAGGTGCTCTACGCGCATCTTCGCTACTTCAAGCTGCGGCTCGGAGGTGGGGTGGATGTGCGCGCTGTGGGGCGTAACGGCGCGCGCGCTGTGTGCTGCAGATGAGCCGGCGGCGGATGTGGCGGGCGTGGGCACCGCGGCGTGCGGTGCGGCGTGCGTTGCGGCGGAAGCTGCAGTTTGACGAGATGAAAGCATGGTCGGCATGGGGTTAGCGCCTTTCTTTCGAGAGTTTTTTCGCTGCGAAGTTGGTGAGGGTGTTTAGCACCACTACCATCACGAGCAGCACGACTGAAGTGGCGTAGGTTTCGCCAAGGTGGAGTCCTTCGCTGGCCAGCACATACATATGCACGGCAAGCGTTCTGCATGATTCAAAGAGGGCGAAGATTCCCTCCGTCCCAAAGCTGGGGATTTGCGCGACGGTGCCCGCGGTAAAGAGCAGCGCGGCAACTTCGCCAACACAACGGCCCAGCGCCAAAAGCACGCCACCCAAAATACCTGGTAGCGCGGAGGGCAACACGCAGCGAAAAACGGTGCGCACGCGCCCAGCGCCAAGCGCGAAACCGCCTTGGCGGTAGCTTTGCGGCACTGCCAGCAGCGCCTCTTCGGTGGTGCGCATGATGACCGGCAGCACCATGATGGCAAGTGTGCAGGCGCCGGACAAAAGCGAGAGCCCCCAGCCCAGCGCGGTGGTGAAAAAGAGCAGGCCAAACAGGCCATAGATGATTGAGGGGATCCCTTGCAGCGTCTCGGTGGTCACGCGAACGACGCGTACAAAGCGCGATCCGGGACGCGCGTATTCCACCAAATAGACTGCCGAGGCAACGCCAACCGGCACCGCCATGACCAGCGAAAGCGCCGCCATAATGAGCGTGCTGATGAGCGCGGGCATGAGCGAGACGTTTTCGGAGGTGTACTCCCAGGCGAAAAGCGACGGCGTGAGATGCGGCACACCCTGGATGAGGATGTAGCCAACGATGCTTACCAGCGCCAAGGTTGAGAGGATGGCGCCAGCATACGTTGCGGCTTTCAGCAGTTTTGAAGTCATGAGTTCTGACCTCGTTTCTTGATGGCGGCGAACAGCAGACTGATCAACATGATGAAGACAAACAACACCACGCCCGTTGCAATGAGTGCCTCGCGGTGCAAGTCAGCGGCATATCCCATCTCAAGCACGATGTTCGCGGTGAGGGTGCGCACGCCGTCGAAGATAGACTCGGGGATGAGCGGCTGGTTGCCGGCTACCATGACCACCGCCATGGTTTCGCCCAGCGCGCGGCCAATACCTAATACCACCGCAGCCATAATTCCTGAAAACGCAGCGGGCACCATCACGCGAAACACGGCGCGCTCATGGGTGGCACCCAGCGCCAGCGCGCTTTCGTAGTAGCTTTTCGGGACAGCATCAAGGGCGTTTTTCGACACCGTAATAATGGTCGGCAAAATCATGATTCCCAAGATGAGCGCGGCCGCCAAAAGCGACAATCCGTTGCCGGGAAGTGTTGTTCGAATGATCGGCACAATCACCATGAGGGCGAAAAAGCCATACACTACCGACGGGATGCCAGCAAGCAGCTCAATGCCAGGTCGCAGCAGGCGCGCCACGCCGCTTGACGCGAAGCGCGAGAGGAAGATGGCTGTCAAAATGCCAGTTGGCACGCCGATAATGATGGCGCCGGCGGTGACGTAAATGCTGCCGATAATCATCGGGAAGATACCGAATTCGTCGCCCGAGGGCTTCCAGGTGTGGCCGAGCAAAAACTCAGGCAGCCCGATTTCAGCCATAGCGGGAATGCCATTGGCGAACAAGAAGATGCAGATGAGCGCTACCGCAACAATGGAAAGCGCAGCGGCAAGCGTAAAGCAAATGCGGGCGAAGGTTTCTTTCGCGTGTGAAGAGCGCACGATTAGTCCTCCTTGGTTTCGGCCTGTGACCAGGAGGGCAGCTCTGAGAAGGTGGTCGTTTCGGCGGAGAAAATATCGCGAACCTCTTGGCTGGTCAGGCCATCAAGCGGAAAGGTGGGCGAGACAATAACGGCAATGCCGTCGAAGGCAAGCGGGGTGGCAAACATCCCTGATGCGGTCTCGGTTTCGGTCAAGTTGCGCGAGGTCATGCCGATGTCGCAGGTGCCGGCTTCAACCATGGCAATGCCGGTGGTTGAATCTGACTGCTGGATCTCAAGGGAGACGTCCGGGTTTTCCTGTTCGTAGGCTTCGGCAAGTTTTTCCATTACGCCAGCAACTGACGATGAGCCGGCAATAACCAGCTTGCCTGCGGGTTTTGCCTGGTTGCTCGCGTGCGTGTAGGTCTGCGGGTCTTCAACCGAGCCCACAAAGCGGTTCTCTTCGATGATGCCTTGGCCTTGCTGGCTGGCCACAAAGCGCATGAAGTCTTGGATGAGGGCGCGCTTGTCGTCTGCGGGTTCAGAGGTGTCAGCGGCGTCGGGGGCGTCTGCGGCGGTGGTGGGATGGCTTCCGCCTTCGCCATCACTATCTGCGGCAGGGTCAACAGGCTCGTTCGTCACGAGCGAAAACGCGCGAAAGATTGGATAGCTTTTGTCTTTGATAGACTCGGACGTCGGCGAAACCCCATCAATTTCCAGGGCTTTTACCATGTCATTGAGCGACCCGTAGGAGATGTAGCCGATGGCGGCAGGGTCACTGGCCACCGATGTCATCATGACTGCCGTGGAGTTGGTGACCACCGCTCGCGGGGTGATGGTGTCCACGGTTTTGCCATTCATCTCGGTTTCAAGACCCAGCAATTCGGCGAAAGCGCCGCGGGTTCCCGAGCCGTCTTCGCGAGAGTACACCGAAATCTGCTCGGAGCTGAGATCTGAAGTATGCGCGCACGCCGAAAGCGTTACGCAGGCAAGGGAAGCGGCCACAAGAAGTGCCAAGCCGAACAAGCGCGCCGAAGCTTGGCTTATTCGCGAACACATACGCTGCTTACACACCGCAGAGCATTCCTTTCACGTAAGCGCACGCGCACATGGCGCACGCAACCGATGGTAGTGACAAGGATGCACTGCGTTTGTAAAGAGAAGATCAAGTACGGGCAAACATCGTGCAAAAGTTTGCGAGTTGCTGGGTGTCCGCCTGCTGCTAGAGTGCGTCGGTGAAACGCAGGTTCATATCAACCGGCGTGTTGATGCCCGCAACGCTGCCCGACCCGCTGAATTGCCACATGACGAAATCCATCTGCGCGGTGGGGTGGGGCTGGTCGTATTCGGCCAACCAAATGGGGATACCCTCAAGCTCGGTTAAGTTGTAGCGAAGCAGGTCGGTGCGATTTCCGTAAATCATCACGTCGTAGCCGCCTTCTTTGATGCGTTCGCAAAAGGCAAGCGCGCACTGAGTGAGCGTTTCGCGATCAAGGTTGTTGGCGCGCGCGTTGGCTTCGGCGACGGATTCATGGTCGAAGGCAACCGGCAGTTCAAGTTCGCGGCCGTTGAGTTGTTGTAGGGCTACGTCGGCTTCTTCGCGCGCTTCGTCAACGGTGGTTGCTTGGGAGAAGAAATACGCGCCTCGCTCAAGTCCTGCAGCTTGCGCTTCGTCAAGGTTGAACTGGGCGTTTGCGTCAGCAAAGAGGCCGCCTTCGGTGTAGCCGCGGTTGCCCAAGCGCACCATCGCAAACGCGATGCCGTCGTTTGCCACCGCCGGCCAGTCGATGTTGCCTTGGAGCTCTGAGATGTCTATGCCCAGCTGAGACTTGATTTCGCCATCTTCTGAATAGACGAAGCGACCGTTTTCGTAGGCCATGCCTTCCCAGTCGTAGGGCGATTCGTACTGCGGCGCGTTGGGCACCGACACGCTGGTAGTTTGCGAGGGCGAGCACTGCAACATGCTGGTCACGCCAATTGCCGCAGCAATGGCAATTCCGGCAAGCAGTACAAGCGCCACTAATGAGGTGCGACGTTTTGCCGCGCGCTGCTTATAGGCGAGGGTATTTTTCGGCTGTGCTGGCTGATACGTCGTGCGAAAGTGTGGCGAAGGCGCGCCCGAAGAGGGACGCGTGTGCCGTGCGTGCGTGTGAGGTTTGTAATCCTTCATGCGGGTATCGTAGCAGATGAAGGCGCGCCAAAAGGTTGCAAACCTGTGACGAATAGGCGGCTTGCGATGCGGGCGCGGCTCGGGTGGGTGCGCCGTGAGCGGGGGCGCCAGGCTCGGGTGGAATCTCGCGTGGCGCCCCCACCCACGCCGCTGCCCTGCAGGCAAAACAGCCTTAATCTAAGCGTTTTGGACGCTCAGGTATGGTTTTGTGCAGGCGTGCTTTTGGGGCGTGCTTTTGACGGAGTCTGACCTGGGGTTTTCGAGATTCGGGTTACGATGGATTGGCTGTGATGGCTTGAAAAAACGCGAGCGCTGCACAAAACCCATCCTATTTGACCGCAAACGCGCGCGCCGCGCGCATTCGACTTCATCCGGATCCGTCACACATGTCCGCTTCATTTATTCGTCTCCCGCAGACGTTCTTCGCATCCAAAGCGCAAAGCGAAACGCTGCAAGCGCGTTTTTCACTGAAGAATCGGCGAATTCCGAAGAATCCATCGTGCTCGGTGCCGCGTGAAGAGCTTGCTAGCTCAATCTCATTCGCAGCATTGTGAGTACAAGCTTCTGACCAGGCACGATAGGCGTGCTTCAAAAACCGTGGGAAGACGGCTCAGCAGTGGTCTCTGGCATTCTTCGGAATTCGTCGAATTATTAACGCCAGAAGGCCTTCTTGCGTTTCAGTGTATTTGCCACGCTCGTATCGCGCCGGCTGGTCAGGCGCGCCCAAATTAACTTTGCTCGCACAAACAAAAGACCCGCCTGGGGGCGGGTCTGCATGTTCGCGGCTTGCGGCCTCGGCGCGCGGCCTCGGCGTGCGGCTGTGGCGTGTGGCTGCGCCGTGGCGCGAACCTTACGCGTTGTTACGCGCGTTGCGGCGGCGAAGCATGAGCAGCACTGTTGCAGCTGAGCTAGCCACAAAGATGCCTGCCATGATGAGCACCTCAAGCGGGTCGCCGGTTTGCGGCATCGCGGCTGCGTCAGGCTTGTCAGTTGCGTCCGCATCGTTCTGATCAGCGGAGTTGGCGGCCAAGGGCGTCTCGTTGTCGCCAATTGCAACACCCTCGTTTTTGCCGACACCTTCAGGCGTTGCATCCGTGCTTTCGCCAGCATTATTACCAGCGTTATTGCCTGAGTTGTCGCCTGCACCTTCGCCATTTGTGTCACCCTCAGTATCAGACGGAGCGTCAGCTGGCGTGTCGGTCTCCGGCGTGTCTACGATCGGCTCGTCGGTATCCGGCGTGTTGTCAGGGGTGCTCGCGTCTGAGTCGTCACCTGGCACGTTGTCCGCGGGCGGCTCTACGGCTTCTGCGTCATCTGCCGGCATGTCGTCGGGCAGAGAGGCCAACGTCGGTGCATACAGCAGGTTGATGACGTTGTTTTCCGGGTTCGTGCACACCTGAATTGACGAGGGGTAGCTGTCGACGAACATGAGATTTTCCAGTTCAACTGCGTGGTCGTCGCCGTGGACGAAGCGGTCAAAGCGCAGGCCGTCTAGCTGAGATTCGCCAATCTTGGTGAAGAGCACGTCTTCGCCATCAACGACGGCATGCTCGCTATCAAGCGCCTGGTAGGCAGCGTCGGCACTACGAGCGCTTTCGTCTTCGCTCATGATGTAGTAGTTGATGGTTGCCTGGTTGTTTTGCGTGGCGAAGTAGTGCAGCTCAAGGTTGTTCTCATCAGGGTTTTCGCTCAAAACGTAGTTCTCAGACCAGCCGTCGAAGAACCAGTAGCCAGTGATGTCTTGCACGTAATCCCACGGCTCGAAGGTGTCGCCAACGGTCAAGCCGTCGAACGTCTCGCTCTTGATCAGGCGCATGTGTGACGGGTGATCAATCGGCTCGTCATAGGGCACCATTTCGCAGTAGTACACCGTCAGAGACGTGGTTTGAGCTTGCGCGTCAGGTGTTTGCGCCTCTTGCGGTTGCGCGGGTTCCGTTTGCTCCATAGCAACCTGAGCAGGGGTGTTTGCGTTTTCGCCAAGTGCTTTTCCTGCATGAGCGGTGAGGGGCGAAGCTGCAAGCAAAAATGCCAACACGCCAGCTAAGGCCACCGACATTACACGTGAAGAAACACGAGATGAGCGGTTAAAAAGAGATTTCATTCAGCAGTCCATTCTTTTAAATCGGCACGAGCGTGGTGTAGTAAGTGGCAGCAGACGAGTATGGACGCCGCGCATGCAAGCGTGAGGCGTCTGCCTGAAGTGAGCGTTCGTTGGTAATGCGATTGCTCGTGCTAAGGGTGGTATGAAGCACAGATTTCATGCTTCTGGAAAGACGCGAATGTCCTTGCAGAAACAAGTTCGAGGCGGTGTCGAACTATCGTGTGTGCGGTGAGCAACGAGATGCGATGTGACATTAGAAGTGACCCTTTGTCACATTCACAGTGTACTAAAAATGGGACAGACGAACAAGGAGAGTTGCGAAAATAGGAGGTCAAGGTGTAAATCTACACAATTCCTTAACAAAAGTTCATAAGTGTAATAAAACGCTCGATGCGCGGAGGCAGTCTTAAACGCGGTGAAACCCTACAGTTCGTCGGTATCAAGCACGATGGTAAACGGGCCGTCGTTTAAGAGCTCCACCTTCATGTCAGCGCCAAATGCGCCCGTGGCAACAGGGAAGCCGTCGCGGCGCACCAGGTCAACAAAGTATTCGTAGAGCTCATTGGCAAGATCAGGCGCGCCAGCGTCTACAAACGAGGGTCGGTTGCCCTTCTTGCAGTTGGCGTAGAGCGTAAATTGCGAAACCACCAGGACTTCGCCACCGACGTCTGAAAGCGAGCAGTTGGTTTTGCCTGCTTCGTCCTCGAAAATTCGCAGGCGCGAAATCTTGCTCCAGAGCCGATCTGCCTGCTCGGTGGTGTCGGCGTGCCCCACGCCCAGCAAGATGAGATAGCCTTTGCCGATTTCGCCAATGACGGCGTTGTCGACGGTGACGTGTGCGTGACTGACGCGTTGAATAACAGCTCTCATGGGGCAACGACATCCTATCTGATCAGGCTATTCGGCATCCTCTGCATAGCGGGAAAGCACGCGACTTGCAAATCTGTTTTGCGCAAGTCGGGCGCGCACCATCTGCAATGATACCTTACCTGAGGTGCGCAAACGCGAAGACATGGTGCGTTTCGGGTTGGTCCAGGCGTCTTTGACATAGCGAATGGTGTACATGACCGAGACGAGCGAACCGGTGGGGGCGGTGGGGGCGCTGGCCGACGAATCCTGCGCACGCGGCGCGTTGGCATGCTGTGCGTTAGCGGGCTGCACGGTGGCGTTTTCGCGCTGCTCGGCGCGCTGGCGCATCAGGTTGAGCGCCCAGACAATTCCAACGCCTACCAGGGCAAAGCCCAGATCAAAGCTCATGAGATCCATAGCGGGCATCGGTACATCTAAGGTAAGCGGACCGCGCGCAATAGCCAGAAGCGAGCCTGCCATCATGCCAATGATGAACAGCATGATCTGCGGGCGATAGCACTCCAAACAACGCCTGATCACACGCGTAAAGAGCAGGATGCCGCAGAGAGCGCCCAAGGCAAACACGCCCAGGATGACCACGTAGGAAAAATCCAGGCTCAGCGTTGCGCGAATGGCCGCCATGATGGGCGCGTACAGGCCAAACACCAACAGCAGGGTAGAGCCTGAGATGCCCGGAAGCACCATCGCCGAAATTGCCACCATAGCCGCAATAAAGACATAGAGCAGCGTGGGAGGCGTGAGCGCATCAGTTGCCAGGTTTACGCCAGATCCGACCACTGGGCTGGCGAAGGTAACGAGCGCTACCAGGCCAAAGCCAACGAGGGCGAAAACCCACGCGCTGCGCACACCGCGCAGCTCGGCTTTGTGCTCGCGCACCATAAACGGAATGGAGCACGCAATAAAGCCAATAAAGAGGGAGCTGACCGCATACACGTGGTTCTCAAACAAACTTGAGAGCGCCACCGCCGCCAAGCCAAAACCAATCACCCAGCCAATGCCAAGCTTCGCCAAAAAACGCACGCCGCGCGCTCGCTCGGTGCGGCTGCCATGCAGCACGTCATCAATGGAAGTGATAAAGCGGTCGTAAAAGCCCAGCAAAAACGCGATTGTGCCGCCAGAAACGCCTGGAACGCTGTCGGCCAGTGCCATACAAAAGCCTCGAACGAGGTTAGTAATCATAGGTTATTTCCTTATAATTTTGTCTGCCCGTGAATAGTGGATGCATAGCTTGCCAGGCTCAAATTCGCTTGTCTATCGTCTTCACAACTCCTCTACGCGTCTTCGCAATATCCCCAAAAGTTTGTCGATTTGGCAACAGGTGCCCAGGGTTGTATTTCAAGTGCGTGAAAAGATTTTGGCGAACGTTGCGCGCGCGAAGCTGAATGCGTAAGGTGAACTCATTCAATAAAGCTGACCGAAGGAGTAATCCATGGCAAACGCAACTCCCACGCGCATTGGCATCTTTGGCTACGGCAACTTAGGTCGTGGCGTTGAGGCTGCCTGCGCACAAAATGATGACCTTGAGCTGGTCGCAGTCTTCACGCGTCGCAACCCGGCAGACCTCAAGCTGCAAACCGAAGGCGTGCCGGTCTATTCCGACGACGCCCTTTCAGCTCACACTGACGACATTGACGTGTTGGTGTTGTGCGGCGGTTCAGCAAACGATCTACCTCGTCAGACGGCAGTTTGTGCGGCACTCTATAACTTCGTTGACTCGTTTGACACACACGCAAAGATCCCGCAGCACTTCGCCGAGGTTGATGCGCAAGCGCGCGAAGCGGGCACGGTCGGCGTCATTTCTGCTGGTTGGGATCCGGGTCTGTTCTCGCTGGCTCGTGTGTATGCGGGCGCGGTGCTGCCGCAAGGCCAAGACTACACGTTCTGGGGCCGTGGTGTTTCGCAAGGTCACAGCGATGCAATTCGCAATATCGAAGGCGTTGCGGATGCGCGTCAGTACACCGTTCCGGTGCCGGCTGCCCTTGAGGCGGTTCGCAATGGCGAAAACCCGGAGCTGACCACGCGCCAGAAGCACACGCGCGAATGCTACGTGGTAGCCGAAGAGGGTGCTGATCTCAACGCTATTGAGCAGGCCATTGTTACCATGCCGAACTACTTTGCTGACTACGACACCACGGTGACGTTCATCAGCCAAGAGGAGCTTGACACCAATCATGTGGGCATTCCGCACGGCGGTTCAGTTATCCGTTCGGGCAAGACTGGTTTTGACGGCACTACCAACCACGTGGTTGAGTTCTCGCTCAAGCTGGATTCGAATCCTGAGTTTACCGGCAGCGTGTTGGCCGCAACGGCTCGCGCGGTGCATCGCATGAGCCAAGAGGGTCAAGTTGGTTGCCGCACGCTTTTTGACGTGGCACCGCGTTATCTCTCTCCGCTTACTGACGAAGAGCTGCGCGCTACGATGCTCTAGCCAACCCGCGCGGGGGAGTGGCGCTGTGCGCAAGTCCCCCGCTGCAAGCCCCGTGCGCCTTCGCCCTATATATCTTCGCTTTCTACGCTGACCTGGTTGATACGATCTGCCAGGTCAGCGCCGCGTTCGTAGAACAACAAGTTCTGATTGTGCGTGAAATAGCGCTCGCAACCATGATCGTTAATGAATGCCATGCCATAGCGGTTGACCGACAGATCCGTGATCATGAGCAGCATTTCTTGACCGTCGCCAAACGCATCTTCGACAAACTTAAACGCGTTATCCAGCGCCGCTGACGCGCTTGCAATGCGCTCATCCAAAGCGTCCAATACTTCACCAAAGAGCTCTTTGATCGTGGCGAAAGAAACGCCTGCTCCCGCGCTTGCTTCGGCGCGCATTGCCCGATCTAGGAGCGCAAGCGTGCGCTCGAAGGCAACGTAGCGCTCATCCGAGAGCAGACCCGCGGTGCGCTCCACTTCAAGTTTGCGTTGAATCTCAGCAGCTTTCGCGCGAATGAGCGGCAAAACGTCAGCGTCTTCGCCGTGTGCCTGCGCACTGTCACGCAGCTCCGTGAGCACCTCAAAGGCAAACGCGGCCGCGCGGTCCTCAAGCACCGTGTCTTTGAGCAGGGTGCCCAGGGCATCAGTGATGAGCCCCATGAGCGAGACGCGCTCGTCAAATCCTGCGTTTTGGGCGCGCTCAATAACCGTCTCATCAGCGCTTCCTTCCAAAATGCGATCAATTTGGTAGTCCGCGCGATACTTCGTAAACAAGTCGTAGTAGACGCTGAAGCGCTTGGCAATTTCGCCATTTTGTACGTACTGATCAATGAGCAGCTCATCCACAGGAATGTCTTGTTCCTCATAAAGCTTCATCATGGCCGAGAGGTCATCCCAGCCGCGCGCGGTGACAAACGAGGTGCCATCCACCGTGGTCTCCACGCGGTAGAAGTGGTCGCGCTCAATATCCAGATACGTGATGACGGCGGGGTGCACGCCGGTTTCAATGGCGAAGTCACGCCACGCACCGTAGTCGGGTTCCACGTCAATGCGCTTTAAGCGGTCCCATGTAGCAATGTCGAAATCATGCGCGGTGCGGTTGTACTCAGGCGGATTACCTGCGGTAACGACAATCCACCCATCGGGCACGCGATGGCGCCCGAACACCTTGTACTGCAAAAACTGCAGCATGGCCGGGGTGAGCGTTTCGGATACGCAGTTGATCTCATCCAGAAAGAGAATGCCCTCGCGACGCCCGGTTGCCTCCATGCTGTCGTAGACCGCCGCAATGATTTCGCTCATCGTATATTCGGAGACGTCATACTCCACGCCGTCGTAGACCTTCTTCTCAATAAAGGGCAGGCCAAGCGCACTTTGGCGCGTGTGGTGCGTCATGGAATAGGATACAAATCCCACGTCTAAGTCCTGGGCAATTTGCTCCATGATGGCGGTCTTGCCAATGCCGGGCGCGCCGAGCAAAAAGACGGGGCGTTGGCGGGGGGTTGAGAGGCGATAATTGCCAAACTCATCCTTCAAAAAATAGGCGCGCATTGCGTTTTTGATCTGCTCTTTTGCTTGGCGGATATTCATTAGTCGTCCTCCAGTATGATGGTTTCTTCCAGGGCAACTTTCATAGCCCAGGGGGGTACGGTTACCTCTTCAATTCCTTCGTCAACAAATACAAAGGCGGTATCAAAATCAGGCTTCTTCTTGGGGAAGGTGCCATGTCCGTCCGTGAAATAGATCAGGCCACCTAAGTTGGTGAGTTCGCCGGTGGCCAGGGCGTTTTCAACATAGGCAAACACGGGGCGAAAATCAGTGCCGCCCAGTCCTTGAATCTCAAGGGTGTCAATATAGGTATTCAAATCCGCCACCGAACCGATGCGACTTACCTGCGTGATGGCCGCGTCGCACTGGATAATCAGCACGTTCATATCGGCGAAAAAGCTGGTCTCATCAGCCAGAATGGAATAGGTCTTCTCAATAAACTTGCGCACGAGACCATCTTTGGTGGATGCCGAGGTGTCAATGGCTATGACGAAATCTCGGATGCGCTTTTCTTCGACATATTCCAGCGGCTCAATGAGGGGCAAGTTGCCGTAGCGCTCAAGGCCGAAGCAGTAAAACACGTAGTCGAATTCGTCATCGTTGACGCGGATCTGCTCTCCCATGCGGGCGAACTTGCGCAGAAACGCCCGATAGTCCTGCTTTTCTCGCGTGACGGCGCGCAGGTTCATGGAGAGGTTGGAGCCTTGCGTGCCCCACAGCTGCAGGTATGAATCCAGCTGCACGCCCATCTCATAGGCGACGTTTTTCCACTGGTCACGCGCGCGATCAAGCGTGATGGAGTCGGCAAATCTGCCCGCTTGCACGCCGCGCGCCTCTTCGGGGGCGTCCTTTTTGAAGACGTCATCTGAGTCCATGGCCTGGTGCGATTTGCGCGTCTGCTTGGCCTTTTTCGCCTCGGGCGGCATGGCCATATCAATGCCGTTTTCGCTGGCGGCTTTGCCGGCTGCGTCAGCGGGAGAGGCGTCTGGGTCTTCTTCGACCGCATCTTTTTGCTTCTTGCGAGCTGCTTCTTCCTCTACGCGCATGATGTGCCACACTGCGTGGTCGTCGGCATAAAACGGCGCACGCATGTCGCGAATATCGGCGTCGGTGAGGGCGCCAGCCTCGCGCTGTTCGCGCAAATAGCGATAGAGCGTTTCGGCCGTGACCAGGGGAAGCGCAGCTTTGATGCGGGCTGCCGTGGCGCTTTGATGGCGAACGCGCGCAGACGTAAGCGCGGGCAAGTTGAGGTCGGACATGGCCAACTCAACTACGATGTCGCACGCGCAGTCCC
The DNA here is from genome assembly GCA_910577495.1 of uncultured Eggerthellaceae bacterium. Classification (GTDB taxonomy): domain Bacteria; phylum Actinomycetota; class Coriobacteriia; order Coriobacteriales; family Eggerthellaceae; genus Xiamenia. The sequence goes on from CAJTML010000001.1 coordinate 44,723, forward strand.
ACAACTCGTCGTCGGTATGGGCGCCGGGATAGAGGTGCAAAAAGACGTTGTGCAGCACCATGTGCAGGTAGGTGCGTGTCAGTTCTGCCTGGTCATTTGCATACAGCTGCGCCAACGTCTGCGGATCATAGCGAAGGTAGGTGCCGTCAGTTGCCAGCGTGGCGCCGATGATGGGAAACGGTTTGAGGCGCGAAAAAGCGGCATTCATAAAGCGCAGGTTCACCAAAAGAGAATTCTTGGCGATATCCAGCGCCTCACGAGCGTATGAGTCGAACGCGTTTGCCGACATGCGCTGCTCCTTCATGCTGCTTTGTGCTGCACCATTGTTGAAACCGTGGGTAAAGTGTAGCATGTGCACAAGAAGGGGTAAACGGACAGAGCGTGACGTTTGTCACCCAGAATGCTGTTTGCGTGCCTGACTTCGCAATAAGAGAGCGAGTTCGCTAAAACCGCTGATGAGGGAATGGTTGGTCTATGGATATCACAAGCATTGCGTTTCAAAGTGAGGGCGAAGACGTTCGCGCGTTGCTTGAGCAGCTGCCTAATAAGGCCTACGAGCTAACGCAATCCCAGGTCAACGTCGTGGACGGCGGAAAAGCCATTGAGGGTGAAGTGTGGGCGCCGCAGCTGGAACCGTACGAGGATTGGGCGAAAGGTCCTGCTGAGGGGTTTGAAGAAGGCACCGACGGAGACTTGTACCCGGTTGGTGTGTTGGGCATGGGCATCTCGGATGAGCGACGTGAAGAGCTCGTGAAGCATGCCAAGCTGGTTCGCCAGCGCTTGCAGGCGCAAGATGGCGCTGGTGTGGCCGCCGCTGGTGCTGCCGAGGCCGCTGGAGCCACCGCCACCACCGACGCGTCGTTTGACCAGGAGCTTCGAGACATCTTTAGCGTCCGCCACGATGAGGGCGGCTGGGCGCTGTGCGGCGTGAACGTGCGACGCATTGCCGAGTTGCTTGACGCGCGCGAAGAGCTCGTGGTGACGTTGCCCACACACATTGCCGGTGTTCCGGTGGTGCGCATTGCCGCTGAGGCATTCGCCCGCCGTCTTGTGCAGGGCGTGGGCGTGGCGCTGCTTGTCATTCCTGACAGCGTGCGCTCTATTGGGGCGGGCGCGTTTGGTGCGCTTTCTGCGACGTGTGTGTATCTGGGCTCTGACCTGGAGGTTTTGGGCGAACAGGTTTGTGACTTGGCAGGCGTGTCGCCGCGGCTTTGCAAGCGTGCGTATGCCATTAGCGAGCACAATGCCACCTATTATGTTGAAAATGGCTCCCTCTATAAGCGTGGCGAAGAGGGTGATGAGCTGGTCTTTTTGGCTTCGCCCTATCCTGAGCAGATCACTATAGCGCCCACGGTTGCTCAAATTGGCTCGGCGGCCTTCGCGCAGGGCTGCGACAAGCCAGGTGTGGTGCGCACCTCAGCGCAGCTTGCGCGCGTGATTGCAAAAACGTTCGACGACGCCGTGTGGATTTGTCCGCCTGGGGCGCCGGCGTATCATCAGCTGAGCAGACGCGGCGTTCGTTTGGCTGGACCGCACGCGCTTGAGCAGGACGGATGCTGGTATGACTTCGTAGATGGCGAAGCGGTGCTGGTGGCCGGACCTCCTGCACCTGCCTCGGTGTCCAAGCGTTTTTCTGCTGCGGCGGCAGTGCGTGCGGCGGTTATTCGTGGCGAAAACGATCGCACCGAAGTGCCCAGTTTGAGCGAAGAGGTGAAAGCCGCTGTCGAGGATTTTATTGCACCGCCGCAACCGACTGACCTGCTTATGTTGCCGCGCGAGGTGGCCGGCAAGCCGCTGACCCGTATTGGCGTGCGGGCGCTTCCGCATGCACCGGCAACGCTTATTGTCCCTGATAGCGTGCGTATTATTGAGCGTGAAAACGCGTGTCGAGGCACAGTTTCGCTCACGTTGCCCGAGGGGTTACAGACGATCGGAGAGCACTGTTTTTGGTCGCGCACGCTGCAAGCGCCAGTTGAGATTCCTGCCAGTGTGACCTCTATTGGCCAAGGCTGTTTTGAGTATGCGGTATGTCGGTTGGGCAAATCCGGTGCCATCGTGCATCTATCTGCTGACCAGCTGCTCAGCTGCTTTTTGGTGAATCCGAGCGACGGTATTCCGTTTGATTTTGCGCGTTATGATGAGCTACTAACCTCAGGCAAGAATCTGCCGGATCGCTTGGGTGGCATGCTGCATCGTATCGCGACGCCGTTTCGCCTGGCTGACACCACGTGCGATACGCTCGTGCGCATGCTGCTTGAGCGCAAGCGCGATGCTATGGAGCGCGTGGCACAAGAGGGCGACGTTTCCATGGTTGAAAAGCTGGCTGAGGCTGGCTTTATAAATGACGAAACGTTCGACCGCCAAATTGAACTGTTGCGTGCCCGCAACCGCACCGATTGCGTGCTCTTTTTGATGGAGTGGCATCGCAGGCAAGGTGCCGGCGCAGGCGAAGATGCAGGTGCGGGCGTTGGCGCAGGCCACAGCGCGCGCGACCGCTTTAAGCTCTAGCTCGATTGCTGTGGGTGTCGCTGCTACTGTCGGCGCTGGCGCTTCTTTGACGTGCTGCAGCAGCGGCGCCCGCCCCAAAACGCTCGAAGCCCCGAAATGAATAAGAAATTGGAGAATTCCGAAGATGGGTTCGTGCTCTTATGACAGGCCAAAATTCGCGCAGAATATCATGCCTGTTCAGAGCCTTAAGCCTCAAGTCGAAGTAAAGAGGCCTACTGGCGGACACCCCTCTGAAAGCTCTCTGCGGCTCTCAATCTTCGGAATTCTCTCATATTTCAGCGCAAAACAGGGTTTTGGCGTTTTGGCGAGGTGTTCCAGAAGACTTCAGATGAGCCGTAGTGGTGGGGAGGTTCCCTGGCTTTGGTATATCGCGTAAATCTTATGCGAACCTCACGCGGATCTCACGCGTAATTCATGCCTCTCTAACGCGCATTGCATATGGATATAACACCAGGTAAACATGTGAATTCGCCTGAGTGAAATCATTGTTTTTGTTGCGAAGTCTACTGGTTTTCGCATCCTATCTTGCTATACTGAAGCCCCTTATATGAAACCCACGCTGAGGTGTGCCATGATAGATGAAATCCAAGTTGAAAATGTCGCGCTCATTCGCCAAGCAACCTTAAAGCCTGCAGTAGGCTTGACGGTGCTGACGGGTGAAACGGGTGCTGGCAAAACTGCGCTGCTTTCTGCGCTCAAGCTGCTCATGGGCGAGCGCGCGGACAAATCCGCAGTTCGAGATGGCGAAGAAGCGCTTGTGGTCTCGGGGTGTTTCTATGTGGCACCAGCGGGCGAAGTTGACAGCAGCAACGGTGAAGTTGGGATTCCCGAGGCTGAAACCGAGTCCGCGGCTCAGGCTAGCGATGGCGAAGCCGACGCCGAAGAGCTTGTTGTCACCAGGCGCGTTTCTGCTGACGGACGCTCGCGCGTGAACATTAACGGACACATGGCGTCGGTAACTCAGCTCTCAGAAACCATTGCACCAACGGTTGACCTGTGTGGCCAGCACGAGCATCAGCAGCTTATGAAACCAACAACTCATCTGCGCCTT
>CAJTML010000001.1:48291-102077 GCA_910577495.1 uncultured Eggerthellaceae bacterium
AAGAACCCCTTGCGGTATATCAAGAAGCCTTTGCCCAAGCGCAGGCGGCAGCAGCAGAGTTGGAACGCGTGTTGGCAGCGGGGCAGGAGTCTTCGGCAAAGCTTGACGAGGCGCGTTTTGTGCTCAAGCGCATAGATGAAGTCCAGCCGCGCCTTGATGAGTACGAAGAACTTTTGGCCAGCTTGTCAAAGGCAGAGCACGCGGAAGCCTTGGCGGTTGCCACAAACACGGCAGCTGAGGCGCTCTCGGGCGAAGATGGCGCCACCGATCTGCTCGCTCGTGCCATCAGCGAGCTTGATAGTGTTGCTGAGTATGATGAGCAGCTCAAGGCATGCGCTGAATCGCTGCGTGAGGCTGGCTATATTCTGGAAGACGTGGCGCGCGAGACGCGAGCCTATTGTGATGGCATCGAATTTGATGGCGAATCCCTTGCCGCAAATCAGGAGCGTATGAGCCTGCTGCAAGGGCTTTTGCGCACCTATGGCCCACGTATGGAAGACGTCATTGCTGCACGTGATGAGGCGGCCGAGCTTGTCTCGCTCGTTGATGATGCGGCCGAGCGCGAAAAGGCAGCGCGCAAGGCGTATGACCAGGCAGAAGAGGCGCTGGCAACGGCAGCGGATGTGTTGGCAGCGGCGCGTACGAAAGCCGCCCCTGAGTTTGCGCAAGCGGTAACCGATCAGCTTGCTCGTTTGGAAATGGGCGGCGCACACCTTGTCTGCGAGGTAACCCCCTTGCCGCGTGAGCAGTGGACAAAAGCAGGATCGGTTGCGGTTGAGTTCCTCTTCCAGCCGGGTGCGGGTATGCAGGCGCGCCCGCTCGTGCGCATTGCATCAGGTGGCGAAGTGTCGCGTGTGATGCTGGCAATCAAGGTAGTGCTCGGTCAAGCTGATCATGTAGACACGCTCGTCTTTGACGAGGTTGATGCGGGTGTCGGTGGTCAAACCGCCGTAGCACTTGCTGAGGTTTTAGCCGACCTGGCACACACGCATCAAGTGATCGTGGTCACACATCTGGCACAGGTAGCCGTGCGCGCAGATTTGCATTATGTGGTTGAAAAGGACGCGGGCGAAGCAGTGCGTCCCGAAACGCTCCTTCGCCAGCTGACCGCCGATGAGCGCCCGCAAGAGATTGCGCGCATGCTTTCTGGTGAGACAACCGAAGCCTCGCTGACCCATGCACGCGAGCTACTTGGGATGTAAGCGCATCCGCTAAATACTTGCGGCAACCGCTTCGTCATCAGCAAGAGCGGCGTCTTGCTCGGCGTGCTCAAGCTTCGGCGAGAGCGTGTTGGAGTGATCATCGTCATGATGATCGGTATGGCGCGGGATGCCTTCTTCGCCACGATCTTCAAGGTAGCGCTCCATGGAGAAGCGCGTGATGTCGCTTCGGTTGATGACGCCGACGATGTGGCCTTCGTCCAAAACGGGTACCTTCTTGAGGTGGTTTTCGCCCAGGACGCGGCACACTTCGGGCAGGTCAGCATGCAAATCCACACCGATGATGCCCTTCGCACCAATGCTTTTTGCGGGCTTGCCCATGAGCTCGTCCAGCTTGCGGGCGAAGTCTTTGTTGTCGCCGTCAGCTTCCATGGTTTGCACGATCATGACAACGGGATCCATCACCATGGCGCTGCGCTTGGAGAGGTAGCGCATGATGTCGCCGTCGGAGACAAAGCCAACGGCCTCACCAGCGGCATTAACCAGCGGAACCGCGCTGATGTTCTTGTCAACAAGCAGCTCCATGGCCTCAGCAACGGTGGCGTTTTCGGGAAGCGTGTACACGTCGCGCTTCATGATGGACTCAAGTACGCTTGAACGCGTGTTGTCCAGATCGCGCGTGCGAGCTTCGCCTGGCTTGTCTTTGACCAGGGCAATTACCATGATAAACGCAATGAGGCACAACAGCGCCGACACGCCAAACGCGGCATCGATGCCAAAGAAGTTGGCGCCCGTCTGACCAAGAGACGGCTGGGAGAGGTTGGTGGCAATGGTTGACACCGACACGATGATGGCGGTGCCCAGAGAGCCTGCCACCTGGCGCAACGTGTTGTTGACCGAGGTGCCGTGATTCATGAGCTCGTTGCTGAGCGCGTTCATGCCCCAGGTGGTAATAGGCATGTTGACCAGCGACAACGAGAACAGACGCAGCGTGTAAACAATAGTGAGCCATGCAATTGAGGTCTCAGGTCCTAAGAACACAAAGGCCACGGTCGTGAGCGTCAAAACGCCCGTACCAATGAGGCTCAACACGCGCGGTCCGTGGCGGTCGAACAGACGGCCCGCAATCGGACCCATGGCGCCCATGATGATAGCGCCTGGCAAAAGCACCAAACCTGAGATGGTTGCCGAAAAGCCCATGTAGGATTGTAAATAGATCGGCACCAAGATGCCCGCAGCAAGCAGAGCGCCCTGCACGATCATGCCGATAATGGTGGCAACCAAAAACTTGTGATTTTGCAGCACGCGCACCTGCAACATGGGGTGTTCCATGCGCAGCTGACGACGGAAGAACAGCACGATGCACACCACGCCCACGATCGTGCCAATGACTGAGTCAATGCCGACACCATATGAGCCGATGAGCGAAAGTCCATAGAGCAGGCCGCCAAAGCCAAGCGTGGACAAGATAACCGAGGGGACATCCAGCGTCACATCTTTGTTGGTTTTGCCGCCACGCTCAAGGGCGAAAATGCCAATGACGAATACGGCAAGCGAAAGCCCAGCAATAATGGCGAACATGTCATGCCAGGTAGCGCGGTCAATAATGATGCCAGCAGCGGTCGGGCCAATTGCCGGACCAAACGCAATAACGATGCCGAACAAACCCATGGCGGTTCCGCGCTTGTCCACCGGGAACGTCCACATGAGCACGGTCATCACAAGCGGCATCAAAATGCCGGCGCCGACTGCCTGCACCAAGCGGCCAATCAGCAGCACTTCAAAGGTGATACCCCAGCTGGCAAGACCGCTACCCAGCGTGAAGATAGCCATGGACACCAAAAAGAGCCTGCGCGTGGTAAAGCGGTCGCTCAAAAACGCCGTAATAGGAATCATGATGGCGTTGACTAGGGTAAATCCGGTGGTGAGCCACTGAGCGGTTGCGGCATCAACGCTCATTTCCTCCATGATGGAGGGCAGCGCCGGTGCTACAACCGTTTGGTTGAGCACGGTAACGAACGTGCCGAATACCAGTACTGCCAACATTACAATTTGTTTGCGCGTAAGACCCATGTGCGTATCCTTTGTCCTATAAGTAAGAAAGACTCCGAATGGAGCCTTGGGGTGCAACAGTGCGAATAGCATGTCAAAAATGATTGCATAACTAAGGGTACGCCGCCTTTAGCACACCTGCAAGCAAACATTGTGCAACAGCATAATTTCGCCGCACTGACGGAGTGGGCGTGTTGTTGCATGTCCGTTTCGAAAAACGCCATTGTCGAATTGATGCTTGCGAACGCTAACCAATATGCTAAAGTATGCGCCACAACCAAATACCTAAACCGATGAGGCGAAGGTCAAGCTATCATGGGCACTCACAGAGAGCGGGCGCAGCTGAGATTCCCGCAGGAAGCCGGATAGTAAATGGATCGCCGAGGGAAAGGGGAAAGGTTTGACGGCGAAGGAAGCACGCGCTTGCTTGGACGACAAACTAAGTATCTGGACCGTGAGCCTGCGTTAATGGCAGAGCATGTGATGGCATGTTCATGAGTGGGTCTTGTATTTTGCAAGATCAATAAAGGTGGCACCGCAGACCGAAAGGCCTGTCCTTTATGCGAAGCAATTTCGTGTAAGGGACAGGCCTTTTTCATTTGGCGAATGGATTTGGTTGGCTTGCAGGGATGTAAGCGAAGCTTAAGTGAAAAAGGACGAAAGGAAACAAACATGACAACTCAAACGGCAAAAACGAACGAAACGCTGGTAGGAGAGCCGCGCATCATTGCAGGTCAACCGCGCGAGATGAGCGGGCAGCGCCGAGACACGGCAACCGCTCAGAAAAAAGGCGCTTCGAAGCAGCTGAGCGTACAAGACCTGATTTTGGTAGCCGTGCTTTTGGCTGCAGGTGCGGTGCTCAAGCTCACGGTGGGCAGCTTGCTTGCTTCCTTCGGCATGAAACCGAACTTCATTATTGCGGCATACTGCCTGGCTATCATCATCATTCGACCCAACCTTGCCCAATCAGTGGTCATTGGTTTGATTGCGGGTTTGGTCTGCCAGATCCCCATGCTTAACGCCACGCCGCTGCTGAATATTCCGTCTGAGATTTTGGGTGCGCTGGCGTGTGGTTTGCTCATTCGCATTCCTCTGAAGATTGGCAAGCTGGACATCAACCCGCTTGTGAATACGTTTATCTCCACCTGTGTATCAGGTTTTACCTTCGCCGCACTGTCGGTCTACATCAACGTGGTGTCAGTGGGTGGAGATTTCGCCGTTGCCATGGCTGCGTATGTGGCAATTGTGCTGGGTACGGCGCTGTTCAACTGCATCTTTGTGCAGATTCTGGCCATTCCGCTCAAAAAGGTGCTCAAGAAATAACGGTGTCTGGCTGCGACGCGCGTCATGGTATGTGTGGCTGCGGCGCGTGAGGCCGCGGCTGCCGCATCTGCGGTAGGTCTGACGGTAAGGTAAAGGATTTTCATGATTGAGTTCGACAACTTTAGTTTTCAATATCGCGAAGGCACCGAACCAGTGCTGCGCAATATCTCGCTCAGTATTCCCGATGGGGCGTTTGTTGGCATCACGGGTGCGGCCGGTTCGGGTAAGTCGACGCTGACGTATGCCATTAACGGCATCATTCCGCATTGCTATCCGGGCGATTTTTATGGCGCGGTGAGCGTGGAGGGATACGACACGGTGGATACGTCGCTGACCGACTTGTCGCGGCTGGTGGGAAGCGTGTGCCAAGACATTGACTCGCAGATGGTTTCCACCGTTGTGGAGGACGAGATCCTCTACGGTTTGGAGAATTTCGCGGTTCCGCGCGAGGAAATTCCGGCGCGCGTTGACGAAGCGCTTGAAGCAATGGGCATAGCTGACCTGCGCGAACGTACGATCGACAGCCTCTCGGGCGGCCAGAAGCAAAAGGTTGCGTTGGCGTCAGTTATCGCGCTGCATCCGCGCGTGCTGGTATTGGATGAGCCAACTGCTGAGCTTGATCCAGCGTCGTCGGTGGCGGTCTTTGAGCTTTTGGCTCGTTACGCGCGTGAGCACGGCACGACGGTGATTGTTGTGGAGCAGAAAATTGCGCTCCTCTCAGATTATGCTGATCTGCTGGTCATAGTGGATGAGGGGCAGATTCGCTTCGCGGACACGCCCGATGCGGTGTTGGCACATGCCGATGAGCTTTTGGCGTTGGGCGTGAACTGTCCGCGCTCCACCACGCTCATGAATGAACTGGCGAAACGCGGGCTGTATGCCGGTCCCACGGTTCGCAACGTGGCGCAGGCAACACACGCGCTGATGGAGGTGCTGGCATGATTGAGTTTGTGAATGTTTCGGCTTCGTATGATGGCGAATTAGCCGTACTGCAAGACGTGAATTTCACGATTAACGACGGGGATTTCGTGGCGTTTGTAGGCACGAATGGTGCGGGCAAATCAACCACGATGCGCCTCATGAACGGCCTTTTGAAGCCGACAGCGGGCGAGGTGTTGGTGGACGGCGTGCCGACAACTCAGCTCAAAACCAGTGAGCTGGCGCGCAAGCTGGGCTTTCTGTTCCAGAATCCCGACCGCCAGATCTGCTGCAATACCGTACGTGAAGAGCTGCTTTTCGGCTTCAAGGCACAAGGGGCGGTTGATGATCAGGCGCAAGCGCGCGTGGATGCCATGATTGAGCGCTTTGGTTTCAACCCTGATGACGAGCCCTATTTGCTCAACCGTGGAACCAGACAGCTCTTGGCGCTGGCTTCAATCATCGTGATGGAGCCGCCCACGATCATTTTGGATGAGCCTACGACTGGCCTTGATTTTCGCGAGTGCGAAAAGGTGATGGGTGTGGTGCGTGACTTGAACGCCCACGGAACCACCGTAGTGATGGTGTGTCACGACATGGAAGTGGTGGGGGATTTCGCCCACCGCGTGATTGCTATGACGCAAGGACGCGTAGTGGCTGATGGCAACACGTTTGATGTGCTGCGTAACGAGGCGGTGCTGAAGGCTGCTCATATTCTTCCGCCGCAGGTCACAGAGGTGTCCATGACGCTTGATCGTGATTTCGCCAACGTGCCAACATCAATTGCGTGCGCCAATACGGTTGAGCACATGGTTTCGGCAGTGACGCAGGTCTGCGAAGGAGGACGCTAACATGGCGAAGTTTTTGGAATACGTCCCCGGGAATTCTCTGTTGCACCAGCTGAACCCGTCGGTCAAATTGGTGTGCGCTGTGCTGTTCGCCATTGCGTGTTTTGTATGCAGCAACCTCGTGTTTTTGCTGGTCATGCTGGCGCTGGCGCTAACGCTTGCCATAGGGTGCGGTTTCGGTCGCGAAACGGCGGGGCTGTGCAAGGCAGTGTTTGCATTTTCGCTTATCTTGGCGGTGGTGATTTTGCTGACCACGCCTTACGGCGTGCCGCTCATCACGCTTCCGTGGGGCTTTATTGGAACGGGAAGTTTGTTGGCCGCGTTGACGGTGGTGGTTCGCCTGATGGCCGCTGCAATACCGCTGTTTTTGGTGTTTTACGCAACGAAGATGTCTGACATCACGAACTCGGCGGTCAAACAGCTGCATGTTCCCTATAAGTACGCGTTTACGTTTACCTCAACGGTGCACTTTATTCCGGTGTTCATGAACGATATGTCTGCCATTATGGAAGCGCAAACCGCACGCGGCGTGGAGTTCGATACGTCGAATTTCGTGAAGAAGATTCGTTTGATGGTGCCCTTATGCGTGCCGCTTTTGGTGAGCTCGGTGCGCAAGACGAACAGCGCTGCTATTGCAGCGGAGGTGCGAGGCTTTAATCTTCGCACACGTGAAAGCGGCCACAAAGACTACCCAATTGGGGCGCTTGACGTGGCGGCTTTGCTTGTGTGCGTGGCGTTGTTGGTAGTTGCTATTCTTGTGGCGGTGCTTGCATAAGGCGAAGAGGGCAGGCTAGTTTCGCGGAACAAGCTATATGGTGCTGCTCACTTGAAAGGAAATATATTGCCGTTATAATAGAGGCAATATATTTCCTTTTGTATTTCGCCGCACCGGTGAATGCGTAGACAAGAAAGAGTGCGCTATGAAATGCGATGAGTTATTAAGCGAAATTGCTGCATCAGTGCAACAGCGGCGTCGCCAGCTTAATCTCACACAAAAAGAGCTTGCCAGTATGGCTGATGTTTCAGAGCGTTCGGTGCGTTCGCTTGAGGCGGGAAAAGCTTATGGCATTGGCCTGGAAAATCTTGTGGCTATTCTTGCACCTTTGGGGCTTTGCTTGAGTTGTGATGGAGTTAGCGCTTCGAAAAAAACTCTATTGGCTCAAGAGGTAGGAGCTGATCCTCAGGATTTAAAGTACGAAGCGCTTCTGCAGCAAGCTGTGGCAAGCTGGACAAATGGAGGTGAGGCTCATGGCCAAAACTCTTGAGGTGCTTATCTCGGGCAAACGGGCAGGGCAACTGCATCAAGCAAACAATGGTATGTTGACATTTGCTTACCGGGCGGGATATAGCACAACGCCACTTTCTTTGACTATGCCGATTTCTGGAGAGGTTTTTGGTGACAAAATCATTCGCCCCTTCTTATTTGGTTTGCTGCCTGACAGTTACGACGTAAGAAGAAGCCTTGGTCTTGAATATGGCGTTTCACCCGATAATCCTTTTGCCCTTTTGGCTCATATAGGACTGGATTGCCCGGGAGCAGTGCAATTTTGTGCAGAGAGCGCTACGGAAGAGGTACTGCATCGGAGCGGTTCGCTCATACCAATTTCGGATTCGGAGATAGCCGCGCGTCTAGCCCGGGGGCGCGGTAATAGAGAGGCGCGGTGGGAAACCAATCAAGAGCGCTGGTCGCTCGGCGGTCAGCAGGCGAAATTTGCTTTGCGGCGTGAAAACAATGCATGGTATAGCTGTGCAGGCTCGGCGGCAACAACACATATTTTTAAGCCCGGAATTGCGGATTTGCGGCTGAGTGCGCTGAATGAATTTGTTTGTTTGAAGTTGGCAAAAGCATGCGATTTAGCTGCTTGCGACGTTGCGTATGAGATTTTTGACGATGAGCCTGCAATTATTGCGACACGCTATGATCGCGTGCGCAATGATAATGGCGAAGTCATTCGTCTTCATCAGGAAGACTTCTGTCAGGTGCTTGGTGTGCTACCAGGAAATAAATACGCCGAAGAGGGAGGACCTTCAGCGAAAGATATTATTGCTGTTTGCAAACAAACGGGACAACTTGCGGCGCAGAATGTTTCTCAGTTTATGGATATGCTGTTCTTCAATTACCTTCTAGGGGCACCCGATGCGCATGGCAAAAACTATTCGCTCCTTTTGGGCGTTGACAGTGCGTATATTGCACCGCTCTATGACGTAGCATCGCTCTTGCCGTATGTTGAACGTCCTGGAGATATCAAATTAGCGATGGGTGTTGCAGGAGAGAATCGGGTTGGCCGACTCAGTGCGCAGCGGCTTGAAAAATTTGCTGAAACTAACCAGCTGGGCGAACTAGGAATAAGCGGGGATGGGCTTGTGAATCAGTTGGCAAAAATGGCAGCTTTAGTTCCACGTAAATTGGAAGCGGTACTTGCTGAAAGCAGTTATATCTCGGGGATTGATGAGCTGGGCGACCGCTTGTTGCCGCGTGTTACAGCGTTGTGTGAACGATCGCTTGCGCGTTTGAGCTGAAGCACTTCTGAAGGATTGCGAAAGATATTCATAAGAGTAGCTTTGCCTGTGTTGTGAGGGGATAAAACCCGTATAATATTTGCAGGTATTGTCCATCGATTAAAGGAGATCACCATGACTGATCAACCGCAGCAGGTACCACAACCTGAACAACCTGCACAACCGGTACAGCCCGCACAACCTGTGCAGCCGCAAGCGCAATATACGCCTCCCACGTATGCGGCGCCTGCGCCTGCTCAGGAAGCACCTGCTCAGCCTGTTGTTGAACCAGCAGTTGCACCGCAACCGCAAGCTGCTCCGACCTATGCTGCACCGCAACAGCCCTACGCTCAGCCTCAGGCCGCTCCGCAGCAGCCGTATGCGCAGCCGACCTATGCGGCTCCTACGTATGCAGCCCCTGGTGGTCAGGTATACGCAATGACTGAGAATGATCGCACGCTTCGCCTGATTGCCTTCATCTTCTGCATCATCGTGTTGGTTTGCACGTGCTGGGCAGTCATTCCGCTTGCTTGGATGATTCCGATGACCGTACACACGTGGGGAATTTACAAGGGAACCAAAGCAAATAGCGTCGCCTTTGGCGTTTGCATGCTGATTTTCTTCAGTCTTGTATCTGGCATTTTGCTGCTGGTATCCAAAAAAGAGGCATAAAGTCAAAACCGCATAAAGGAGTTTTCACGCATCATGCTTACCATTGGCTGTCATCTTTCTTGTTCAAAGGGATACGCGAACATGGCGCGTGAAGCTGCCTCAATTGACGGTAATACGTTTCAGTTCTTTACGCGCAATCCCCGTGGAGGTAAAGCAAAGGCGCTTGATCCAAACGACTTGGACGCTTATGACGTCTTGGCAGCCGAAGCGGGGATTACGCGCATTTTGGCACATGCGCCCTATACTTTAAATCCTGCCTCAAACAAAGAGCAGACGCGCGAATTCGCCCTCATGACCTTGGCTGATGACCTTGCACGTATGGAGGTAGCAACGCCTGGCCAGCTCTACAACATGCATCCCGGTTCGCACGTTGGTCAGGGCAGTGAAGTGGGAATTCAGCTGATTGCCGATACGCTCAACCAGGTGCTTACGCCTGATATGACTACCACACTGTTGCTGGAGACGATGGCTGGTAAGGGAAGCGAAGTTGGTGGCACCTTCGAAGAACTTGCGGCCATCATTGAGCGCATTGACCTGGACGAACACGTGGGTGTGTGCCTGGATACGTGTCATATTTGGGATGGCGGTTATGACATCGTAGAAGATTTAGACGGCGTGCTAGATGAGTTCGACCGCGTCATTGGGCTTGACCGCCTTCGCGCCATTCATCTCAATGACAGCTTAAACCCGCGTGCCTCGCACAAAGACCGCCATGCTCGCATCGGCGAGGGGCACATTGGTTTTGATGCGCTTGCGGCCGTAACCATGCACCCCAAACTGGCGCACTTGCCCTTCTATCTGGAAACGCCGCAAGATGACCTGTCGGGCTACGCCCAAGAAATCGCCGCCCTTCGCGCCTGTGACAAAGGGTCACATCAAATGTCACATTAATCAGCCGAAGGTGCGTGGTCGTGCACCGCGATTTTTTTGCAACCTTGCTTCGCAAACTGGTTTCGTAATCAATTCTTTGCAACTTGTTAACGCACGCATGACCAAAGCGCGTGGCCTTGATTGCGGGTGCGACGACGCTTCTATACTCCTTTTCAAATGGCATTTTTGGAAAGGACGAATCATGTTAACCATCGGATGTCATATGTCGGAAAAAGAGGGCTATCTGGCCATGGCGCTGGAGGCGGAGTCGCTCAACGCAAACACCCTCCAGTTTTTTACGCGCAATCCCCGCGGAGGCCATGCGAAAAAGCTTGACCCGCAGGATTTGGGCGCGTTTATTGAATACGCTGATGAGCACCACATTCATCCCATCGTTGGCTATGCTTCCTACACGATGAACCTGGCTGCCAAGGATCAAAAGGAGCGCGATTATGCGCGCATGATCTTCGCAGAAGATGTGGCGCGTATGGAAGAAACCCCTCATCAGCTCTACGCCATGCATTGCGGAAGCGCGGTTGGGCAAGACGCGGACAAGGCCATAACCGATCTGGCACAGGCTATCAACGCAACGCTGACCCCCTCGCAAACAACCAAAGTGGTGCTTATGGTCATGCCTGGTCGCGGTACTGAAATTGGCGCAACCTTTGAGCAGATGCAGGCTATTTTGCAGCAGGTAACGCTGGCTGATCATGTGGCGGTTGGGCTGGACACGTGCGCTTTGTGGAGCGCTGGCTATGACATCGTGCACGACCTGGACGGCGTGCTGGATTCTTTCGACAAAATCATCGGACTTGATCGTGTAGCCATGGTGCACCTAAACGATAGCGAATACGATCTTGGCGCTCACGAAGGCCGTCACGCAGCCATTGGTTCGGGCAAAATCGGGTTCGACGCGCTGGCCGCTGTCATGAACCATCCGAAGCTGGCGAAGCTGCCGTTCATCATCGAAGAGCCGCACGGAACGTTGGCGGAATACAAAAAAGACATCGCCGATTTCCGCGCAGCATACACCGCTTAACAGGCGAAACAGGCGCCGCATTCCACGAGATGGTAACGGTGCATACACCATCTGGTGTATTTCCGTGACGCAACCATGACAATCTTACCCTGCGTTAAAAATGGCGAATGCTGGGTGATAACCTGACCCTATGACTTTGGTTATAAGGACTGGCGAAAGGGCGAAACGTTCCTTCGCCACCATGACTATAAGGAGCGTGAACACATGACCGATATGAAAGATATGCAGACGGGCGGCGCGCCTGAGCCGCAAAAGCCTGACACCACCGAGCACATCCCGGTGACCCCGGCCGCAACCCCAGCAACCCCGGCACCGACCGCCGCGCAGCCAGCCGCCGCACAGCCGACCGCACCAGTGCCGCATCATGCACCGGCACCGTCGCCAACTGGCACGGCTCCCATTCCGCCGACGCCGACCGCGCAGACCTACAGCATGCCGCATCAGAACACCTATCAAAGCACGACTGGCGGCCCGACTGCTCCGGTAGTGAACCCGCAGCACGTACACACGCACGAGAAGAAGCGTGGCGGCACGGGCAAGACGTTCTGGCTAGGTTTTGCGGGCGCGGCAGTTGCTTGCGCTGTTGGCCTGGGCTGCTTTGGCATTTGGCAGGCAAACGTGGGCAATGCTCCGTCAACGGATTCGCAGACGCCGACCATTTCGCAAAACAAGTCGGGCTCTACGGCCATTACCCAAAAAGCAGAAACGCTGCCTGAGGAAGTTGCGCAGAAGTGCTTGCCGTCCGTGGTAGCTATCGATGTGTACACAGCTGACACCTCAGGCATGGGCATGTTTGGCGCTGCAACGGGCTCTGGTGAGCTCATTGCTTCTTCCCTTGGTTCAGGCGTGGTGTTGACTGAGGACGGTTATATCGTCACGAACAATCACGTTATTGACGGCGCTGATGCAGTGACTGTCACCGTTGAGGGCAACCAATACGACGCGGACATCGTAGGTACTGACCCCAGCTCTGACCTGGCAGTATTGAAGGCTCGCGACGCAAGTGGCCTCACGCCGATGGATATTGGTGACTCTGACAATCTGATTATTGGCGAATGGGTCATGTCAATTGGTAGCCCGTTTGGCCTGGAGCAGTCGGTTGCAACTGGTATCGTTTCTGCAACCAGCCGCTCGCAGATTATGCCTGCTTCAACCGACCAGTATGGCAATGCCACGGGTGAGACTTCGGTCTATGCCAACATGATTCAGACCGACGCTGCTATTAACCCGGGCAACTCGGGTGGCGCTCTGGTGAACTCTGAAGGCGCACTCATCGGCATCAATACGCTGATCACGTCATACTCTGGCAACTATTCAGGCGTTGGTTTCGCCATCCCGGTTAACTACGCTGTAAACATTGCTCAGCAGATCATGGACGGCAAGACCCCGACGCATGCGCAACTGGGCGTGTCGCTCTCAACGGTTACTCCGCAGATCGCACAGCGCTACGGCCTGACCACTGACTCAGGTGCCTACATTGCAGCCGTAAGCCCTGATTCAGGTGCTGCCGCAGCTGGCCTTGAGGCAGGCGACATCGTTACCAAGTTTGACGATCGCGACGTAACCTCAGCTGACGACCTCATGCTTGACGTTCGCGGCAAGAACCCTGGCGACACCGTGGTGCTGCAAGTGAACCGCAATGGTGAGACCAGTGATGTCGAAGTAACGCTTGGCTCTGACGAGGCTTCACAGCAGGCGGCTCAGCGCTAAGGTTAATCTTGCGAAGGTTCGCATTCCGCGACTTAGCCTAACGAGCTCTTGACCGAGAGGCAGTCCCTTACGCAGGGATTGCCTCTTGCTTTGTCTATTGCATGAAAACGCCTTAGTGTGGCGGCTTTTAGGTGCGTAAGGCATCGGTATTCTAGTACCATAAGCAGAGATAAAGTATGCCAGTGTATGGAGAGGATGGATCTATGTCCGACGACTACCAGTACAAGCGTGTGTTGCTCAAGCTTTCAGGTGAAGCACTTGCCGGAGATCTTGGCTATGGTATTGACCCGAAAGTTGTTGATGATCTGGCCGAACAGATTGCTGAAATCGTAAACAACGGAGTTCAGCTGGCCGTTGTAGTCGGTGGCGGCAACATCTTCCGTGGACTGGCCGGTTCTGCTGAGGGTATGGATCGTGCGCAGGCTGACTATATTGGTATGCTTGCAACGGTTATGAACGCGCTTGCATTGCAGGATTCGTTTGAGCGCCATGGCATCTATTCGCGCGTGCAGAGCGCAATCAACATGCAAGAGGTTTCAGAGCCCTACATTCGCCGCCGCGCTATTCGCCATCTTGAAAAGGGTCGCGTGGTTATTTTGGCTGCTGGCACGGGCAATCCGTACTTCACCACTGACACCACTGCAGCGCTTCGTGCGTGCGAGTTAGACGTGGATGTCCTCATGAAGGCAACCAAGGTTGATGGTGTGTATGATTCTGATCCGAAGCTCAATCCTGATGCGAAGCGCTATGATCGCATCAGCTACATGGATGTGCTTTCGCAAGGTCTGCACGTAATGGATTCTACGGCTACGTCGCTTTGTATGGACAATAACCTGCCTATGATCGTCTTCGACCTGACCGAAAAGGGTAACATTTCGCGTGCATTAAAAGGCGAATCAGTAGGAACCACGGTAGAATAACGGTACGTATTTTTGTCAGATTTTGAGCAGAAGCGCCAGAATCAAAAGGGAAGGAACCTATCTATGGTTGACGAAATTATGCTGAACGCAGAGGAGCGTATGCAAAAGGCACTTTCCTCACTTGGTGAGGCGTTTTTCTCAGTGCGCACGGGTCGCGCAAACGCAATGGTGCTGGATCGTATTCGCGTTGATTACTATGGAGCACCCACGCCGGTTAACCAATTGGCGGGCGTGAAGACCCCGGATGCGCACCTGTTGGTTATTGAGCCGTGGGACAAGGGCTCGCTTGGTGCTATTGAGCACGCAATTTTAGAGAGTGATCTGGGTATTACGCCGACCAATGACGGCTCGGTTATTCGCCTTGCATTCCCGACGCTGACCGAAGAGCGTCGTCGTGAGCTGGTAAAACAGTGCAAGACCTATGCTGAAGAGGCTCGCGTGGCAGTGCGTAATGCGCGTCGTGATGCCAATACTGCTGTTGAGCGCGCGGTCAAAAACGACGGCTTGCCTGAGGATGATCAGCGTCGTGCTGAGGCAGAAATTCAGAAGCTTACTGATAAGTATGTTGCGCAGGTTGAAGAGCTCTTTAAGAAAAAAGAAGCTGAGGTCATGGAGATCTAAATCAACGCGCGCGATGATTTTAGTTGAGTAATGAATAAGCCGCTTGATTACATATTCCCCAATCCGCCAGCCGGGCTTGACCCGACTGCGTTGGATCTTGCGCGTATCCCCGAGTCGGTTGCCGTCATCATGGACGGCAACGGCCGGTGGGCGAAGAAGCGTGCACTCAACCGTTTGAAGGGGCATAAAGCGGGAATTGAAGCGGTGCGAGAAACGATTCGCTGTGCCTCTGACCTGGGTGTTCGCTATCTAACGATCTATTCGTTTTCCACGGAAAACTGGAAGCGCCCCCAAGAAGAGGTTATCGGTCTGATGGATTTGTTCGCCAAGACTATGCTTGCTGAGGTAGATGGCCTCCATGAAGAGCATGTGTGCGTGCGAACCATCGGAGATTTGTCGCTGTTGCCGCAAGAGACACGTGATGCGTTTGATGAAGCATGGGAGAAGACGCGCAACAACGACGGCATGACGCTTGTCGTGGCGGTTAACTATGGTGGCCGCCAAGAGATCTTGCGCGCCTGCCAGGCCTGCATGGATCGTGCGGTGCTGCAGGCAGAAGCGGGGCATGAGATCCCTGCTGTGGATGAAGCGCTTTTCGAAGAAGGCCTCTATACCTTTGGCATGCCCGATCCTGACCTGGTCATTCGCACTTCAGGAGAGATGCGCATTTCCAATTTCTTGCTCTGGCAAATTGCCTACTCCGAGTTTGTCTGCTCGGATGCGCTCTGGCCGGATTTTAATCGCTACACGTTTTTGGAGTGCTTGTTGGAATACCAAGGCCGCGACCGAAGGTTCGGGGCGGTGAAGTAGGGTGGACGAGCAAGAACGTACACGTGGTCAGAAGATTAAGCAGACCGTCCAGAGTAAGACGCCGCAGAAACTGCGCAACCCAACTGATTTGCAGGTGCGGTTTCGCACGGGCTTTGTCTATGTCACGCTTTCGGTGTTATGCCTGATCATTAACGACTGGACGACGCTGGCGTTGCTGATGCTGACGGCTGGCATTACGGCGGGCGAATTCTATTACATGCTGCGCTCAGACGCGAAGCTGCCCAATGAGACGCTGGGCATTATTGCTGCGGTGCTCTATCCGGTCGGCGTCTTTTTCTTTGGGCTTTTGGGCACCATGATGGTAACGCTCGTGCTGCTGCTGGCGCTGATTGTCTGGTACGTCTTTTGGCAGCGCGCACGTATTCCTGACGTGGGCGTGAGCTTTTTTGGCGCCGCCTATTGCGGTATGTTGCTGAGCGGCATTTTGGTAATTCGCATGGCGCTTCCCGACCCATGGGGTGGCGTATTGGTGTTGCTGCTGTTCTTGAGCGTATGGGGCAATGATTCGTTCGCCTATTTGATTGGGTCGAAGTTTGGCAAGCACAAGCTGGCTCCCCGTACGTCTCCGAAGAAAAGCTGGGAAGGCTTTTTGGCGGGCCTCGTTGCCTCCATGCTCTTTTGGTGCGCGATGTCATTTGTTCCCGGCGTCACTATGCCTATCCCGATGGCAATCGTTTTTGGCCTCATCAGTGGGCTGATGGGTGTTTTGGGAGATTTGGCAGAAAGCCGCATTAAGCGTAATTCTGGCTTTAAGGACTCGGGTACCATCATGCCAGGTCATGGTGGACTTTTAGACCGGTGTGACTCCTTGTTTTTGGTGTCTGTTACCGCGGCTATCTTGCTGATTGGCGGCGGTTGTATCCCCTTCGTGGGTTAGATGTATCTTTTACAAAAGTTTTAGCATATCGCAGGTAGGTGCAACATGAAGCGTATTGTGATTTTAGGTTCAACCGGTTCAATTGGTACGCAAACGCTTGATGTGGTTGCTCAGCATCCCGATCAGCTCCAGGTCATTGGCTTGGCGGCTCATTCGCGCATTGATGAGGTGTTTGCGCAGGCGCGCACATTTGGTGTTCGCCATATTGCACTGGGCGACGAGCGCTTGGCGGGAAGTGCACAAGCCGATGAACTTGCGGCTTGGGTGAGCCAGCGGAGCGCTGCGGGTAATGAGGCGCGCACGTCCTCGCTGTCGTCGGCGCTTGCCTGGGTAGAAGAAGGTCGCGAAGGCACGCTCGGATTCGGCTCTGATGCCGTGGTTGAACTGGCACAACTGCCTGAGGCTGACGTCGTGGTCAACGCGCTCGTGGGTGCTGCTGGTTTGCGTGCAAGTTGCGCGGCGCTTGAGGCGGGTAAGGTGTTGGCACTTGCGAACAAAGAGTCGCTGGTGGTTGGTGGAGATCTCATCATTCCGCTTGCGCGCCAGCTTGATCAGGTGCGTCGCGCTGACGGTCGCGCGCCTGCGACCGGTCCTGCCGGAGCGCTCATGCCGATTGACTCTGAGCATGGCGCCATTTATCAGTGTCTGTTGGGCGAAGACGCCAAAGAGGTTTCAAAGCTGTGGGTGACGGCATCGGGCGGACCGTTTCGCGGTAAGACGCGCGCTGAGCTGACCGACATTACCCCTGCTCAAGCCCTTGCGCACCCCACATGGAACATGGGCGCGAAGATCTCAATCGACTCCTCCACGCTCATGAATAAAGGGCTTGAGGTTATTGAGGCGCACCATCTCTTCGCCATGCCCTATGATCAGATTTCTGTTGTGGTGCAGCCGCAAAGCGCCATCCATTCCATGGTTGAGTTTACCGATGGCTCGGTGATTGCGCATTTGGGCACGACTGACATGCGCATTCCGATCCAGTTTGCGCTGTCGTATCCTGAACGTTGGGCAGCGCCCGTTGAGCCGCTTGACTTTACCAAGTTGGGTACGCTGCAGTTTGAGGCGCCTGACACAGACACCTTTAGTGCGCTGGCACTTGCCTATCATGCGGGCGAAGTTGGCGGCACGCTGCCGTGTGTTATGAACGCGGCGAACGAGGTTGCCGTGGCTGCATTTTTGGCAGAAGAGGGCAGCTATCTGGGGATTGCCGAGTGTGTTCGCGCGGTAATGGAGCTGCATGAAGCGCAAGGTGTGCAGCGGGTAGAGAGCGTGGCGCAGCTGCAAGAGATTGACGCGTGGGCACGCGAGATGGCGCGACAAAACATTCGCTAAAACAGCTATGCATTGGCAGTGCGAGTTGCGGTTATGCCTGCAAGTAAAACTCGTCTAACACGCGCAGTCCGCGCGTAATGCGTTCAAACACATGCTGGAAGTGGTTGCCTGGTTCCATAACGAACGCGGTTTTGACGCCGCGGTTCGCCAGAAATTCAGCCGTCAAGTGTGTTCGATCCTCTACGCATCCCAGTATTGCGGGCGGGGCGTTTTTCTCTTTCTTGCCGAGCGAAAAATAGGCGAAGGTGTCTGTGCCCGCAAACGTTGTATCTTGCAAAAATGCAGGCCACCCCTCATACCAGACCGAGCTTGATAAGCTGGCGACGCTGTCGAAATAAGGCGCATTGTTTGGCGCGCTTGGGGTGGCGTTGGGCTCCCCGCGCAAAGTGTCACCCGCAAGCAGGCGAATAAATCCGTAGAGCGAAAAGAGGCCTCCAAGCGAATAGCCCGCCAGCGCCCGCTGCGTGGATGCGAGGCAAAACTGCTGTTCAAGCGCGGGAATGATGCAGTCTGTGAGCTCGTGTAGCGAGTGATCTGCATTGCCTTTGAATGGTGCATCATCGGGGTAGAGACCCGGTGCTGGCCAGGGAGTTAAATCGTTGTCCCAATCCTTGATTGAGAGCACCACCAGATTTGCGCTGAGCTGAGCTGCCAGGGTTGCAGTGTCAAGGTTTTGAAATCCCGCAGAAACTAAATAGATGGTAGCGGCTTTTGGGTCGTGCAAGCTGACATGACAGGTGGAATCCCAGTGTTTGAGCTGGTTGGGAAGGTGAACTAGCTGAATTGGAGATGCTTGGTTCATGGTGGTTACTCACTTTCTTTTCTCTATGGTAGCACCCTTTGCAACGTGATAGTTCCAGATGTGCAACATGGCAGTTTCGGTTGCGTATCGCTTGATGAATGAGTGTTTTGCTCAGGGAGTCAGATCGGTACAGTTGAAGGTGGGCGTCGTGTCGCTTCGCGAGTTGTGCGGCGTCTGCGACTGAGTATTTGATGGGAGTGGCGCATGCATATGCAAACCATAAGAGCAATAGAATTGAATAACAATGTCATCATGGATGTGTTTTTGAAGCAGGTGTTTGCGCAGCCAGATGCCCAAGCAGCAGGAGACGAACAGGGCAGTTGTACCTATGGACAGCTTGCCGCGCTGAGCCTGCGGATGAGTCAGCAATTACCGCGCGACGTTTCGTTTGCGGGCATCGTTTGCGATCATGGTGTTGCGCAGATCGCCGCCATCTTGGCAATCCTAACAACGGGGGCGGCCTATGTGCCAGCAGAACCCGACTTTCCGCCTGAGCGCATTCGCTTCATGATGAATGAGTCTGCGGTGTCGTACGTGATCACGACGCGTGACTATGCGGAGCGGCTTTCTGGCTTTAAACTGGTATTTCTTGAGGATTTATTGGAGGGTGCGCAGCCTGACGCGGGTGAAGACGAAGGCGCTTCGTCACCAGAAGCCATTGATCAGCTGCTTCAAGCGTGTAAGCCGGCGCAGCATCCCGAAGCGCCAGCCTATGTTCTCTACACCTCGGGGACGACTGGTACACCAAAAGGTGTGGTGGTAACCAACCATAACGTGTGTCATTATGCGCGCGCTTTTGAGCATGAATTCCATGTGGGACTGGGGGATGTGACCCTGCAGTATTCGGTTTGCTCGTTCGACATCTTTGTAGAAGAGGTGTTCGCCACACTCTTAAACGGAGGGGCGCTTTGTATTCCGTCGGCGAAGCTGAAAGAGAATCTGGTGGACACGATGGCGTTTGCTGAAGCACATAACACCACCATTATCAGCGGTTTTCCGTATCTGGTTGCCGATATGGGTGAGCAGGGTTGCATCCCTCATACGCTTCGGCTGCTCATCAGCGGAGGTGACGTGCTGCGTGCGCGTTACACCGAAAAGCTGCCAGCACATCTTGAGATTTATAACACCTACGGGCCTTCGGAGACCACGGTGTGCTGCTCGTACTATCGCGCGACCGATCAAGAACCCCTAGAAGATGGCACGTATCCAGTTGGCAAAGCGGTGCTGGAGAGCACGGTTACCATTCGCGATGAGAACCTGCAGCCCGTTTCTGCTGGCACCATTGGCGAAATCTGTATCCAGGGCGAAGGCGTGTCGCTTGGTTACAAAGACCCGTCCAAAAATGCCGCGTTTATTGACGATGCGCCGGGCGGTCGCTTGTATCGCAGCGGCGACATGGGATACGAACTGCCTGATGGCAACATCGTTTTTCTGCATCGCAAAGATACGCAGGTCATGATTTTGGGTAAGCGTGTAGAGACCGAAGAGGTTGAAAATGTGCTTGCGAATTGTACAGGCGTGGAGTCGGCATGCGTGCGTGCCTATCTTGATGACACGGGGCTTGCATACATGGTTGCCTACGTGGTTGCTGCGCCTGAGTTTACGCTTCGCCAGACGCGCGCAGAGATGGCGCAACATCTGACACCGTTTATGATTCCTGAGTTTTTCGTCTCGCTTGACGAGATGCCGCTTAATACGAACGGAAAAGTAGACGATGCGCGCTTGCCGGTTGTTCTGAAAGAGGGCCAGTATTAATGAAGACACAAATAACATCACGTGATCGGGAGCGCTATGAAGTCAGGCAAGTTGGGTTGGAGCATTTAGACCAGCTGATGGCATGGCGAAAAACCGTACTCGAAGAAGTTTTCGATCATCCGTCGCACCGCGAGATGCACCAGCTTTTGGCAGCGAATAGAGCCTATTACGAAGCGGCTATCGTGCAGGAGCAGCATGTGGCTTGCTTTGCGTACGAAGACGGCATCCCGGTTGCGTGCGGGGGCATGTGCATTCAGCCTGAAATGCCTTCTCCCGATAACCCTCAGGGCACAAACGCCTACTTGATGAACATCTACACCACACCTGCTCATCGGGGTAAGGGGGCAGGTAAAGCAGTTGTGGAATGGCTGGTCGAACAAGCGCGCATTCGAAATATTGGAAAGATTTATCTTGAGGCTACTCCTTTGGGACGTGAGTTATACGAAACGATTGGGTTTGTGGACTATCCCGATATCATGCATCTACCTTGTGCGGATCCGCTGAAGCAATCATAGGGGCGCTTGGCGCGAAAAAGTTCACGGCGATCTCAAAGTTTTTGCTCGTGTATTCGCCAGAAGTTTATGCCAGTTACACGTAGCTTTCATGCGGAACCCACGTGATCTCGCGGCAATCTCGCGCGGATCTCACGTACTTTGCCTGTCCCAAACATTGGACAGAAGTCGTGGATTATGTGCGCGGGAGATGTAGGATTTTCCTGGAGGTGTTTGCGGCGGCGAATTGATTCGTATAATAAAGCGAACTTTTCGACGCGCATTTCCGTGCGCACTGTGTGAGCGAGAGAGATTATCGCATGGACATTTTGCTTATGATTTTGTACGCAACCTTGGTATTGGGGTTGCTCGTGTTCATCCATGAGGGTGGACACTATTTGGCATCGCGCCTGTTTGGCGTGCGTGTCACTGAGTTTATGCTCGGACTTCCCGGACCCAACATTGGCTTTACCAAAGGCGGCACCAAGTTTGGCGTGACTCCTATTTTGCTGGGAGGATACGCGAAGGTGTGTGGCATGGAGCCCGGTCCTTTGTCGGATCATCTGGAGCCGGTGTTGGCGGCGCTCTATGCGCGCGGCACAGCGAACATGGAAGACATTGCCAAGGATTGCAATATCTCAGATGACGAAGCGTATGATGCGCTTGAGCAGCTGGTTGAGTGGGGCTCAATTTTAGGTCCGACCAAGCAGGACAAGTACAACACGTATCGCACGCCTGAGTATGTGCCAACCAAAAAAGAGATTCGCGAAGCTGCAGCAGCAGGACTACCTGTCCCTCAAAAGCGTGAGGTTGGTATGCCAACGCCAGTTGCTGATCCACACGAGTTTTATGAGTCGGAGTATCACCAGCAGTATCGAAGCTTGCCCTTTTGGAAGCGCTCGGTTATTTTGCTTGCGGGTATTGCGGTGAATCTGCTGTTCGCCATGCTGTTATTCATCATTATTTTCTCTTTTATCGGAGTGGATATGCAGCATCCGACCACCGGCGTGATGCATCACGTGGTGTTGGCGCCGCTTGAGGCTATCCAGTTTGGGTTCTCCTACATTGGCATGGTCATTCAGATGGTAGCCAGCCTGTTCAACCCGGCAACCGCGGGCGACACGATCTCAAACTCAACCTCCATTATTGGTATTGCTGCCATGTCGAAGGATGCGTTTGACGCAGGTCTAGTGACCGCACTTGAGTTTGTAGCTATGATCTCGGTTTCGCTGGGCATTATGAACCTGTTGCCCATCCCGCCGCTTGATGGTGGTCGCTTTGTGGTGGAAGTTTTCCAGAAGGCGTCCAAAAAGGTGGTGTCGGCTAAGGCGCTCAACTATATGTCGGTTGCGGGCATGGTGCTGTTTTTAGGCTTCTTCCTTGTGATGGCCAACCAAGATATTCAGCGGTTTGTTTTTGGAAATTGGTAAGCGAAAAAGGCATTGCTCACCTAATTGTTTGGTGAGAATTGGTATGAAATAACAGGTAGGGCGCTACAATACGCTTAGCGGCGTTTGAGCGCCTTTCTGTTTTGAACGAAGGATACACGTGGCAGATACAGCCGTGACGCACACAGATTCGTCACTTTCCCAAAAACCTCACGATCTCACCCACCAGGTCATGGTGGGCAACGTTGCGCTGGGCGGGGGCGCGCCGGTGTCGGTGCAGTCCATGCTGAACGCACCTGCTGATGACGTGGCGGCCAACTTGGCGCAGATTGACGCGCTGGCGGAAGCGGGTTGTGAGATTGTGCGAATGGCCATTCCGCGCAGGTCATGTTTGGATGCATTTGAGCAGGTGTGCGCGGCTTCGCCATTGCCAGTGGTGGCAGACATCCACTTTGATGCTCAAAGCGCTATTGAAGCTGCACGCAGGGGCGCGGCTAAGCTGCGCATCAACCCGGGCAACATTGGCGGCCTTGAAGCAACCGATGCGGTGTTGGTGGCTGCCAAAGAGGCGGGCATTCCCATTCGCATTGGGGTTAACGCCGGTTCGCTGGATGACGAAATTGCGGCGCGCGCTGACTTGACGCTGCCGGAAAAGCTGGTGGCGTCAGCTGAACAATACGTTCGCTATTGCCAGTCAAAAGGCTTTGATGATCTGGTTGTTTCTGCGAAAGCGCACGATGTGATGACCACCGTGAAAACGTATCGGCTCTTAAGCGAACGCCTGCCGCAGATCCCGCTGCACATTGGCGTGACTGAGGCGGGAACGGTGTTTCAAGGAACCATTAAATCAGCCGCTGGCCTGGGCATTTTGCTGGAAGAGGGCATTGGAGATACCATGCGTATCTCGCTGACTGATGACCCTGTGCAAGAGGTGCGCGCGTGCTGGACGCTGTTAGGCGCGCTTGATTTGCGCCGTCGTAATCCTGAATTGATCAGCTGTCCTACGTGTGGGCGCTGCCAGGTCAACCTCATTGAGCTGGCGAAAACCGTAGAGACGCACATTGCCAATCTGGACAAGCCGCTCAAAGTGGCAGTCATGGGTTGTGTGGTAAATGGTCCGGGCGAGGCTGCCGACGCTGACATTGGTGTGGCGTGCGGCGCGGCTTCGGGCGTCATTTTTTCTCATGGAGAGATCGTTCGCAAGGTTGAAGAGGACGCTATTGTGGACGCTTTGATGGAAGAGATAGGAAAGCTATGACAAATCCCAACATCATCAAAATGAGCAAGCTCTATGCTCCGACGCTGAAAGAGGATCCGGCTGACGCAGAGATTGCCAGCCATCGTCTGCTTTTGCGTGCGGGCTTTATTCGCAAGACCGCCTCAGGCGTGTACACCTTCTTGCCGCTTGGCCAAAAGGTGTTGTCAAAGGTGGAAAATATCGTTCGCGAAGAGATGGATGCCATTGGTGCGCAGGAGATCATGATGCCCGCGCTGCAGCCGGCAGAGCTGTGGCACGAAAGCGGCCGCTGGGATGCGTATGGTCCGGAGCTCATGCGTCTCAACGACCGCCATGACCACGAGTTTTGCTTAGGGCCCACCCATGAAGAGCTGATCGTGGCACTGGTTCGCAATGAACTGCGTTCATATAAAGAGCTGCCGGTTTCGCTCTATCAGATTCAGGTGAAGTTCCGCGACGAAATTCGCCCTCGTTTTGGTCTGTTGCGCAGCCGCGAGTTCATGATGAAGGACGCATATAGCTTCAACGAGAGCTATGAGTCTATGCAGAAAACCTATGACGATATGAGCGAGGCGTACGGCAAGATTTGTGACCGTGCGGGGCTTGATTATCGTCCCGTTGAGGCTGATGGCGGTCAAATTGGCGGCAGTGTGACGTGCGAGTTTATGGCGCTTGCAGAAGCTGGCGAAGCTGAGCTGGTGCATTGCACGTGCGGGTATGCAGCCAACACCGAGGCGGGCGAGTGCATCGCGCATCCGACGGTCTACGACGTGCCCTTTGAAAAGGTTGCAACGCCGGGTGTTCACACCATTGCCGAGCTGGCGGAGTTCCTGGATATCCCCGAGTCTTCAACGGTGAAGGCGCTTTCGGGTAAAAATGACGAGGGCAAGTTGGTGGTGCTTTTCGTGCCGGGTGACCATGAGGTGAACGAGATCAAGGCGGCGCGCGCGGCGGGTGGCTTTGAGCTTTTGACCGATGATGAGATGGAGACGTTTGGGCTGCACAAAGGCTCAATGGGTCCGGTTGGTCTGCCTGAGGATGCTTACGTTATTGCTGATAGAAGCCTTGAAGCAATTCCGCAATGGGTGGTTGGCGCTAACGAAGACGGTTTCCACTATGTGGGTGCTCGTTTGGGCGAAGATTTCACGGTTGACCAGTGGGATGACCTGTCGGTGGTTCGCCCTGGCGATAGCTGCCCGAAGTGCGGACTCACGCTGGAGGGTGCGCGCGGCATTGAAGTTGCGCAGGTGTTCCAGCTTGGCGACAAGTACTCAAAAGCCATGGGCGCAACCTTTATGGATGAAGACGGCAAAGAGCAGTCGTTCATTATGGGCTGCTATGGCGTTGGTGTTTCTCGTACGGTTGCAGCTATTGTTGAGCAACACAATGACGAATTCGGCATCTCGTGGCCGATGTCGGTGGCGCCGGCGCACGTGTGCGTGATTCCGCTGACAGTTGGCGATGACCAGGTGCAACCTGCCGCCGAGAAGCTGGCTGCCGATCTGGCGGACATGGGCTTTGAGGTTGCCATTGATGACAGAAGTGAGCGCGCGGGCGTGAAGTTTGCCGACGCCGATCTCATTGGCTGGCCGATCCAGGTCATCGTTGGCAAGCGCGGTTTGGCTGAGGGTAAGGTTGAGGTCAAGCGTCGCTCGACGGGTGAGCGCAAGGATATCGCGCTGGCTACGTTGGAGGAAGCTTTCGCCTTCGCCAAGCGCAACGCAAAGGGTCGCGCGTTTGAGGGGAACCTTCTGCAGGGCTTGTTCTCGTAAGGTTTTTTGTGCAGACGCCTTGGTTACGTGCTGTCTGCAAAGCATAGCTTTATGTTCGGGTAGGGATGTTGACGCAGGTCAGCATCCCTATTTTCTTGCAAGAAGGCTCAGGGGGCGAAAGTGTGTCTGGCTTGAGGCGCCAACGTTGGGTGCACCTTCCCGTGAGCCATCACTTTTGTGAGCTGACGTCATCGCAGGCAGCGAGCGCTTCCAGCCAGTCATCGTGCTAGGAGTGTGGCGAATGCTTCGAAACGCAAAAAGGCCTTCTGGCGTTAATAAACTGGCGAATTCCGAAGATCGGCGCAAGTCCTCGGAGGGCTGTGGTGCCGCAGCTTTTTGAGGCATCCGCATTGTGCCTGTTCAGAAGCTTGCGCTGAAAAAGCGGCCGCTGAGCTTGAGGCGGTGAACCGCTCCGAGCGGTTTAAGGTGACCACGGATCTTCGGAAAACTCGATTTTTCCAACGAAATTGGGCTGTTTTGCGTTTTTGGTCGGTCGGTTCTCGCGAAACGGGAGCGTCTCAGGCCCGCACGCCTTGGGCGGAGGCGCCACGCGAGATTCCGCACGAGCCGAACGTGCCCTTTGGCACGTTCGTGCGAGCTCAGGATTGCCCGAGCCTGGCGCCGTCGCCCACGGCGTGCGGGCGCGCGTGTGAAGCCGGGCGCCTTCGCCCAAGGCGTGCCGCAATTTAGTCGAAGAGGTCGGCTGCCGCGTTTTCGGCGACCCACTGCTCGGTGACTTCCAGGAATGCTTTGGTGGCGGCGGAAGCGGTTTCGGGGGAGCGAATGGCGATGGCAATTTCGCGTGAGGTTTCAACCTCGGCCGACAAGATGGCCAGCGGAAACGGCGGGTTGTGCAAAATCAAGTCAGGCAGAACGCTAAAGCCTAAGCCCGCGCTCACCATGCTCATAACGGCGTAGTCGCTGTCCACGGTGAAGCGAACATTGGGTGTGACCCCATTCGCCGTGAAAAGCTCATTCATTTCCGAGGGGCGCGAGTTGCTCATGAGCTGGATGTAGGGCTCCTCGGCAAGCGCTCGTTTCGGGAAGTACTCTGCGTTAGCAAGCGGATGATCAGGCGAGACGACAACATAGAGCGGGTCGTGCTTGAGCGGGATGGCGTGGAGGTCGCGCTTGGTCGGCAAGACGAAGAATGCGCAGTCAGCTTCGCCATTCCAAACTGATTCACCCACGGCAAGTTCGTCGTCATTGCAGATGAGCTTCAAATCAATGTTGGGGTAGAGCTGCAAAAACCGCTTCGCAATACCTGGGAACCACTGGATGGAGGTCGAAGTAAACGCCGCCACGCGCACCAGACCGCTTTCTAAGTGCTTGAGCTCTGCCACGCGGGACGAGAGCTGGCGCTCATCGGTGCAGACTTTTTGGATCCAGGGGAGGAGCTCGCGGCCGTCGGCGGAGAGAACGGTTTCGCCGTAATCGCGTACGAAAAGCGTCATGCCCAGCTCTTTTTCAAGCGACGAAATGAGGTAACTGATCCCGGCTTGTGTGTATCCCAAATCGGCGGCGGCTTGTTTGAAACTGCCGGTATGCGCGATGGTTAAAAACGCTTCATATTTGGGGTTTGCCATGCGAGGGCTCCTCTTGTGTAGTACCTATGATGACAATTCGGTAGTATTCCTTGTTTTGTTCGCATGCACAATCGGTTTGATCAGGAAACATAAGAAAATCTTTAAGAGTTACAAAGAAATACTCGTTTTACTTTTTTCGAGGGCATCAGTAGTATATGCTTCGCTTCCAATTCATATGAGAAAGAGGCTCCTACCAGGAGCTTAGCTTTTTGCGCTCTGGTGGAGGGAAGCTTGAAGTGAGACTTGTGAATGAGTGCTGTTACCTACGCAGCACCATTGAATGAAAGCACTACCACATAAAACGTAGCGAAGTTGGGAAACGACGTATGGAACGCATCAAAAACGCACGATGGCTCTTTATTGCCGCGATGATTCTACAAACGATCATTTTTGGATCAGGCAGCGCACTCACGAAAGTTGCCTATGACTCCGTGACGCCGCTGTGGTGCATGGCGCTTCGCTTTGGCCTGGCTACGGCGCTGTTTGCGCTCATCTTCGGCCCGCGCATGATGCGTCAGCTCCGCGGCGTGTCGGTGCGCGTGTGGATGCCGGCTGCGGTGTGCATGGCCATCTCGTTTATTGCATGCAACGTTGCTTTTAGTTTCACCGCGGTGACGACTGTTGGCTTTTTGGTTGCGCTGCCGGTTGTGTTTACGCCCATTTTGGGTTCGCTCATCAATAAGCAGCGCTATCCTTTGGCCTTCATTCCGTTTCAGGCTGCGGTCGTGTGCGGTTTGTACATGTTGTGCTGCAATGGGGGAGCGCTGACGTTTGGTCCAGGCGAAGCATTGGGCATTATCGCTTCGGTTGCCATGGCAGGTTCCATCGTATTTTCGCAGCGACTCCTTTCGCACATTGATGCGGTAACGGTAGCAGGAACCCAGGTAGGAATGGCATTTGTGCTCTCATTAGCGTGCGCGCTTGTCCTTGAACCGCCGGTGAACGTGGCCGCTATTGAGCCAGTTGCATGGGGAACCATCGCATTTCTGGCCGTGCTGTCATCGTGTGTGGCCTTCTTGCTGCAAAGTGCGGCGCTCAAGGTGCTTTCGTCTACGACGGTCTCGCTGCTTATCACGGGCGAGCCAGTGTTTACGGCGCTGTTCTCGTTCGCCATCTTGGGTGAGACACTTTCAGTCATGGGATTTGCTGGTGCTGGCATGATTATCGTGTCGGTTGTGCTGGCAACCCTGTATGAGGGTCGCCAAAGCGAGCTTCCCGAGGCGGCACCTGCTGCGGTGCCTGCAGCGTCTGTTGCACGCGTTGCAAAGCAAACTCCGATTGTCGCGCTTTCTTCGCGCATGTTGGCTGCGGCAACGTCGCGTACTCCACAGCACGTGAACCTGCCTGAGCGCATACTGACGAAGCATCCGCACTATTTGGGCGCGACGCGTTTCGCCGTGCGCGAGGCTGCGGTTCCGCCTGAGCGTGCTGCATAAGGCCACGTAGCCGCAACGAGGTCGCGCGCCCGTCTGCAAGAGTGCGCACACCGCGAAAAGAGCGCCGCCGTCCGTAACTAATTCGTTGCTAAACTGCCACCGAATAATTACCATATTACTCAGATTAGTCTCGTTCATTACATGAGCAAAGCCGCAATCCAGAATCTGGTGCGGCTTTTCCGTGTGGAACGCCACGAATCCTCGGAGCTCAAAACTGTCGGTAATTATTCAAGGAGTGTGAGTAGGGTGGCAACAATGGCGAAGAAGCTGTCGCGCGGCATGCTTGCGGCGCTCTTGGCGATTTCGCTCATGATCCCCATGGGAGCTTTGCAGCCTCAGGAGGCATGGGCAGATGAGGTAGAAGGTTCCACGGGATCTGGTACGGTTGATGACGTAACCCTTGAGATTAAGGCCGGAGCCGCAACGCTCAAGGAAAACACCACCAACACCTACAAGTTCCCGCATTTGACGGTTGTGTCGAATTCGTCGCGACCCATCAAAGGCATTACCATTCAGTTCACCTCGGCTATTACGACGGCTGACCATATTGACCTGAACGGTGTCGGAAAGTTCCAGCGCTATGCCGGCAGTAAGGCGGGTAACGTTTCCATCAACGTGCCTGAAGGCGCAACGGCTGATGAGTGGGCAGAATATCTGCGCGAAAACCTTGAGATCACCCTGGACGGCTCAACCACCAAGAGCTTGCGCATGATTGCAAGCTTTGATCCGGTCTCCACGCTCTATGACTACAACGCAACCAATGGTCACTACTACGAGACCGTGCGCACCCGCGTGAACTGGGAAACCGCCTATGAGATCTGCAAGACTAAAAAATACATGGGCATGCAGGGCTATCTGGTAACCATCACCTCCCAGCAAGAGCATGACTACGTCTATACGATGATTGCCGAGAACTGCTGGATGGGTGCAACCAGCTGGGATCCCTACACGTCGCCGGTCAAGAATACCTACGCCGATTTCTATAAGAGCAAAGGCATTACCATTCCGGGCACAACCCATACCGGAAGCACGGAGTTCTATTACTGGGTCTCCGGTCCTGAAGCGGGCAAAATTGTGAGCTACGGCCCGTTGAAAGGCCAAGTTGCCGCACCCGACCCTGAGGGTGGCACCATGTTTACCAACTGGGCAAGTGGCGAACCCAACAATTCAAGTGGCGAAATGTGCGCTCACTTCTACACGAGTGTGAATGGCCAGTGGAACGACTATGCCAATAACAACCAATGCTTCTACGTCATTGAGTACGGTGGCATGCCGGGCGATGACGACAGCGGCGTTGACACATCGGGTGGCAATGGAGATGCTAATGTTGACGTAGACGTGTACGTAAAGGTTGACATCAACATTGACCCATCAGGCAAAACGCTGACCACTGAGTCGTCTGATGTCTACGTTGGTCAGCCGCTCAATATTCGCGAAAACGTTAACGGCGGTGACGTGGAGACCATCATTGGTCGCGACTCCGCTGGCAAGTTTATCACCGAGCCGGCAACGCCTGATCGCACGTATTACCAGCTCAAAGAGGGCGGCAACCGTAACAACCCTGATCACTGGATCAAGATGGATGCTGAACCCACCCATGTTGGTACCTATAAGGTTGTTTCGACCTGCGTATTCCAAAGCCCCTATGAGCAGGAAGACGGCCAAAAGGGGGGCCTTGTTGAGTATGTCGCTGGCGAGAGCGTCTTCCGCATTCGCCCCCTTGAAATTGATGTAACCAAGCCTGCACCCAGCACGCCGACGCCTGGTAATCCAGAAGGTGCGCCTGCAGGTGGCGAATTCATCAACGCTGATGGTTCAACAACTGAAGTTGCTGGTCGTGGCTTCGCCAAGCTGTATGACGGTACTACCAATATGGTGGCAGGTGCTGTAAATATTGCTGATGCAACGGTGGCGGGTGCGCAGGCCTATCTGACCTACGAGCATGCTGAGTTTGTGTCGAAGGATGCCGGCCAGGTTGAGCTGAAGCTCACCGGCGTTAAGCTTGCGGGCAAGGACGCGGCTGACTACAAGCTCAAAGGACTCAAATCCGACGGTACGCTGACCGTGACAGGCGCGATTAAGCCGCGTACCCTTGAGGTGACCAGCACCTATGTCAACGACCTGGGCACCGAGGTTACCAGCTGGATTACGGGCATTCCGTTCTTTAATACCGCTGCAGCTATCGGCAGCAATGCAAACTACAAGCATAACGCGGGCGCATTCGACGCCTCCAAGGTGACCGGAAGCGATACCGACGGTCAGACGACCTGGCCGGTTGCGTGGCCTGCTAACTTGTTGGCGCCGGGTGATACACTCTCTGACGTGCTGGGCAGTGTGACTTACACGCCAGCAACGGCAGGTGGCATGCGCCTTAACCGCGCCGATCCGGCAATTGGCACCTATCTGCTGACGCCGAACTTCTCCAAGGTTTCGCGTACGTCGGCGGGCTTTGTAACGCAAGATGGCAACTATGTGCTGAGCTTTGTGAAAGGCAAGCTTGGTGTGACAGCGCGTCCTTCTAATGTGATCAACAAAGATAACCCAATTGTTATTGAGACAACCGTTACCCCTGATGGCGGCGACGATCCGGTCACGAAAGATGACCTGAAAGAGATTGTGGATAAAGAGTTGGGCGGAGATCCTGACCCCAACAATCCTGATGATCCGCGCGGCAAGATTCCCGCGGGCGTTGAACCAGTGATCACCATCACCAAGGGTGGCACGGTGCAAGAAGAGATTGATCCGACGGAGCCGGGCGAATACAAGATCGTGGTGACGTATCCCGATCCTGACGGAACCGACATTGAGGTGGAGATTGAATACGTGATCGGCAAGGATCCGTCCCCGTCTCCAGCACCGAACATGTTTGGCGTTTCCACGAAACTCAAAGGTGCTACCAGCGGCGCCTCCATCACGCCTTCACAGAGCGTTCGCCCTGGTGCTAACGTTGATATCAACTGGACGGTCGGCCCGAACGCTTACGTTGCGCTCGTTGAGGTTGACGGCAAGGTTGTCTCGCCGACGCCTGCGGACTACACCTTCGCCAACATTAATGGCAACCATGAGATTGTGGTGACGCTGGCGAACTATCCGGTGCTGCCGGGTCAGACCTCAAAGGGCTACTACACGGTCACCGTGAACAAGTACGGCGGCGCAAATGGCGTGGTGGTAAGCCCCTCGGCGGTGCTCAACAGTGGCGCGAATGGCGAAGTGACTTGGAACCCGGAGCCGGGGTATCTGGTCACGAGCGTGTTGGTTGATGGCGTTGCGGTCAGCGCTGATGTGCTGGCGTCGGGTAAGTATGCCTTCCCTGACATTGCTGCAAACCACGTGGTGGATGTGTATTTCGCGCCGGTTTCGGGTGTGCCTACCATGAGCCAAACTGACCTGAATGTGACAACCAAGATTGTGGGCGGCCCGGGCTCCATTACGGGTGGTACGACCATCGCGCGCGGCGACAGCTACACGGTTGCGTGGGAGCCGGTCATCCAGACTACGCCGGACTACACAAGCCCCGATTACGCGGTCTATGAGGTTGCAAACGTTGAGGTCAACGGCAAAACCGCAGCTGGTGGCGATGATCGTGACCTTGAGCTGACCAATATTCGCGAAAACAAAGACGTGGTAGTAACGGTCAAGCCAGTGCTCTACAACGTTTCAGTTCTGAAGTATGGTGCTGGCGAAGTATCCAACTCGCGTACGTTCTACAAGGGTCAACGCTACGAGCATATCTTTGGTGTTCCGGCTGATGGATCGCATATTTCCTACATTGAGATTGATGGCGTGAAGTACTACGACGAGCGCGATGCAGCAACTACTGCGGTCGAAGAGGAAGCAGCGCAGAGCGAAGATGTTGCAGCGTCTGCTGAGGTGTCGTCTGCTGCTGACGTGGCGCCTGCTGCTGACGATGCTACCGCAACTGACGAAGCCCCTGCAGCATCTGCCGCTGCGACCGACACGATCATTGCAACCTCTGCGGTACCGACCGTAGAGAAGGCTGCTGACGTTCGCGCAACTGAGCCAGTCTTTGAGCCAGAAGTCACCGATGCTAAGCAGCACGACCAGGCAGCGCTTGACCTGGATATTACCGGTATCAGCAATGATCACCGTGTGGTGGTTTACTTCGCCGAAGATGGCAAGACGGCCAACCCTGATACCGTCAAAGATGAGGATCACGTGACGGTCGTGCCGGGTATTGAGGGCGGTCCGGGCGAGATCACTGGCGGCGGCATCATTAACGTTGGCGAAGACCCGACTCCTGAAATTACCTGGACAATTCCGGATGGTTATGTGCCTGATGGTATCTGGATTGACGATGTGTACTATCCGCTCAATCCCGACGATACGTCGTTTAACGTGCCTGCTGGCCTGGATCCCAATGTGGAGCACACGGTAAAGCTTGAGGTCACCAAGCGCGTGCCGGGCGACGAAGAGCTGCCGGTGCGCGATTATCCGGTGCTTGACACGACCGGTGCTGGCACGGTTAAGCAGTTCATGATTTATACCGAGCTGACGGGCGGTCCTGGCACGATCAGCGCTTCGGTGCAGGTCGTTGAGGGATCCAGCCACACCGTGACCTGGACTGTTGGCGAAATTGATGGCGTGAAGTATCGCGTTGCGAAGGTGATTATCGATGGCGTTGAGCATCCTGAGCTTTTGAATGCTACCGAGTACACTTTCGACGACATTGCAGGAGCGCACACGATTCAGGTCATCTTGGAGCCTATCCCTGAGCCGGAGGCACCTGAAGAGCCGAGCGTTCCGGCTGAGCCGCAGCCGTCTGAGCCAGATGAGAATCCGACGCTCCATAAGCTGCCCAGCACGCAAGGAACTACCGCCACGAAAGAGGTCGCGCTGGCGCCTACAGGTGATCCGCTGAGCGCTGCTGGCGTAATGCTGGTTGTGGTGGCGCTTGCAGGAGCTGGCGTTTTAGCACTTGCTCGTCGCAAAGAGCAACTCTAGGCGTCGCAACAGGAACTGCACATTGCAAATGATTGAAAGCGGCTTGCTTCGGCAGGCCGCTTTTTTCATGTGCGCGTACAATGGGAGGCGAAGCGACGAGATGTTATTTGACGATTCGCTTGAGCGTCGCGTTGAACGTTTCTACGCAATAACCCGTTAGAACATTACGTGCTGCAGTAAGGCTGTCGGTAAAGCTCAACTTGTTGCTTGCGTACAATCGTGCAGCAAGACGAATGGCGGCTCCGTCTTCCAAGGAGACGTCATCAGCCAAAAGTTCAACAACTGTTCCGAGCAGCGTACGTGGAACTTGGTAGGTTTCTTCAAGTAATCGAACGGTGCGAGCTATGGTTTCTGGGTAAGCCTGTGCAGTACCGGCCGCTATGATGCGGTGAGCTTTTGCGGAGGCGCGCGATTCATCGTCAAGAAGGTACCTAAGCAGAATAGTTTCGTCGACAATAATCGGAGGGTGGTTTGGCGGACCGGAAAATGCAACTGCTGCATGCTGTTTTCGTTCGCCCTCTTCTTTGATCCACGCGGTTCTCTCCTCGCCGGCAAGATGCGGATTTGCATAGTGGCGGAGTTTGCCAAACGCGGAAGTCTTTCCTTCGCTTTTGCTGAGGTGTGGTGTGAAAGGAAGTCGTCGCTCGTTTACGCTTTGTGCGATGAAGAGACGAACAGCTTCGGAAATGGATAAACCAAGTGCTTCAAATAAAACGTCGGCAGCTTGTTTAGTGCTCTCATCGATGCGTATTTGAAGGGTTGCTTGCTTGCTCATAGGCTCTCCTGAGAAATTCTTTTTTTGCGGTATGAGTCAGAAAAAGCTCCATTTTGGGACGGCAATTTGAGGTTTCATAGCGTAAGTGCTGATCAGTGAAAAAAATGTAATACAATAGTATTACATATGAAATTCGAGCGCTACGATTTTACTTTGTTAGCTTTTTAAAAATCAGAAAAAATCACTCTTTACTAACCGCGAATCACAGCGTATAACGAGCCTGACAAACGCAAGGCACGAGCTGCCATCCGCTCATTATTCTTACATTGGTTTATAGACTTACCGCAGGAGTCCTGCGTACTTATAGGGGTTCACACGCAAAGCGGCGTTTCCGGGACGCTGTCATTGTGGAGTGTAGGGCTCGTGACTATGAGGCGGTAAGTAGGTTGAGATCTAAGAGAGAAATATGAGGAGGACTACATGGGCTCAAAATTTGTCATTGCAGACCCGGGCTTGTGCATTGGGTGCCAGACATGTATGGCTGGCTGCTTGCTCAAGCACAGCGTACCGGGAGATATTCCGAAGCCCCGACTAAATCTTGTTACAACCTTAACTATTTCGGCACCTATTGTGTGCCATCATTGCGCCGATGCACCTTGTGTGGCTTCTTGCCCAGAAGGTGCATTGTATTTCGACGGTGATCGTGTTGCGGTAAAGCAAGAACGCTGCATCGGTTGCCGTAGTTGTGTGCTTGCTTGCCCGTATGGCGCGGTGGAGGTAGTTCCACAGGTAAGCGCATCACAGCTTGGAAATCTAACGCTTGAATCAACGCCTAAAGCCGCATTGGTGAAATGCGATCTTTGCTATGACCGCGAAGGCGGCCCTGCTTGTGTTGCAGCATGTCCCACTGGAGGTCTCATGCTGGTTGACGAGGAAGAACTGGCGGATCGTCAGCGCAAGCGCCGCATGAAAGCTGCTGTAGCATCAAGTGCATTTTCAAGTGTGCCGCTGAACATGGACTTGAACTAGGAGAGAGAGGAATAGATTATGGAAAAGCACATGGCTGTTTGCCCGTATTGCGGTGCTGGTTGTAAGCTCAATCTTATCGTGGACGATGGCATGGTCATTGGCGCTGAAGGCATTGACGGCGTGACCAATGAAGGTGAGTTGTGCCTGAAAGGCCTGTCGGGTTTCGACTTCATCAATGATACAAAGATTCTGACTCCGCGTATCTTGCATCCCATGATTCGTCGTGAAAAGGGTGGCGAATTAGAGCGTGTAACGTGGGACGAGGCGCTGGACTTTACGGCAAAAAAGCTTACTGCCATCAAAGAGAAATATGGTCCTGACGCCATTATGCTCACGGGTTCTTCTCGTGGACCGGGCAACGAAGCAAACTATGTTATGCAAAAGTTTACGCGTGCCTGTGTTGGAACCAACAATATCGACAACTGCGCTCGTACGTGCCACGGCCCAAGTGTTATTGGTTTGATGGACACCGTTGGATCTGGTGCAATGTCGGTTTCTATTCCCAATATGGAAAATGCCGACCTCATCATGCTTTTCGGCTACAACCCATCCGCTTCGCACCCAATCGTTGCGCGTCGTATTGTCAAAGCGAAGGAGAAGGGCGCAAAGATCATCGTTGTTGATCCTCGATCGATCGAAACCGCTCGTATCGCTGATCTCTACATCCAAATCAAAAACGGTTGCAACCTGGCTTTCATGAATGCGTTCGCCAACGTCATCGTGTCTGAGAACATGCATGACCGAGCATTCATCGATGCTCATACCAACGGTTTTGACGAGTGGTGGGAGACTATCAAGAACTACACGCCCGAATCTGTTGCTGAAATATGTGGTTGCGATCCTGAGGATATTCGCAAAGCTGCTCGCATGTATGCTACTGCCCCCAATTCAATTATCGGTTGGGGCATGGGCGTTACCCAACAACGTCAGGGCGTAAAGACAGTACATACAATCGCTGCAATCGCATGTATTTCGAATCAGATTGGTCGCGATAATGCAGGCCTGGCTCCGGTGCGAGGTCAAAATAACGTACAAGGTTCATGCGATATGGGAATGTGGCCAAGCTTGCTTCCGGGTTATCAAAAAGTTGAAAACCCTGAGGTTCGTGCAAAGTTTGAGAAAGCATGGGGTCTTCCAGAGGGTAAGCTTCCCGCAGAACCCGGCTTTAAGCTGACTGATCTGCCTCACGGAGTCAAGGAAGGCAAAATTAAGGCGTTCTATAACTTTGGCGAAGATCCGCTGCAAACTGAGCCTGATTCAGCCGACATGAAAGAGACGTTGGAAAATCTTGAACTTTTGATTAGCCAAGACATCTTCATGACGCAGACAACTGCTTTGGCAGATGTGGTATTTCCTGGAACTTCATGGGGTGAACATGACGGTGTATTCTCGGCATCTGATCGTACGTTCCAGCGCTTTACTGCGGCCGTTCCGCCGAAGGGTGAATGCAAGCATGACTGGCAGATCTTTAGTGAACTGTCAACGCGAATGGGTTATCCCATGCACTATGAGGATACGAAAGAAATCTGGGATGAAATGCGTTCCCTGTGCCCCAATTTTTATGGTGCAACCTACGAAAAAATGGAAGGCACGGGACATGCTCAGTGGCCTATTCCTACGATTGAATGCCCTGGAACCCCAACGCTTTATAAAGAAGGCAAATTTAATACGGCAGATCAGAAGGCTATTCTCATGGCACATGATTTTGTTGAGCCGACGGAACTGCCTGATGACGCTTATCCGCTGGTGCTTTGCACTGTGCGCGAAGTCGGACATTATTCTTGCCGCTCAATGACCGGCAACTGCAAGGTATTGGCTATGCTGGCTGATGAGCCGGGTTATGTTCACATGAATCCTGCCGATGCCCAAGCGCGCAATATTCGCGATGAAGATCTGGTATGGGTTAGTTCTCGTCGTGGCAAAGTTATTACGCGTGCTTGCTTGGACGAGCGCATCAACAAAGGCGCTGTTTACATGACGTATCAATGGTGGATCGGAAAATGCAATGATCTTACGATGCACGTAACCGATCCGCTGTCAGGCACTCCTGAAGATAAATATTCTGCATGCGAAGTGCATTGTATTGATGATCAGGTCTGGGCTGAGCGTCATATGCAGGCACTTTATACGAGCATGAAAGATCGCTTGGCGAAAGAGGCAGCGCCTCAAAATGTTGCTCCTGCAAGTGAACCAGTGCTCGCTTAGTTTTTTCGTTCCGGTTTCGATTCCGAAAGGATCAAGATGAACACCTTCATCGCTATAGAGCCGGAGAGATGTATTGGATGTGGAACGTGTCTTGCCGCTTGTAGTCAAGGTCATCGGATGGCCGGGCTACAAGCGGAGCCTCGCTTGGCTCTAACGTTTACTCCTGAGGTTACCGCAGCGCTCACCTGTCACCAATGCGAGGGTGCGCCATGTTTGGCTGTGTGCCCGGTTGATGCAATTACGCGCACCGAGGATGCCATTATCGTACATGAGCAGACGTGTATCGGCTGCAAGATGTGTGCAATCGTGTGTCCTTTTGGCGCCATTCATCCTTCGGGCACCTCAATAGCAGGAGTTGCAGGCACTTCTTATCCGACACCCATCCAACCGCGAGGTACTTCGCCTTTATTGGCGTGGGATGTTGGTGTGTACACTTGCGCTGTTAAGTGCGATCTCTGCTCTACTTTTGACCCCGAAGGGGGGCCGCATTGCGTGGATGCTTGTCCTACCAATGCGCTGTATGTGCGAGATGCTACAACGTTGAGCGGCATCCGCAAAGACAAAATGCAAGCAGCTGTGGCGGCCAATCAGATCATGATGGGTCGCTCGACAAATCTAGGGAGGTCCTAAATGCTAGAACTTATTTTGCTCTCGCTGGGGCTTTCTTGTGTGACGGGCGTATTAGCACTTGTGTTCGGTAAGGCTCACGCTGCTTCCAAAACAATTGCCTGCGTAGGCGGCATGATTTCAGCAGCATTGAGCTTTGCTGGTGGTGTTGGTGCGCTGTTTGCAGCTCCAGTATATGCAAGCTGGGCAGGTCCTCTGCCGTTTACCAATTTTACGCTTTTGCTAAATCCGCTTGCGGGGTTGCTTATTGCGGTTATAGCCGCATTGGCGTGTATGGCATGGCTTTATGGATTGTCGTATTTTGACGAATACTACGATAAGGGTATTGGGGTTATCGGCTTTTTCATGAACCTGTTTATTGCCTCGATGAATCTGGTCATTCTTTCTGATAACGCCTTTTGGTTCCTGGTTTTCTTTGAGCTCATGTCATTGACCTCTTATGTGCTGGTGATTATTGATCAGACCGAAAAATCACTTCGTGGTGGATTTTTGTATCTCATAATGGCTCATATCGGCTTTCTGATGATTGCTTGCTCATTCTTCGTTATGGCCACAGCAACAGGTTCGCTGGAGTTTGAAGCATTCCGTACAACTGCACTAGCTCCAGGTCTTGGGACAGTTGCATTTGTGCTGGCGTTTTTTGGCTTTGGTGCGAAGGCGGGTATGGTGCCATTCCATTCATGGTTGCCACAAGCACATCCGGCAGCACCTTCAAATGTAAGTGCATTGATGTCGGGTGGCATGATCAAGATCGGCATTTTCGGTATCTGCAAAGTCTGCTTTGACCTGCTGGGAGCAACTGGTGGCGAAGTGGCTTGGGGTATTCTCGTTATCATTATCGGAGCCATTTCTTCGGTGATGGGTGTTGTCTATGCACTCGGTGAGCATGATCTGAAGAGCTTGCTGGCATACCACTCGGTTGAAAACATTGGCATCATTTTGCTCGGCGTGGGTACGGGCATCGTTGGATGGACGGCAGGGCTTCCGTGGCTTGCTGCAATTGGACTTTTGGCCGGCCTCTATCACGTGGTAAACCATGCAATGTTTAAGGGACTATTGTTCTTGGGTGCAGGTAGTGTCCTTCATGCCACAGGAACGCGCAACATGGAAGTGTTGGGTGGATTAGCGCGTCTCATGCCGGTGACTGCGGTGTGCTTTTTAGTAGGTTCGCTTGCTATTTCGGCAATTCCTCCGCTCAATGGCTTCGTTTCTGAATGGTATACCTATCAAGGACTTATCAGTGCGGCTATGAGCGGTGATATTCTCATTCGCATTGTATTTGCCTTTGCGGTAGTGGCACTCGCTATCACCGGTGCGCTTGCTGTCACGTGCTTCGTTAAAGCATTCGGGGTTACCTTCTTGGCTCGCCCGCGTTCTGAGGCCGCCGAACAGGCGCACGAAGTGCCTCTGTGCATGCGTGTCGCTATGGTGATTCTC
This sequence comes from uncultured Eggerthellaceae bacterium, assembly GCA_910577495.1. Lineage (GTDB taxonomy): Bacteria > Actinomycetota > Coriobacteriia > Coriobacteriales > Eggerthellaceae > Xiamenia. Next base: position 87,406 of record CAJTML010000001.1, read on the forward strand.
ACGCTTGCCTGTGTTGCTTTAGGATTGTGCGCGGCTTGGGTGGCTCCAGTGATTGAATTAATTGCCTCTTCTTTGCTTCATGCGCCGTTGGTGCCAGTTTCGGACGGCGCGCTGCTGGTGTCGCTTGATACGGTTTCGGTGGTATCCCCGCTAATCATGGCTGTTCTTATGGCGGTAGTCATTGCGGTATGTGTGCTGGTCCGCAACGCAGCTAATCGCAAAGCTGGCATGAAAGAGGATCCGGCCACGTGGGCGTGTGGTTATGAGGCAGACCTGTCAATGGAGACCTTGGCTTCAACGGTGGGCGCTCATGTTAAAAACTTCATGGAGCCGATCTATCGCATCCGCTTTTGCGTAAATCGTTTAGGCCAGATGATTGCAAGCTTTGTAGGTAAAACGCTCGGTACGCGCAGCGAAGCGGTTGTGACGGGCGAGCGCCCAAAAAGTGCATCTCGTTTTGATCGCGATCGCTTGCACGGTATTGCTCCAGCGCCTCAAAAAGCGCCTGCACTCTCAGAATCTGTGCTCGCTCTGGTTGAGGATATTGGCGTCTGGTTTGGTCGCCTAGAGGGTGGCGATTTCCGTACCTACATTGTCTATATTGTTGGCGCGCTTGTGTTCTTCTTGGCGCTTATTATTCTCATTCGATAGGAGGATGCCCCATGTCAATTATTGTTGCATTTCTTCAGGCTGTCCTTCTGGTTGCTATAGCGCCTCTGATCTCAGGCATAGCTCGCAATATTCGAGCAAAGATGCATTCTCGTAAAGGCCCAAGCATTCTTCAAGACTACTATGACTTGGCAAAACTTTGGAAGCGTTGCGAGGTGCGCGAGGGAGGAAGTGGCTTGATATCGCGTTTGATGCCTCCGATATACTTAGGCTCATTTGTGCTGGTTGCAGCGGGTTTGCCGCTTATCATGCAAGCGTGTCCAGTTCCCTACTTGGGGGATATCATCACGATTTTGTATCTGATGGCGCTACCGCGTTTTATGTTTAGCTTGGCATCCATTGACTCCGCTGGCTCATATACCGCCATTGGTGGCGTACGTGAGCTGCTGGTGGGTGTTTTGGTTGAGCCATCACTCATTTTGGTCTTGTTTGTGATGGCGCTTGCTGCCGGTTCTACGAATGTGGGCGTGATGGCTCATGCAGTTGCTTCTCTTGAGGCTTATCCGTTCGTGGCGGTTGTAGTAGCCGGAATCGCATGTGCGATGGCTTGTTACATTGAAATGGGCAAACTGCCCTTTGATCTAGCTGAAGCCGAACAAGAAATTCAAGAGGGTCCGCTTGCAGCGTATTCTGGCCCTTCACTTGCAATGCTGAAGTTGGGAGTTTCGGTTAAGCAGCTGGTGGTAGCAAGCATCTTTGTTGCCATTTTTATTCCCTTTGGAGCTGCGGCAACAACTGCACCTTTGGATATTTTGCTCGGGTTTGTGCTCTATATCGTTAAGGTTCTTGCAGTGTTTTTAGTGGCAGCGGTTATTGAGAACTCAGTAATGCGCGTGCGCTATAAACTGCTTGGTCGCTACACCTGGTTTGTGGTAGGGATCGCTTCGCTTTCCCTGGTATTTTTGGTCATCGGAATTTAGGAGGGATGTACATGTTGGACTACTCATTAGTAAATGTTCTGGGTGCGTGCCTCATCATCACTTCGATGACGGTCGTTCTGGCTCGCACTGGAAAAGCGGCAGCTTATCTGTATTCGCTGCAGTCGTTGGTACTCGTAGGATTGTTGCTATCGCTCGGTGCCGTTACGGGCTCACCTGAGTTGTTTACATGGGGTGCAACGGCTTTTGCGACAAAGGTTATTTTGGTGCCTGCGATTCTTCTGTTCACACTCAAAAAGCTGGACAACAACGTAGAAGTGGATCTTCCGCCAAAACTCAATCCCATGAAATCGGTGGCTTTGGTGGCTGTTGAAGTGTTCGTGTGTTTTGTAGCTGTTTCTGGTATTGATTTGCCAACAGCTGCAGCGGTTAAACCGACGCTTGCTGTGTCACTGGCACACTTCTTTATTGGGTTGACCTGCATTGTTATCCAGCGTTCCATTTTTAAGCAGATCTTTGGGTACTGTCTTATGGAGAATGGGTCACACGTAACATTGGCACTTTTGGCTCCCCAGGCGCCTGAGCTGGTTGAAATTGGCGTAGCTACAGATGCTATTTTCGCCGTCATTATTCTCGCTGTGCTTGTGTGGCGTATTGCGCATTATGCGCACACCCTGGATGCTGATGACCTTTGCGAGCTGAAGGGATAGCCATGGATTATTCGATGTTACTTCTTATTCTTTTAGGATCTCCGGTGATTGCAGCTTTGCTCATGGCTGTACTCCCCAGTAAGTCAACCCCTCGCGTTGCCTATGAAGCGATACATCTGATTTCGCTGATTGGTGTTGCTGTTGCTGGTTTGATGCTGGTTGCGATGACGTTTGTTGGCTATGATATTTTCGCTTTGGGTGAATGGTTCCATCTTGATGGACTCGGCGCACTTTTCTTAATCCTTATTGTCATCATTGCGCCGTGCACAGGCCTGTACTCGTTGCCTTATATCGCTCATGACATAGCTGACGGTAAATTGGGGCCATCGCAGGTTAAGCAGTACTATGTATTCTTCAGTTTGTTTGTGTTCTCAATGCTTTTGGCGGTCACCTCAAACAACATCATTATGATGTGGGTTTCGGTGGAGGCTACCACTTTGTCTACCGTATTCTTGGTGGGCGTGTATCGTACGAAACTAGCACTTGAGGCTGCTTGGAAGTATGTCATTGTATGTACTGCTGGTGTAGCGTTTGGCTTGTTTGGCACTTTGCTGGTATACGCTAATGCTGCCGACATCATGCTTGATCCTCATCAGGCGGTATTTTGGACGGCCATTTTGCCAAACGCACCGTTTATGGATCACTCTTTGATGATGATTGCATTTGTGTTTGCCGTTATTGGCTTTGGCACCAAAGCAGGCTTGTTTCCGATGCATACCTGGTTGCCCGATGCCCACTCTGAAGCACCAAGTCCCGTTTCCGGACTGCTCTCGGGCGTATTGCTCAAGTGTGCAATTCTCATTGTTTTGCGTTTTTACATTTTAGCTGCTGCAAATGTGGGAGACGCATTCCCTCAGACCGTCATGATGATATTGGGCGTTTTGTCGGTTTGCTATGCCGCCTTTGAGGTCTACAAGCAAAACGATCTCAAACGCAAACTGGCGTATAGCTCTTGCGAAAATGTGGGACTTATTGCGGTGTGCTTTGGCATTGGCGGCCCGTTAGGCATCATTGCGGGTCTGGTGCATTGCCTGGCGCACGGTCTAACAAAAGCCCTCATGTTCTGCCTGGCTGGAAACGTCATGATGAAATATCACACACGCGATTTGTCGAAGATCAGCGGCATCATGACGGTGGCTCCGGTCACAGGCGTGCTCTTTGCTGCTGGCTGTTTGGCACTTGCTGGTTTCCCGCCATTTGCCATGTTTATCAGCGAGATGTTTATGATTTTGGCAGGAGTGGCAGCGCAGTGTTGGTGGGCTATCGTGCTGGTGTTGATTGCATTAGTGGTAGTTATCATGGCGCTGGTACGCATGATCACACACGCTGTTTTGGGATTAGCACCTGAAGGTATGTCGAAAAAAGATGTGCCTGCGTTAGCGCTCATTCCTGAAATTGTGCTTTTGGCGCTAGTGCTGGTATTAGGTGTGGCGCTACCCGGACCGCTTGCAGGTTCTATTGAAGAAGCAAGTGCAATTGTTTTGGGTTATGAAGACGAAAACCCTGCGAATGGCAGTTTATTTGATGATGCAATGGCGGCTCTCGCTATGAGCGAAGAAGGGGAGGTGATTGATACATGGTAGCAGCGAAGAAAAATACCGCATTGCGCGTATGTGAGACTCATGTTCAGGCAGTGAGAAATACATTTCCCGGTGCGGTTCTTGATGCCACTTGGCAAGCTGAAGATCAGGTAACTATCACAGTGCCAACCGACATGTTGCCCGATGTTGTTGAGTTCCTCTACTATGGACGTGGAGGTTGGTTGCCCAATATGGTCGCCAACGACGAACGGCCTTTGAACGGCAACTATGCACTGTACTATCTTCTGTCCATGGAAGAAGAGGATCCGGGTTTTGTCACCGTGCGTGTTGAAGTTGACCCTTACGCTATGGAGTATCCTTCAGTGACGCCGCGCGTGCCTGCTTGCGTATGGAGCGAGCGCGAAGCATATGACATGTTTGGCTTGCGCGCAGTGGGGTTGCCCGATCAACGTAGATTGGTGTTGCCTGATGACTGGCCAGATGGGTTGTTTCCTTTGCAGAAAGACGCAATGGATTACCGCAAACGGCCTGCACCGGTAACCGATGTTGAAAACTACTCATTTCTTTACGAAGGAAACGCTGAGGAAACCACACAAGTTCCTATGGGTCCTTTGCATATTACCTCTGACGAGCCGGGACATTTTCGCCTTTTTGTAGATGGCGAAGACATTATTGACGCAGATTATCGCCTGTTCTATGTACATCGAGGCATGGAAAAGGTAGCGGAAAGTCGCCTTGATTATGATGCGGTTACGTTTTTGGCTGATCGTATTTGCGGTATTTGCGGCAATGCTCATTCCGTGGCTTATGCGGAGGCAGTTGAGCACGCGCAGGGTATAGAGGTACCGATTCGCGCTCAGTATATCCGTGCAATTCTGCTGGAAGTTGAGCGTCTGCATTCACACCTTTTGAACTTGGGTCTGGTTTGTCATTACTGCGGTTTTGATACGGGATTCCAGCATTTCTTCCGTGTTCGCGAAAAGGCTATGGATCTTGCAGTTTTGCTAACCGGTGCACGTAAAACGTACGGTTTGAATCTGATTGGTGGCGTGCGTCGCGATATTCTTGACAAGCAAAAGATAGCAACCATGTCGTATGTGCGCGAGTTGAGAAACGATGTTGAAGCGTTGGTGGACATGCTGGTTTCAACGGCGAATTTTGAATCGCGTACGGCGGGTATTGGCCGCCTTGATCCGGCAGTTGCTCGCGACTATAGCCCCGTAGGACCGTGTGTACGAGGAAGCGGTATTGCCCGCGATGTTCGCTTTGATCACCCCTTTGATGGCTACAAGTATTTGACTGGTTTGAAAGCTCGCAGCCATGATGGGTGCGACGTCCAAAGTCGCACGCTGGTGCGTGTAGAAGAGTTCATGGATTCTCTCACCATGATTGAGCAGATGCTGGATGGAGCTCCTGGAGGTCCAATCCGCACTGAAGATTGGCAATATACGCCTCATAAATACGCGCTTGGATATACCGAAGCACCTCGTGGTGAGGATATGCACTGGGCGCAGGTGGGCGACAATCAAAAGTGTTACCGTTGGCGTGCAAAAGCCGCTACCTATTCAAACTGGCCTATTCTTCGCTATATGTTCCGCGGAAATACCGTTGCTGACGCGGCAATCATTGTGGGCTCTATGGATCCTTGCTATTCATGTACCGATCGCGTCACCATCGTGGATGTCAATAAAAAGACCAGCAAGATATTGACGAAAGATCAACTGGAAGATTATTGCAGTCGTCGTACTCATTCGCCGCTTATGGAGAAGGGGGCGTAGGCGTCATGTTTAAGCTGTTTAAAGAAATACGTAACGCCGGAAACGCTACAACTGGTTACCCCTTTGAACCACTTGAGATGCCAGAAGGGTTTCGTGGAAAACCCGAGCACAACGAAACCCTCTGCATCGCCTGTGGCGCGTGTGCTATAGCTTGCCCGCCTAATGCCATAACCATGGAGCTGAGTCAGGATCAGGAATATATGACCTGGGACATCAGTTATGGTCGCTGTATTTTTTGCGGCCGTTGTCAGGAGGTTTGCCCGCTGTTCGCCATTAAGCTCACGACGGATTTTGAATTGGCGGTCATGAGCAAGGACGATCTTCGTGAGTCTTGCGCCTATGAAGTTGCGCATTGTGAGCGATGCGGAAAGCCGTATGCGGTTGCCAAAGAGGTGGATTATGCGCGGCGCATTTTGGCGCGCGAAGGTGGTCTTGCGGCAGCAGATATTGAAAAACTTGATCTTTGTTTGGATTGTCGACGCGCTGATGATGCGGTGGCGTTTCAGAAGCAATCTTGCGAAGGAGGGCGCGCATAATGTTTGATTATGAGGTGCCGTCGCAGCTGCAATACAAACCCGATCCGATCGTTTTGGATGCAAAGGTGGCAGAAGCCAAAGACAAGCTGCTTCATTCCATAAAACGTTCGGTATATGTGTATCGTGTTGACTGCGGTGGTTGCAATGGTTGTGAGATCGAAATTTTTTCTACCATCACAGCGGTTTATGATGCTGAGCGCTTTGGTATCAAGGTGGTGCCTTCGCCACGTCATGCTGATCTTTTGCTGTACACCGGTGCTATGACGCGTTCTATGCGTGAACCCGCATTGCGTGCTTATCATGCAGCTCCTGATCCAAAAATTGTCATGTCGTATGGTGCATGCGGATGCACAGGTGGCATCTTTCATGATAATTATTGCGTCTGGGGCGGCACTGATCCTCTGTTGCCGGTAGATGTGTATGTGCCGGGTTGCCCACCTTCGCCACAAGCGACGATTTATGGGTTTGCTGTTGCGCTTGGCTTGCTTGATCAAAAGCTGCATGCAAGTCACCATGTGGCGCCAGCTGGAGAGCAAGCCCCGCTTGCGTTCCCGGCAATACCTTATAAAGTGCGGAGTGCCTTTGAGCATGAAGCGCACCTTATGAGCGGTTATTACTATGGCAAGCAAATTGTTGATGAGTTTATGTTGGCGCTCACCAAAGAAAACACTGACGTTTTTGCGGCGGCGGATCGTTTGATTGCTGACGAAAAAGATACGCGCAAACGAGCCGTCTTTATGGACTTAAAGAACTTGCTGGCAAGCAAGGTGGTTGATGCATGATTTCGACGAATCGACACGTTGTGAAATCCGCTGCCCAATGCAGTTGTATGCGCCCGTTAAGTGCGCATACAACTGATGGTCGTACAGCACGTGAAGTGGTGTTTTATCGCTTAGGTAAAAAATTCGTAGACAATGAACGTTCCATACCCGAAGAAGTTTCTTCGGTGCTGTATTACACGTTGGCTATTGGACACCATACTGGCGTGATTGATTGTCTTTCACCGCGGCTTGCTACTTCGCGAGAAGTATTTGCAGAGGTGCTCGCACTTCTCGGTTCCGGTCCTGCTTTCGACAAACTCTCAGGCATAGAGCAGTTTGGCGAAATTGAAGTTAAAAAGGAGCACGTCGCGCTTCTTAAGTCGGAAGTGTTGGATGTGCTTGAACGTGTGGGGGTTACGCAATTTGAGAGGGCAGAAGCTCAAACGCCATCTGACTCAGCAGTAATTGCTGTTGATGCGGCAGCTTGGTTGGAAGAATTTCTTTACCTTTTAGAAGAGATTCAATGCGAGCCTGCTGTGTACGCGATGGGGAGGAGGGTGACGTGTCAGAGCTGAGTGCGGAAGAGATTTTAGCTGCTGCAGAAGCATCTGAGCGTGGTGGTAACCTGGTCTTTTGCGTGGGAAGTGTCTTGCGCGGAGATGATGCCGCCGGTCCTCTTTTGGCAAAACGTCTTGAGGATGACCCTATTGAAGGTTGGAATGCGGTGGATGGTGGCCAAACGCCAGAAAATGAGCTTGGTTACCTTCGCCGTATTGCTCCTCGCCGACTTCTTCTGGTGGATGCAGCAGCTATGGGACTTGAGCCAGGTTCGTTGCGGCGCTTAACATCTGATGATGTGGCAACGCAATCGCTCATTACTACCCATACGCTTCCTATCACGTATTTACTGAGCGAACTTGAACAGATGTGTGGCGAAGTGGTCTTTGTTGGAATCCAGCCAGCGTCTACTGAGTTTTTTGATCCAGTTGATCCGCGTGTATTGGCTGGTGTTGAGCAGCTTTATGACACGATAAAGTCGGGGGCAGATTTTGAACAGTTTCCACGTATAGCCGAGTAGTTTAATCAAGCAAAAGCGCAGATGAGAGTGAATTCCCGTGGTGGGTTTTGCTTCGTGCACAAAAAATTTGCGAATGCTGGATGCAAGAAAGGATAAAAAATGGCTATTGAAAAAGAAGATCTTGCTGTTGTGGCGCCAGATGCTTTAGCGCCTGCGGCAATTGAAGCAAAGGCTGAAAATGTTGGCGTTACGAAAGCATCAATGTCAGGGGCGAAATGCTTCGTTGCTGCCATGTTGGCAGGTGCTTTCATTGGGTTCGGCGGCATGTATTTCTGCACGTTTTTGGGTGATCCGACGATGCCGTTTGCAGTACAGCGCATGGTGGGCGGCATCTGCTTTTGCCTTGGCCTCACCCTGGTGCTTTGCTGTGGAGCGGAGCTGTTTACGGGTAATGCCTTGATGATTTGCGCAAAAGCTTCCGGCAAGATTTCTTGGTCGGGGTTGCTGCGAAACTGGGGCATTGTTTGGATTGGCAATCTGGTTGGATCACTTTTGGCAATGTTGGTAATTTATTTGTCGAATTTGCAAGGTATGAATGGTGGAGCGGTAGGAGAAGCCTTTGTGTCAGTAGCTGCCGGTAAGGTTGCCCTTGAGCCGGTCACACTCTTCTTCAAGGCAATCATGTGCAATATTTTGGTGTGCTTGGCAGTATGGATTGGCTTCTCAGGAAAAACGATTGCAGATAAGGTTTTGGGATTGTTGTTGCCGATCTCGGCATTTGTCGCCTGTGGCTTTGAGCACTGTGTAGCAAACATGTTCTTCTTGCCGATGGGACTTCTTCTGAATTCAGTTGGGTTTGGTGCTGTTGGTGCTGTCAGCTTGGCAGGAATTGTTTATAACCTGGTGCTGGCTACGCTTGGAAATATTGTTGGTGGCTTACTGGTTGGCTTGGCTTACTGGTTCATTTATCACAAGAAGCAGGAGAAATAACCCATGAAGGTAGTTGACCTGTTTCTCAACGAGGATAGTTCGACAGAGCAGGAAGCGCTCTTGTTGCATCCAGATGGTTCTGCACGCTACGAGAGCCACTCGGTATTAGTGGAGCACGCGCTGGAAGTTACGGTGAATATGATTCCTACCATGCGCATTGTGTGTACGCCAGATCGCCTAGCGGAACTCGTTATTGGTCGGCTGTTTACCAGCGGCATCATTGCAGGAATAGAAGACGTGCACGAACTGAAAATAGATGAGCAAGGTCGCCACGCGTCGGTTTTGCTTGCGTGCGACAAAGCTGATTTTTCGCACCGAGGTATAGAAACAGTGCCAACTACTGGGACGGGAAAGTGTACCTACAATACATACTTTACTACCAGCAAAGAGCCCCAAAAAGTCACGCCGATCCCCTGGAAAATTGAATGGATCTTTTCTGCTGCATGCGTCTTTGCTCAGGACACCCCGCTGCATAAGGTGACGACAGGAACGCATAGCTGTTATTTGATGATCGGTAATAAGATTATTGCATGCTGTGAAGATTTGGGGCGCCATAATGCTTTCGATAAAGTCATCGGAACTGCCTTACTGCAAAAAGTAGACCTCCGTAGAGCCTTGATCTTTTCGAGTGGGCGTCTCCCTGAAGATATGGTTATGAAAGCTATTCGCGGCGGGATTCCGCTTTTAGCAACCAAGGCAGTTCCTACTGATGAAACCATTCGTCTTGCACGTAAATATGATTTAACGCTGATATGTCAAGCGCGACCAGATTCGGCGACAGTGTATAACGATCCATTTGGCAGTGCTTGTGCTGGTGTGCCTAAAAAAGAGGGGAGCAGCCATGACGAGTAAAAAGTCGTTGGATGCTTTGCAAAAGCTCATGTCGGGTAATGCTGAATATCTTAGTGCCCGACGATCAACAGGAGACATCTCTTTAGCTTTACGGGAACGACTTGTCCAAGAAGGGCAAAAACCTTGGGCGGTTGTTGTTGCGTGTTCGGATTCTCGCGTGGTACCCGAAGATATTTTTATGTGTAATCTGGGGGATATTTTCACGATTCGTGTAGCGGGTAACGTGATAGGGGACACACAAAAAGCAAGTATTCTTTATGCTGTGGAGCATCTAGGAGTTTCGCTTATTATGGTTTTGGGCCACACGCATTGTGGCGCGGTTGGTGCAGTGCTTGATGGGGCGGACGACACGGCTCTTTCGCCGTTGATGCAGCCTATTGCGCACGCAATTGGGGAGGAGACGGATCCAGATCGTGCATCTGCTTTGCATACGATGAAGGCCGCAGAAGGTTTGTTGGCAGATCCGACACTTGGGCATCTTGCTCAACAAGGGGATTTGTTGGTGCAGCCTGCTCTGTATTACACGGAAACTGGTCGTATTGAGGTGCTACGCTAAAACAGTTACGCGCTTTTATGAGTAGGTCAACGAGGCTTTACTGAAAGGTGTGATGCGAGATGAGGGTGGGCATACGCTGCGTCGTCGTCTCGCTTGCATTAGGGGGTATCGTTGGGTGTTTCGTTGTTGCGCTCAGTTTTTTAGTTGATGCTGCGGCGCAGGTATGTAGTACCTATCCTTGGTTGGTATGGCTGATGCCGGTAGCAGGGTTAGGTACGTATGGCCTGTACTATGTTTTGCACCTTATCTATAGCTGGAGCACTGCTGATGTTATGTTGGCGGCTGAAAAGGAAGAAGAAATTCCAGCTCAGTTAGCGCCAGCAGTCTTTTTCGGAACGATAATGACCATTCTTTGCGGCGGGTCAGTGGGCAAAGAAGCCGCCTCTTTGCAAATAGGCGCAAGTGTTGGTAGTGTCATGGGACGTTGGGTGCCTGAGCGCTATCGTCCGCTTCTGGTGCCAGCGGCCATGGCGGCAGCTTTAGGCTCTATGTTGAATACTCCCGCTCTAGGAGTAGTTTTTGCTTTTGAGTCATTGCGGCAGCTTCCGCGTTCTTTTGCAGCAGTAACGATTCCTGTCATCACGTCCTTTGCGGCATGGCTTATCTCTTCGCATGCAGGCGTTTGTTTTATTGCGCCATCAATATCACTTAGCGAAATTCCACTTTCGCCACCAGAAGCCACCCTTTGCGCCTTGATCGTAGGGGTGTGCGCCGGCATATCTGCTCTTGCTTTTTGTTTGGCTTTGCGAGGTGTTCATCAAGGGCTTGCCTGGTTGGGCGCACCGGTTTTTGCTTTGGCGGTCGGGGGTGTGTTGACAGCTCTCATATTGGGTTACGCCGATTTGCTTCACTATGAAGGAGTCCGTACGTATTGCGGTACGGGAGCCGAACAAATTGCAACTGCGCTGAGTGGCCAGCCTATGGTTTGGTGGGCGTTTGCTGCAAAGGCTTTGCTTACGATACTTACACTGGCGGGTGGCTTTAAGGGAGGAGAGATCATGCCAATTCTTGCCATTGGCGCATGTGCGGGAGTAAGCATGAGTATGGTGGTAAGTCCTATTTGTGGTGTGAGCGCGGTGGCGTTACAGCCAGTTTTATCGGCTGTGTTTATGGCAGCATTTTTTGCCGGATGTACGAACTGTCCTGTATCGGCGTTGGTGCTGGCATTTGAAATCTTTGGATGGAACGTTTTGCCGTGGTCGGCTGTTGCATGCGTCGTTGCTTATGTTGTAGCGCGTCCATTGAGCCTTTATCCCACCACCTTGCGCAAATGGGCATAAGCGTGTTTTCGAAGGCCTATCCGAAGCTTAGGTGTGTCTGAGCGGGGATAGCGTATAACGATTTGCTGGGTTCTCAACGCGATCATGTTGACGGCGAAGTATCTGTTTGCGAACAATCGTTGAGTCATCTGCGCATTGTCTAGCAACTGGTGCATCATAAAGACAACGAGAGCGTATCGGCAAGTGCGTAAAACGACGCAGACGCAGTGCTCGTTTGTCTGAGATTCACGATGTAGGAGGCGCATTATGGCTAACAATTTCGGCGATGGCTTGAAGGATGTCTTTCTAGCTGGCGTTGGCGCGATGGCAATGACGGGCGAAAAGGCTCAGGAACTAGTTAACCAATTAATCTCAAAGGGTGAAATCACCGTTGAGCAGGGCAAGCAAATCAACGATGAGCTGGTGCAAAAGGCAGCAGACACCGCAAAGACGATTCGCTATGACGCCCTTGAAACTGCCATGGCGGCAATGACGCCCGAGCAGCGTCAGGAGTTCGCCGCGAAGGCTGCTCAGTTTGCCGCAAGCGCAAAAGATGAAGCGGCGAAGGCTGACGCGCAAGATACAGCTGAAGCTGAAGGCGGTGCGTGCGCAGCAAAGTAGCAACACGCAGCAAGATGCATTCAGAAGGGCTTGCAGACGCGAGCCCTTTTTGTTTCGGGGGGGGTGCAGGCGCGCCGGAACACGCTTTGACGGCTGGTTCGGTTGCAAGGCGCGTCTGGTGGCGCCTTCGCGATGCGCCTGAAACGCCAAAAGGCCTTCTGGCGTTAATAATGTGGCGAATGTGCGTGATGGGTGTGGATGACGTCGGATGCGCGCGGCGCGTGTGTTTGCGGTCAAATAGGAGGGGTTTTGTGCAGCGCTCGCGTTTTTTCAAGCCATCACAGCTAATCAATCGTAACTCGAACGTCAAAAACCCCAGGTCAGTCTTCGTCAAAAGCACGCCCTAAAAACGCGCCTGCACAAAACCATACCTGAGCGTCCAAAACGCGCGAAATGCCAGGTGAAAAGCGTCACGCGCACCACTTCGCTACCAATAGTTGCGCTAAAATTCCAACTGAAAGTGGTGGAATCACGCGCGGTTTTCGGGATACGATTGCAAGCGACAAGACGCACGGAACGCGATACAGGAAGGCATGGCATGAACTTCGAGATAGCAAATAGGTTGGCAGCGCGCAGACGCAATGCAGGACTTTCGCAAGAGGCGCTGGCGGATATGATCGGGGTCTCGCGGCAGGCTGTCTCAAAATGGGAGCGCTCTGAATCTTCGCCCGACACAGATAACCTCATTGCACTTGCGGCGCTCTATAACGTCTCACTTGACGAGCTATTATATAGTGACGTCACAGAGAGTGCGGCACATGCGCCCGGCGAAGCAACAGTCGACGCCGCGAATGCAGCCACCACCACAGACGAAGAGGAAGCAGTTGTCGTGGAGGCGGAAGTTATCGAAGATGACGCGACCACCACTTCAGACGCGCGCAAGAAAAAGCCCGCTGACTCGGTGCACGTGAGCTGGGATGGCGTGCATGTGGTGGATGGTGACGGCAGCCAAGTGCACGTGTCATGGAAAGATGGCGTGCGTGTGAGCGATGGTAAAAAGGGCGAACATGTCCAGGTCAACTCTGATGGTGTGACCATCAACGGCAAACACTTTGATTCATGGCAAGAAGCGCATTATTACTATCACCCCAATGCTGCCGATCCAAAAGCCAAAAGCGTGGGCAAAGTCTGGCTTTCGTTTCCGTTTCCTCTGATCATCATCGTAGGCTATCTTTTGTGGGGCATCTTCGCCAACGGCTGGGGAGTGGGGCTCTTCCTCTTTTTCCTCATCCCGATCTACTACATCATCGGCGGCGCCCTGCGCACGAAAAAACTCATGCCGCTCTTTTGCGGGTTGTATCCCATCTTGGCAACCGCATGGTTTTGCTACATGGCATTCATCCAAAACGCGCCGCACCCCGCTTGGGCAATCTTTCTCACTATCCCGGTAGTGGAGGCGCTCATCGTTTGGGCGGCGAAGCGACTGGGCCGCAACAAGCGCTCAGACAATGCTGTGTGAGCATGGCGAAACGCCTGAGCTGAACTAAGCGCCAACAGGCAAAATGGCAATGCCCTCTGCTTCAAGGGCTGCGCGAATCTTTTGCACAAACGCCAACGCACTGGGCGAGTCTCCGTGTACACAAAGCGTATCGGCATGAAGCTCAATAAGCTTGCCGGTGTTCGAAAGCACCGCGCCGTCCTTAACCGCACGAATCACGCGCTCAATAGCCACGTCCTCGCTTGCCACCATGGCATCGGGTTGGGTGCGCGGCACAAGCTGCCCTGCGTCGGTGTAGTTTCGGTCGGCGAAAAACTCTTGCGCGCACGTCATGCCCAGTGCTTGGCCTGCGGCAATAAGCTGGCTGTTTGCCAGGCCAACCAAGATCAGCTCAGGATTCACATCATGGACCGCTTGGGCAATTGCATCAGCTAACGCGCGGTCAACCGCCGCACGATTGTAAAACTGACCGTGCGGTTTCACGTGTGCGAGCCCAACCCCTTGCGCCTCGCAAAAACCCTGCAGCGCACCCACCTGATACACCGTGTAGGCATACGCCTCATCAGGGGAAAGATTCATATCGCGCCGACCGAATCCCTGCAGATCGGGGTACCCCGGATGCGCACCAATCGCAACCTGCGCACCCGCTGCCAGCGCAACCGTCTTGCGCATGACCACAGGGTCTCCCGCATGCATTCCGCACGCCACATTCACGCTTGAAACCAGCGGGATGATCTGGTCATCTAAACCCAGCGTATAGCGACCAAAGCTTTCGCCTAAATCAGAATTAAGATCAATGCGATACATAGTTATCCCTTAAGATCGACGTTTTTCGTATCGGTAATGAGCATGCAACCCGGGGCGTGCGTGATGGCGAAGGGGGGCTTGCTGTTCATGACCACCGATTGCGGTGTGACGCCGCATGCCCAAAAAACTGGCACTTCACCAGGGTAGATGTCAACCGGATCACCAAATTCAGGATGCGGGATATCGCGCACGCCAATGACGGATGGATCCCCAATATGCATGGGCGCGCCGTGCACTTTCGGGATGGCGCCCGAGATC
>CAJTML010000002.1 GCA_910577495.1 uncultured Eggerthellaceae bacterium
TTTGTTCGCCCGACGCCTTTACACGCGAGCGCGAAGTCAAATGCATACGAACTCGGTCATTGTATCACGGCGAAGCGACGCCGCTTGTGGGTGGGTGCCAGACTGTTAACGGGCAGGAACGATCGCAGCTTTATACGAGCCCAGCAGCGTTGCGCGCGACCACAGCCCCACCTTTTGCGCTTGCGTTGCAATGGCGGTTGCCTGGTCAAACGTTTCACACAGCGCAAACGTTGCCGAACCGCTGCCCGACATGAGCGCACCCTGCACGCCCGGCTGGTCAGCAAGCCATGAGCGGATGTCGGCCAGGTCCGGACTAAGCGACTCCGATGCGTACGCCAAATTATTCGCCAGCGGCACATCGCAGGCCGCCGTTGCAGCAAGCGCCTGAGCTACCGTTTCGTCTGGCAGCGGGTAGGGAGCTTCGTCAAATGCGGCATACGACTGTGCTGTCGAGACACCAAAGTCGGGCTTTACGAGCACAATCGGCGCACGCATGGGTTCAAGCGCGTGGTCAAACGTGTCGCCCACACCGCGCAAACACGTGCACCCGCCGTAGAGGAAAAATGCCACGTCAGCGCCTAGTTCTTGCGCCACCGACTCTATACGCGGGTCGTCTTTTGGCACTCCCCACAGCGCCGCCGCGCCCAAAAGCGCAGCCGCGGCGTCGGCCGAGCCACCACCAAGACCAGCTTGCGAGGGGATGTGTTTTTCCAGGTGAACGAACAGCGGTGTGGGATTTTCTAGCACCAGCACCGCGGCCAAACGCGTAATGGCTTTCCACACGATATTTCGCTCGGGCTCAATCTCCAGCGGCGGGATTCCCTCAAACGCGCGCTCGCTCAACTTCGCGATTACCGGCGCTGAGGCGTTCGTCTCGGCGCTGGCCGCGCCACTCGTCGCTTCGCCCGACACTGCGCAATCCGACATCGCTTCGCCACCATGCGCCCGGTGTTGGCGAATGTATTTGAAATCTTTTTCGCTCGTGGCTTTGCGCATCCACAGAACATCGTGCAGCATCAGGGCGTGCATGATCGAGATCGCGTCATGATAGCCGTCCGCGCGTTTTTCGCCGATATCCAAAAAGAGGTTCACTTTCGCCGGCGCCACCAGCTTAATGCCACCGCCGCGCTTAAACGATTGCAGCTCAACCTCTTGGGCGGCGAAGGCCGCGTCCATCATATCAACGTGAGCCATCAGCCCTCGTTCCTTTCTTCTGCGCGCGTTTGTTCGCGAAAAACGTTTTGAGAAGCGCGGCGCATTCATCTTGCTTGACCCCGGCGGTGACCTCGAACGTGTGATTGAGACGCTCATCTGCATGAATTTCGTACAGCGAACCAAGCGCTCCGGCCTTGGGATCAAACGCACCAAACACGCAGCGATCAATGCGCGACTGGTGCATCAGACCCGCGCACATAATGCACGGCTCAAGCGTCACATAGACCGTGCAGCCCGTGAGTCGCCACGTATCCAACTCGCGCGCGGCTTGCTTGAGCGCCAAAAACTCCGCATGGCCTGCGGGGTCGTTGGTTGCTTCTCGGAGGTTGCCGGCTTGGGCGATAACGCACGGCTCCGCAAGCGGTTTGCGCGTTGCGGGGTCAACGGGCGCGTACACCACGACCGCGCCGATGGGCACTTCGCCGCCAGCAGACGCCCGAATTGCCTCATTTATCGCTAAAGTCATGTAGTCGTCATCTGTCATAGCTTTATTATATGGTATTATGAGAAACGATCGGAAAATTACTGCATGAGTTACACAGCAGTTAGTTTCCGAACCGCTTAAGCGGAGGAATGGCCGAGTGGTTGAAGGCGGCAGTCTTGAAAACTGTTGTGCCGAAAGGTACCGTGGGTTCAAATCCTACTTCCTCCGCCAGATTTTTTATTGCATCCCCCCACACACAAAACACTCCCTGTTCAAAGTTGCCGCGTTAGCGGTTTTTTTTTGCGCGCGGATGCTTGTGGCTTGGCTACCCACATCTAGGTTGAAACCGAAAACATGCAGCAAAAACGCTCCTCGGGCAATTCTCGTTAATATTTAGGCGAATTCCGAAGATTCGCACGAACTCAAATTTATGTGCAAGAGACTCTCTTGTATCACGCCTGGTCAGCGACTTGTGCTCCATTGAACGTCAGCGGCGTCCCTCGGGAATCCCGACCAGCAACACTCAGATCTTCGGAATTCGCTGATTTATTAACGGAAAAGCGGCTTCTTGCGTTTTCAAAACAGTAAAGCCACAGTAAAGCCCGGCTCAAACCGCAACGGGTTCAAACCGGGCTCCAGTCATTCACTCCATGCACGCGACTTGCCCCACGCGCGCAAACCGCAGGCTTTAACCGCGATCCTCCATGGTTAAATAGTCGCGACCATTCGCAAACATTGACTTATATGCCGGGCGAATGATGCGCTTGCCAGAAACAATCTCCTCGAAGCGATGCGCCGCCCAACCAGACATGCGCGCGCACGCAAACAGCGGCGTGAACAGCGCTTCCGGGATACCCATCATGGAATACACAAATCCCGAGTACATATCAATGTTGGCACACATGTCTTTCTTGGTGCCTTTTTCGCGAAGGATGACCTCCGGCGCCAAGCGCTCGATGCTCTCAAGCAGCTTGTACTCAGCTTCGTATTCGGTACCTTGTGCCAGTTCAGCCGCGAAGTTCTTGCAGATGATAGCGCGCGGATCCGACTTCGTGTAGACCGCATGACCCATGCCATATACCAAACCGGTCTTGTCGTAGGCCTGCTTGTTGACGATCTTAGCCAGGTACGCGGCAACTTCGTCGTCATCTTCCCAGTTCTTGACCGCGTCTTTGATCTCTTTTTGCATGGCCAACACCTGGTGGTTTGCGCCACCGTGCTTGCGACCCTTCAGCGAACCAATAGCGCCAGCATATGCTGAATACGGGTCGGTATCTGAGGAGGTCAGCACGCGCGTCGTAAACGTTGAGTTGTTGCCGCCGCCATGCTCAGCATGCAGGCACAACATAATGTCCAGCATGCGCGCCTCTTCGGGCGTGAACGAACGATCTGGGCGAAGCATGGACAGAATCGTCTCGGCCGTGGACTGACCAGGGATAAAGCGGTGCATGATCATAGAGCCGTTGTTGTAACGAGCCTGCTGCGCGTAGTAGGTCAACACCATGATGCGCGGCAAACGCGAAATGAGCGACATAGCCGTATGAATCTCGTGATGCACCGAGCGATCCTCGGCGTCATCGTCATAAGCATAGAGCAGCAAAATTGAGCGCGCCAACACGTTCATGATGTCGGGCGGTGTGTCGCGCATGATCATAGAGGCCGTAAAGCCATCGGGCAGCTCGCGCTGCTCGTCAATCACCGAGATGAAGCGATCCAGCTGCGTCTGCGTCGGCAACTCTCCCATGAGCAGCAAATACGTGATCTCCTCAAAGCTGTAGCGCTTGTCGGCGGGCTGGTTGCCCAACAGGTCATACACATCATAACCGCGATAGCTCAGATGTCCTTCGTCAGCAATTTTCACGCTGTCCGAAACCACGTAGCCGTGCACGTTCGAAATATTCGTCAGACCTGCCAATACGCCGGTACCATCGGCATTGCGCAGACCGCGTTTGACATCAAAACTATCGTACTTGCTTGCATCTACTGAGTTGACGCTTTGGAAGTTGTCATACAGCGAAATCTTCTGTTCTTCATCCATGGTGGCTCCTTCCCTCTGCCTCATAACGCTTTTTTGCTTGTTAGGGCACCTTGGTTACACTCGCTCAAAGAGTTGTCTAAGAGTAGTCATTTCATAGTAGCCTGTGGCGAAGGCTTCATCTGACCCCGCCTGTTGCTTCGGGTGATCCCCTTCGGCGAATGCCACGCCGCGCGCACCACGCCACCGCAGCCACCCCACGCCGCGCGCCCTGCGTCGCGCTCCATGCCACGCCGCGACCTCCCTCCAAAAGCAAAATGCCCGCCAGCGGCGAGCAGTTCAAATTCCCAAAAAGGATGTTTGTGGCAAGCGTTATTTTGCTGCACCAATGCGGCAGATGGTGGTGCCACAATCGGGGCATTTGCCCTTCGTGATCGGCTTACCATTCTTGGTTACGCCTTCAACCGGATCTTGCATCGTTTTCTTTGCTTTGCACTTTACGCAATACGCTTCAATAGCCATTGGTGCAAACACCTCTCTGTTCTTTTAATTTGCGTGCACTCTCACACGCCATCCCGAGTACTAATTTGTGCAGGTGCAATACCGACACGATGGCATATTATAATCGAACCCGACCTGGTAATTTACTATAGTCTGTAAGTGGTTAAATTATCTTCAACAATTCCATAACGAAGTCCGCATTTTTGCGCAGCGTCTCCTCATTGGTGTTCTCAAGCACGTCGTCTGCTTGTGCAAAATAGGCGGGTTTACCATCCTTCATGCCACACAGATGCATGGTCTGATAACCGCGTTTCGCCGCATACGACGCCGCACTATCCTTCCATGTGATTTCGCCTTCGCCAACTGAAAACTGCGTAGCTTGCGACGCCTTGCGAATATAGCGCTTGATACGCGACGAGGTCTTCACCGTGCGAAGTTTGCCCTCTTTGCCAATCACGCAAAGATCGCCTGCGCCCAATGCGTCCAGGTCAATAATGATGGAGCCACGCATATCTTGCTGATGCTCATCCAAGAACGCGCGCATGCCGCCATTGTGCTCCAGCTCGGAACCCAGCGCCACAAACCACACTTCGGTATTAATATCGGGATTGCGGAACTGATAAATCTGTTGCAGCTCGTCTTCGATCTCAATTTGGCCTGCTGCAGCGCTGGCTGCCTCTTCGACGATCTCTTTAGAATCCAGATCCGCTGATTCCATGCGGCGAACCGAGAACGCGCCACCATTCCAGCTGTCGTCTTCAAACGAACCACTGGTTGCCGAGAACTGCTCGTCATAGCTATCGTAGTCGGCCGAGCGGAAGCTCTCCCAACCGCCACGCTTCGCGCCTACGCTGCGGGCGTCAAAGTCTTCGTCAACATCAAGCCACTCTTGCGGCGTTGGCTCAACATCCTTGTCCTTATGGCGAAATTTGCCGAACAAACGCTGCATGCGCGACTTCGGCATCTCAACATACCCCGGACCGGCAAAAGCACCCGTCTCAGTCATGCTCTCCTGATACGCTGAGTCGTCGACATCATCAATATAAATGTCTTCCGGAGCCACATTCTCAATCAGCTCATCGCCGATGGGCGCAAATGAGCCCGTGGCTCCTGCTGGCACAAACGCACCAGCAGCATTAACGCTGGTCACGGGTACGGCCTGCGTCTGCATCGGGTCAACCGAATCCGCATCTTGCGCAGTTACCTCCGGCACGCCCATAACAGGATGGCTTCCCGACCCAATCGGATCAAGGGATCCGGTGATGCTTGGAATCTTTCCGGTAGAGCCCGTTGCATGCGGATCGTCCAGCGAGATTGCCGGCAACAACGTAAGCAGGCTTTTCGCTGC
This sequence comes from uncultured Eggerthellaceae bacterium, assembly GCA_910577495.1. Classification (GTDB taxonomy): domain Bacteria; phylum Actinomycetota; class Coriobacteriia; order Coriobacteriales; family Eggerthellaceae; genus Xiamenia. The sequence goes on from CAJTML010000002.1 coordinate 5,464, forward strand.
AGATTGCGAAGACGTCTGGGCATCGGCTAAGGGTGCTCGCTGCTTGGTGAGTTCTGCAACCGGCGTGAGGTTTGCCGTGTTCGCATCAATATCCGGAAGCTGGATCGGCGGGCGCGCGGGCTGCGCGGACTCCGTCTCAATAGCCGGCACCATAATACGCGGCGAATGAGGATTAACCGCAGACTCAACCGTCGGAACAAACTCAACAACACCACCTTGTGCAGCGCCAGCGGCGGGCGCTCCTTCAGCCACCACGTCGGTCGTTTCCACTTCAGACACGCTTGTGACCTGCTCGGCTTGCACCGCGGGCTGCGAGCTCGTCTGGCCTGCCGACTGCGCGGTTGCCCACTGCGGAGCCTTGACTTCGCGAATTTCATCTCTGCCTGCCGCTAAGCTTTCTTCAAGCTCGTGCTCAACAATATTGTTCGCCTGGGCGAAATGAGCCGCCGACTCAACCACCGCAGCGTCCAGCGCACTGGCGTACCGAGAGCGCTGTGCGGGTTTCTCGGGCTCGTCGGACTTTTTCGCCTTCGCTTGCGCAGCCTTAAACCAAGCCGGCACCGAATCATCTTCCTCGGGCTCGTGCACGGGCTCTGCCTGCAGCACCATTGGCGCTTCGTCAGCATGCGCATCAGGAGTTGCTAACACTTGCTGCTCAAGCGCTTCGTCAGCTTGCTGTTCGTCGGCAAACACTACCGCATCAAATCCAGCACTCTGCTCATATTCGCCATCTTCTGCTCCAAACAGCGAAGACATGGTCTGCTGCTCAAACGCCTGCGCGGCCGCAAGCGCCTCCTCTTGCTGACTCCGCTGAGCACGCGCAGCACGATTGCGCATGCGCTCAAGCTCATCAGGCGTCGGCGCGCCTTCAACTGGTTTGCCCAAAAACGCCGCCATGGCCGCCTTTGCGGACGCCAAACGCAGCTCCTCATCACCATAAAAGTCTTCGTCTTCTGCAGCAGAGGCGGATGTCGTCGGATGCGTCATGTAAGTCAGCTCGGTGTCGGGCGAAACTTCGCCACTTGCAAGCGCAGCGTCATATCCGTGCACGACCGCATTGTCGCGACGTGCCAGCTCAGCCTCGCTCACGCACCCCTTGCCCACGCGGCGCGCAACTTCCAGAAGCACCGCGGTACCTGCGGCGTTGCAATTTGCGCCTTCGTTGTAGGGGCTCGCTTTGTGCACGATGCTCAAAATAGGCGGAATCGCGGCAATCACCAACAACACAATCGTAATCACGCGCATCACCGTGTTGCCCATGCCTTCTGCATTGGCGAAGGCTACCGTGTTGATAGCAAGCACAATGGGCAGCAGCACAAGCGCGCCAACGATCACCCACTGCATAATAGGCAGGATCTTGAGCAGCACCGGAGACGTTTCAGGGCGAACTTTGCCGCTGTCATAACGTGCGACGAGAATCACCTTAAGGCGACGAGAGCTTCCCGTTTGTGACGAAAAGCCCGGGTCGTATTTCGCCACGACGTTTTGGCTGATGCCGCGGCTGAGTAAATTCGACAAAATTGGCTTGTCCAGCGCCTCTAAAACGTACAGTACCGCAGCAATGGCGGTCACGACGATGGCTGCAACCCCAACAGCCGGCACAATGAGCGCGGCGATGGTGATGACGATAGCGCACAAGCAGCAGATGAGATTTGCCAAATTGAGATCGGGCGAGCCCTTGAAGTCCTCCATAACAGCGGAGAGGCCAGCTTCTTGCTGCATCTGGTCAGTAATATAGAGCGCAGCTTGCTGTTCTTCTTCAGTTCCCGCAGGGCGCGGGCCTATTTCTTGTGATAAATATGCAACATGATCAAGTATTTCAGGCATACTATTTGCCTTTCATAGGTAGTTACATCCAACTTTGACATACACGCTTCAAGTATACGCTATTTGGTCTGTTTACCCAAATAATCACGAATTGCGGCATCTGAAGCCCCTGCTTGGGTTCGCGCGGCCTCAAATGCTTCGAAATCCTGCTTCGTCGCTTGGTCAAACGCCGCTTCATAAGCTGCCGTCGGGTCTTCGTCGAGACCTTGCGCAAGCTCAGCCGCCTCAGCATCTGCTTGGTTGTAGGCGTCGTTTTGTGCCTGCGCCTCTTCTTTGTTGCGATCCAGAAGTGCCTGGTCAGATGCCAGCGCATAGCCAAGAGCTTCGACACGTTTTGTAATATAGCTGATATAAGCATCCCGATTTACCGCGGGATAGTTTTGTTGCGCTTGTGATATCAACTGGGAAGCGTTATTGAGTGCGTCAATGGCTGCCTGCGTCTGCTCCATAGACGCTTGGATGTTCTCCGGTGTGGGATCTTCAACCAACGCCGCCGCTGCGCGTGCGTCCTCGTCGGCCTCGGCAACTGCATACCACCCGTCCATCATCTGCTGTGATGCGCTCTTTGCGGTGTATGCCGCTTCCAAGATCTGCAAACCGTACGAGATCATGGATTCTCGCGAAGAAATTGCCGTCACGGTTTGACCGGCCACATCTTGCTCGTCGCTGTTTACGAGGTTTGCTGAAGCCGATTTCGCCAGCTCATCAGCCTGATCCAGTGTCGGCAACACCTCTTGTGTTGCTTGGCGAATGCTTTGCAGCTTCTCTTCGCTCACTGATTCGAAGGGGTCTTGCAACTCCTCATCTAAATCAAGCATCACTTCGTCAGTCTGCGTAAGCAGATCAATTGCGTCCGACAGCGTTTGCACGTAGCTTTGCTCAGTTTGATGCGCTTGGTACAAATACCCCGTGCCGCTTGCCAGCAACACCACGCTTATTACTATGATCACCAAAACCGCCATCAAGCTGCGGAAACGACGGCGCTTCTTACGACGAGCAATTTCCTCATCAAATGACAGCGTCGGTTTGGCTGGTTTTGCGGGCTTAGCGGCCTTCGAGGCTTTGGACGCTTTAACACCCTTTGCGCCTTGAGCGGATTTGCCTCCGGTCGCGCTGACGCCCGCACCTCGACCTGCGGCGCTTCCACCATCTCCGCCGGCGCCTGGCGTACGCTTGCCATTTCGGGGAATGACCCTTGTAGAAGCCTTTCCTGCGGCTTTTTTTGCCCGACAGCGTGAACAATGAGACCTCGCCCACCAGCGGCAGTTCGTCGTCCCCGCCGTTGAGCTGGGCATTCTTTGCCGCATCAAGCACACTGAACGAGAGCTCGTTTGAGGTGCCCTCGGTTCGCCGCTTAATATGTGCAGCGTGGTTAAGCTTGTCGTGCCGCTTCGCCATAGATCGCTTACGCTTCGCCTTTCGCTGTGTGTGCAGCAATCTCAGCAATGATGTCTTGAGTAGGCATAATCTTAATCGTTTGCGAAGGCAGCGAGTTCAAAAACGTCTTGCCATACCCCTTCGTCACCAGGCGATTATCAGCAAGAATAAGAATGCCGGTATCGGTTGATTTGCGAATTAGGCGACCAGCTGCTTGCTTTGTTTCCAACACCGCTGCCGGCAGCACGAAATGGCGCCAGGCCTGGTCATCACGCGCGGCGCGCTCGCATGAGAGCGGATCACTCGGTTTGGCGAAGGGCAGCTTCGGAATCACCACGCCTTTGAGCGTGGAACCAGGGGCGTCAAAGCCCTCCCAGAAACTTTTAAGCGCGAAAAGCGACAGGTGCTCGTCTTTAATGAAGTCATCGCGAAGACCTTTGACTGACACGCCCCACTTTTGGCAGACCAGGCGAAGCCCTTCAGCTTTTAGCTGGGGTTGCGCTACATCAAAACACGATTCCATCTCTTTTCTGTTGGTGAACAGCGTTAGCATAGAGCCTTTTTGTGCCAGGTGAACGCCCACTAAGAGCTCTTGCAGCGCCGCCAAATACTGCGGGGCATTTGGCTCAGGCATATCTTGCACCACGTACACCGTCATCTGGTTATCAAAATCGTAGCTAGAATCCACTAAACAGCTTGAAGCAGAGGAGAATTCGCCACCATTTAACCCAAGCGCTTCTTCGAATGACTTGAAGCTTTTGTTCACTGTCAAAGTTGCTGAAGCTAGCACCACTGAATGCGTATGCGCAAAGAGCTTCTCGTTGAGTTTTTCGCCAACATTAAGTAAGAGCGCCTCTAAAACGTCACTCTGGCGATCCTTCTTCTTGTTGAGCTTTGCGGCATATGCGTAGGTATCCAACGGATTAGTGAGAATGACGTTTATTGCGCCGATCTGGTCTTTCAGCTCCATTGCCACCAGCGCAATTTCACGTTGAACCTCAGCTGCGCCCTCAATATCCTCCAAGAAACCAACCAAGTCCTGACACGCCGTAATAACCTTTTCAGCGTGGTTTTCAAGCTGAGAGCCCAACTCAACCAGTGCCTGGAACGTATCCGACGAGCGAATCTCAGTGTTAATCCAAAGCTCAACTATGTCGTATGACTTATTGCGCTTATTTGCGTCGAAAAAGAGCAGATCCTTAATATGTGCGCAGAATTCCTTCGCCACCAGCGAATACTCTGCCGACGCCAACTTCGCCTTATTCGTTAACCCGTAGAAGAGCGTGCAGCTCTCCCCCATGAGTTTCTGCTCAACCTTACGTTCAGCGCGATTGTACAGATTTCGCGTGGAGTCGGTTTCGCCAATCTGGCTTACCAGTCGACTGATTTCTTCGGCATTAAGTTCAACTGAGAAAGCTCGGCGCGCTTCATTCTCAGCACCGTGAGCCTCATCCAGCACCCAATAACGAAGCGGCGGCAGCAAACCACCATCAGCGGCCTGATCACAGAAGAATAGACTGTGATTAGTGACGACAATGTTCGCCGCCTCGGCCTTCCTACGCGAGCCATACACAAAGCACGTATTACCATAAAAGGGGCATTTCCGGCGCAAACATTCCCTACTGGTCGTAGTAATTGACCAGCGTGGCAGTGTTCGGTAGTCAATCTTGAGGCTATCTAAATCGTCGTAGTCAGATTGCTCAATATAAGACAGCAGGGCTGCATACGCAGGTGCTTGCGAAATCTCTTTGCCGGCCACCTCACGTGTTCCGATGCCGTCTCGTCCAATCCGGTCAATCTTTCGCAAACACGGATAGTGCGAAAATCCCTTCAGTGAAACAAATTCCAGCTTCCCAAACGCAGGATTTTGTTCTGCTAGCGCTTGGCGAAGCGCCGGAAGTTCATGATAAACCAGCTGGTCAAGCAACGCGTTCGTCTTGGTTGCAACACCAACTCCTATATTATTATCAAGCGAGGTCAACACCGAAGGTACCAGGTAGGCCATAGACTTGCCAACCCCTGTACCCGCTTCAACCATGAGGTTTTCTGACGTCGCAAAAGCATTGCGTACAGCTTGCGCCATCTCTAATTGCTCTGCACGCGGCTCAAAATCATCGTATAAACACCCAACAAGACCAGCTTGCGAAAAAGCTGCCTCAATATCTGCAGGCTCCGGAAATACGAGTTTTCGCTCTGGATCTGCAGCAATATCGTCGGCATCTAACTTCGGCTTACCAATTACATTCGTAACTCGCGCTTTTCGCATCGTTCTGAGCGAGTAATTAACATCAGTAAACGTCGGTGCACTCTCAGTGCTCCCTGAGTCCAGCGCATCCTTATTGTTTGAACTCTCTCGCTCTGCCAGTTGCAGCTGATGCTGCTCTTTGTACTGGTTGGCGAAATACTCAAAGACAATTTGCGTTGACCACTGATCCGGCGTTGCGAGGTCAGCAATCTCACAAACTAACGCGCTCGGCATACTCGCAATAGCAGCTAATAGAATCCTGTAGATTGCACACGTAGCAGCGACGTCATCGTCTGCCCGATGCGTTGATACTGGCGCCCCAAACGCTTTTACCAGGTCAATAAGCCGATGAGACTTCATTCGAGGAAGTGCAATGCGAGTCAAATCTAGCGAATCAATCCATTGATTCGTCAGCAGGGGATATCCACTTGGATGCTTCGTAGTAAATGTTCTATCGAATTCGGCATTGTGCGCAATTACTTTTGCGTCGCCAACAAATTCGACCAACTGAGCCAACGCTTCTTCTGGTGTAGGGGCGTCAGCCACGTCGTCATCATGAATGTTTGTAAGATACTGCACATCGTCAGGAATGGGTTTACCTGGGTTAACAAACGTATTAAACCACCCAGTGATTTCGCCATTCTCCATCCGGGCAGCTGCAATTTGCGTTAACTCATCATGGTGGAAGGAAAAACCAGTAGTTTCAGTATCGAGAACTACGATATTTTGATCCAATTCACCAAATTTTGCGTGCTTTGCAATATCAGCCAAGCGCTCGTACCGAGCAATCACGTCTTCTGGCGTTCCATCTAAGATGTATGTTGATAGTTTTGCTGATCCCATATCCATAACTTGATACGTTAATCCTCTTCAATCAAATTGTGCAGTCCTCGAATTATCTCACGATTCGCACGCTTAAACCTGCATAACTTCAATTTGCTACGTTATAGTAGTTTTAAAACATGTTTGGGGGTTATATGGCTCAAGATCAATTCTTTGGAACGTACTATCAGTTCGAAACTGCCTCTAAGAAAGATGCTGGTCTTTTACTTGGTGCAGATAATCTGGTTGGAGATATTTACGATATTGTCTTCAAAAAGGAAGACAATACTACAACCGCCTGGCTCCTTAACCGCTTTGGTCAAGAGGTTGGCTTTTTTGACCAGGAGAAGTCTCGACAGTTATCCCTTCTGACTGCTAAAAACTGGGAGGTTAAGGCTATTCTTTCCTTCGTTGCTTTCACTGAAAGCCCGCAACCTGGATTTTATTGGGGCGAATGCGCTATTGTTGCTTGGTCTCATAGTATTAATGATCCAATGCAGAAGTTCTTAGCAAAGACTGCACAGCGTATTGGCGAAGGAATCAGGCCAAATCTTGATTTTGGTAAGCAAGGTATTCAGCAGATCATTGAATCTGATGGTACGTGGCAGCCTCAAAAAACTATTCCGCTTCCAGCCAAGAAACCCGGCACTGTTATCATGAAGTCTCATCTTAAGCTTTCCGAGAAGATGATTGAACAAGGTCGCAAAGGGAATAAAGGCTGTTATATCATCAGCTGGGCGTTTCTGTTAGCGCTCGTTGCACTTGTAGTGATATTTGGAAAGTCATGTATTGGTTTTTAACGTTACGTTATTCGGTGACAAAAAGGGGCGATTAACGCCCCTTTCCTATTTCTTCAATATCTGGCTTATGATTCTAGCGCCAGTTCTATCAACTCAGTACAAAGTTCTGAGAATGACTGACCTGAAGCACGAGCAGCATCCGGCAAGAGCGAAGTTGCTGTCATTCCAGGTAAGGTATTCGTCTCTAACGCCCAAGGTTTTCCTGAGCCGTCCAGAATAAAGTCCGTTCGCGATACTCCTTTACAGCCCAGAGCGTGATGAGCTTTAACTGCATGTTCTTGTATCATCTCAGTTAAGTCGTCGTTTAACTCCGCAGGACATACGTGTCGTGAGCCGCCAGGCTTATATTTGGAGTCAAAGTCATAAAAATCTCCCGTTGGAATAATTTCAATAATCGGCAATGCACGTGCATCATCGTTACCAACTACTGCAACCGTTAATTCTTTACCTTGCACATAGGTTTCTACAAGAACCTGGTCGTCAAAGGTAAGAGCTTCCTCAATTGCCTTTTGAAGCTCCTCTTTTCCTGAAACAATAAATACACCAAGTGTACTGCCTTCTTTACTTGGTTTCACTACGCACGTGTCACCCACCAGAGCAATAATCTTATCAAGATCAACATCTTCGCTTGTGGTAAGCGTAATAGATACCGGCGTATTTATACCATTATGTGAATAAAAGACTTTTGCTTTGGCTTTATCCATCGCTAATGCGCTTGACCACACATTTGACCCAATGTAGGGGAGTCCTACAACCTCTAAGAATCCCTGCATAGCACCATCTTCGCCGTATTTGCCATGTAAGCACAAGAAAGCAATGTCAAAATCTTCATCAATGAGTTTTTTTAGATCATCTTTATTCGCAGGATCGAGTTCTGTGACTATAAATCCAGCTTCTACAAGTGCTTCTTTCGCACCTCTTCCCGACATCAATGAAATCTGTCGCTCTCCGCTTCGACCACCAGCAAGAAGAGCTACACGAGTTTGCGAAGGGTTAATTTTCATTCCTAGTTAACCTCCTAGACTGTTATTGCACAGTCGGATTTGAAATAAGTTCATTCATTATAAGGCAGCTCATATCTCAAATAAACATGTTTCACGTGAAACAATATAATCATTTAACAACATAAGACCAGGTAGATAAAAGGTTTTATAATCAGGTATAATCAAACTATGAATACGTTTACAAAAAAATCTCTTAAATCTTACTCATATAACGAGTTGATTAACCTTCTCTCTCAATACAACGTACCGAAATTCCGTGCAAAACAGTTATATGAATGGTTATATCTACACCATGTTTCAACTTTTGACGAGATGACGAATCTTCCAAAAGCTCTACGTGATACTCTTGCAAACGACTATAGCCTTTCGAATAGTACGATTATTGATACTCAGAAATCCAAAGATGGGACGAGAAAGTATCTCATTCAGCTTGAAGACGGATATCTTGTTGAGACTGTTGGTATACCCTCGCAAAATGGACAACGTTTAACCGTTTGTTTCTCTACACAGGTTGGATGTCCTATGCAATGCGCATTCTGTGCAACCGGTAAAGAAGGTTTTACCCGCAATCTTTTGCCTGGTGAAATATGTGATCAAATACTTCTCGTCCAAGATGACTTTCAGAAACGAGTAACGAACATTGTTGGCATGGGTCAAGGCGAACCCTTCTTGAACTACGATAATACCCTTAAAGCCTTAGAAATTATCAATGATCCGAAGGTTATTGGTATAGGTGCACGACATATCACACTTTCAACCTGCGGTATCATCCCTAAGATTCATGAATTCTCAAACGTTAAAGAGCAGTTCACACTAGCAGTCTCGCTTCATTCTGCTATTCAAAGCACTAGGGATTCGCTTATGCCGAAAGTATCTCAATATAATCTTGAGGAGCTTAAAGACTCCCTCGTGGCGTATGTTGAGGCTACAGGGAGGCGTGTGACTCTGGAATATGCCATGATGCGAGGTGTAAACGACACTAACGAACATCTAAAGGCACTCATAGCTTTCTGCTCTGGACTTCTTTGTCATGTCAATCTCATACCTTTAAATGAAATTCCAGATTCCGAGTATCTTCCAAGCACAACAGAAACGGGAAAACACTGGATAGATACGCTTGAATCTCACCATATCGAAACAACGCTGCGTAATTCAAAAGGCAGTGATATTGCTGCCGCTTGTGGCCAGCTTAAAAATACCTTTACTCAATAAATAATAAAGGGGCTTGAAGCCCCTTTATTATTTATTGTTTCACGTGAAACATTCAGATTATTCTTCATTATGAGTTATCTGCTGGAAGAGGCGCTGTAAGTCCTCTTCGTCTTTAAACTCAATTTCAATCTTATTCTTACCTTTTACAGACTTAACACGCACATTAGTCTGCAAAGTCTCACGTAAATTGCGAGCCACTGTCTTAAACGTCTTAGGCATTGGCTCACGCGGCGTAGAAGAAGTGTTTTGTTTTCCTGCCAATAAACGTGCAATAGCTTCTGCTTCACGTACAGATAGCTTCTCCTGGACAAGTTTATCAGTAAGCTTTTGACGTCCTTCTTTAGTTGGAATTGAAAGGATTGCTCGCGCGTGACCTGCGGTTATCTTGTCTTCAAAGAGTAATTGCTGAGCATCCTCGGGTAATTCTAGGAGACGCAATGCATTAGCAACTGTCGAACGGCCTTTTGAAACAGCTTGAGCTACTTCGGCTTGAGTCATTCGACGACGTTCCATCATCCTTCGGTACCCATATGCTTCTTCAATAGGATTCAGGTCTGAACGCTGGATATTCTCAATAAGTGCCAGCTCTAACGCTTCATCATCGTTTGCATCTTTAATTCGGATGGGAACTTTCTTTAAACCGGCTAATTGAGAAGCCTGCCAACGACGTTCACCGGCAATAATCTGATATCGGTTGTCAGGAAGCGGACGAACCAGGATTGGCTGTAGTAAGCCATCCTTTTTAATTGAAGATGCTAATTCTTCTAATTCTTCTTTATCGAAATTCGTTCGTGGCTGGTCAGGATTCGGTTCTACGAGCTTAATATCAACTTCGTCAGTATTCTTTTTCTCCTCAGAAGGCGCCTTTTCAGCTTTAGCTACCTTTTGAGCCTTGTTATCAGTAACCGATACTGGTTGCTTCTCAACCTCGCGCTCAACAACAATACCTTCTTCAGCAGCAAGAGGATCGATTATCGTTGAACTTTCTTCTACCTCAACACGCACCCGGTGAGGAGTGGTCTCCATAGGTGTTGCTTCCTCCATAGATCCACTTAAAAGAGAATTTAAACCACGGCCAAGGCCTTTTTTGACATTATTAGCCACGTTGTATCACTTCCTTTGCGAGATCTAAATAAGCTGTAGCACCTTTACCGGTAGGATCATAAGTAATAATCGCTTGTCCATAACTTGGTGCTTCTGATAGTTTTACGGTACGAGGAATCAGTGTCTTAAATACTGATTTACCAAAGTAATTACGTACTTCTTCAACTACCTGACGGGATAAAGTAGTTCGACCATCATACATGGTGAGCAAAACACCATAGATATCCAACGTCGGATTTAAGCGAGATTTGACACGTTTCATTGAATCAAGAAGTTTTGTCACGCCTTCCAATGCATAAAACTCGCATTGAATAGGGATAATCAACTTATCAGACGCCACTAAAGCATTAATAGTCAGCAAGCCGAGCGCAGGCGGGCAGTCAATTAAGATGTAATCATATTTACCGCGAAGTGATCCTGTTGCGTCCTTTAAGCGGTTTTCACGCGCCATCTCAGTCACAAGCTCTACTTCTGCACCTGCTAAATTAATAGTTGCCGGAACAATATCTACACCTTCGCAAATATCAGGAATAATTACTTCCTCAATCGGCACGTCATTTAAGAGAACGTCATAAATACAGTTCTGAATCTGACTCTTCATTACACCGAGACCACTTGAGGAATTACCTTGCGGGTCTAGATCAACCAATAAGACTTGCTTTCCAAGTGAACCCAAAGCAGCAGCCAAATTCACCGCAGTAGTTGATTTACCAACTCCGCCTTTTTGGTTGATGATTGCGAGAATCTTTGTCTGCCCAATTACATGTTTAACGGGCGCTTTATCTTTATAAGTTTTTAAAGGGGTTACAGGAATCTCTTGAACAGGAGGTTGAACGGCTGGTCGTTCTATAACCTCAATATACTCTTCTGCATCCACTTCGTGTTCAACTTCAGGTTCACTTGCTGACGCCTGTTGTGATGGTTGAGTTGTAAACTCGTTGTCTTTTTTGTCGCGTTTTAAGCCATCAAAGAATCCCACAAGGACCCCCTTTCTTATTGATTGGACAGTATACCCTGTTTTCAATGTTTCACGTGAAACATTGAAAACAATATTTGTTTGTCGGCAAAAGAAAGCGATAAAGCAATACTTAGAGTGGTTTCTTTTGAGCGAATCCTGTTTTACGAGGCAACTTGATTGTTGGTTTTGAAACTTTTTCAAATACCACTATGCAACGATGTTTGTCATAGAGCTCGAAATCACGTCTTGAAACAAGTTTCATGCCAAGTGTTTTCTCTAAACTAAGTGCTTTAGTAAATTCTTCATCTTCTAAGTTGCTTTTATAACAAATCAGGTATCCACCTTTAATAAGAAGGGGAGATGCGAATTCCATCAAAATAGATAATTGAGACAAGGCTCGTGCAGTAATAACAGCGAAGCTCTGAGGTTGCTCTTTTGCGAGATCTTCAATTCGTCCATGATACGTCGAAACTGAAGATAAATCTAACTCTTTAATAATAGTATCTAAAACTGCGGTCTTCTTTCCAACTGAATCAACAAGAAGTGTCTCTCTTCCACTGGTGACCGCAAGCGGTATACCTGGATAGCCGGCACCACAACCAATATCAGCATAGCGCCCTTCCGGCGCTTTATTAAGCTCCTCTAAGCCAGTTAGTGAATCCTCAATATGAAATTTCTTGCCTTCATCAAATGAATCAATGCGAGTTAAGTTAGTAATCTTATTTGCCTCTAATACCAGCTCAAGGTGTTTCTCTAACACTGACTGCGTAGTCGAATCCATATCCCATACCTTTAGTAGAATTATATTTTCCTTATCATAAAAAAATGTCTGGATAGTTTTCATCAACCATCCAGACATTCTATAAATACTATAAAGAAATAAACTAAACAGGCATTACCACAACGTGTCGTGCACTGCCTTCACCCTCTGAAGCGGTTTCAACGCGCTCATCATCACGGAGTGTAATATGAATAATCCTGCGCTCATAAGGAGTCATAGGACGCATCTTAATACTACGATTCTGGCTTACCGCACGATTTGCGGTTGAGTGAGCAATTGACTCCAACTTCTCACGTTGACGTCCTTTATATCCTTCGACATCAATCACAACCGGATAACGGAAACCAATCGTGCGAACGGTAATTGCCGAAACAAGGAATTGTAAAGCATCAAGCGTTTTACCATGTCGACCAATAAGAACAGCAAGATCATCACCAGTGATATCGAGGATTAATTCACCCTCGTCACCTTCATACTCATCAATAGTAACTTCGCCTACATCAAAGTACTTAAGGATGTCCTGGAGAACATTAATAGCTGTATCAGCGATATTATCAATATCTTCATCAGTCAAAGAGTCTTCTACACCGTCGTCCTCTTCAACTTCTTCGATCTCAATAATTTCTTCTTGAGATTCCAGTTCATCTGCCATTTTATACTCCTTACTATTGCCAATCAGCTTACTTTAAGCTGTGAACTTCACCAAAAACAAAACAAGGATATAGATACCTATATCCTTGCTGAAAGTCTATCGTTTCGAATTACTCTTTTTCTTAGGACGAGGCTTTTTATTCTTCCTCGTTACATCAACCTCAATCGGCTTAACTTCAATAATCTCTTCTTTCTCAGCATCGCGACGCTTCATGAGACGCAAAGAGATTTGTTGCTGCGCAATTGCGAGAAGTGACGAGGTACCCCAGAACAACAATACACCCGCAGGAGATCCCCAACTAATCCACAGCATGAAAAGCGACATAACGCCGGACATAATAAGTGTCTGGTTACGTTGCGGGTTATCTTTCTGGCCACGCTGCATCAGGATCATAGGCAAGAAGGTTGCACCAGCGAATACCAGCATGAGAACTAAATACGGAACAAATGTTCCAAATCCATACCCGAACGCTTCGGAAGGAGACATAACCAAGTTAGGAACGATGTTGTAGAACGCATAAGAGCTATTCTCAACACGAGTTGCCATCTCACGCAAAACTTGGAACAACGCAATAAAGATAGGCATTTGCAACAACATCGGCAAACAACCTGCAAGCGGGTTAAACTTAACCTCAGCATACAGCTTTTGCATCTCCTGCTGCATACGCGTAGGATCATTAGAATACTTACGCTGAATCTCTTGGATCAGAGGTTGCACTTTCTGCATTTGATAAGACGATTTCGTCTGCTTATGCATCAGCGGGGAAATAAGTACACGGAAAATAACGGTAACAATGATAATGGCGAGACCCCAGTCACCGCAGACGTTATAGAAAAACTCGATTATGTTAAAAATCAAGTCCTTAAAATACTCCCACATTTCCTGATATCCCTTCTATAAGCAACACAAGTCCAAAGGTTTTACCTAAGGAACAGGATCATATCCATGCGGACCACCAGGGCGACACTTTAATATGCGCTTAGCAGTTAAAACGAATCCCTTTTTAAATCCGTACCGACGAAAAGCTATCATCCCATACTCTGAACAAGTAGGAGTGAATCTACAGCAGGCAGGAAATAAAGGCGAAATAGCGCTTTGGTAAAACTTAATCAGAAAAATAGCTATATCAGTTAGTAGTTTTTGAAACTTCTCCCTCATATAATCTATCCTTCGAAATTCCAGCGTCATAAAGTGCACGATCGCATGCAGTAAGCACTTTACTATAAGTAACCTCACAAATATTTGATTTTGCAAGAAATACCACGTTATAAGCGCTCCAGGGACCAGAAAGCTCCTGACAAATTGCACGCATGCGTCTCTTTGCTCTATTCCTCCAAACAGCGTTACCGTATTTTTTACCCGCAACAAAAGCAACACGACCATTGAGGTCGTGCTCTTTTGTTGGCAACACTATTAATGTTAAGTATGGTGTTCTTAAACGCTTGCCTGAAGAGAAGAGATTAGCAATCTCTTCTTTCGATTTGATTGTTTCCAATCAAATCTCACCTTAGACGCAAAGACGCTTACGGCCTTTTGCGCGGCGCGCGGCCAATACCTTACGTCCGCCTTTCGTAGCCATACGAGCGCGGAAACCATGGCATTTGGCGCGTTTACGAGTGTTCGGTTGGTAAGTGCGCTTCATGTTAGTCCCTTTCGTTTTTACATAGCAACTTAAGAAGTATAGCTATCTCACTCAAAAAGTCAATAATTACCTTGGCTTTTAGTGAAAAATATTTTTACCGCGCAATAGAGGAGATCCAAAGGATAGATATAAGAGACACACGAATTACTTTTGTTCGATATTTTCTGGTCGCGATTCCACGGTGTTTGTTGGAAATGTTGAAAACTGTACAATCATTCGAGGAATATTGTGGAAAACCCTTGCAAGAGGTGTAAGTCAAGTATTTTTTTGAGGTCAACTTAAGCCGCGTTTTACCAGGTCAAGTAAGTTCGCTCGATTGTATTTTTGCTTCTGATCTGGGATTTTAGAACAAACGCCATAGTGAGGAGTGCTGGAAATTTTTTACAAACTACAGAACCCCACGTCAAATGAGAATTACTAGTAATTGCACCCAAAGAAACACTATTTAAGGTATCTGCTCATCATTTTAATAACAAAGCTTTGTGGTTTTCCACATTCCGAATCCTTGTTATTCATTCAATTCGGGGAGTTTTCCACAAAGTTTGAATAAATTGTTAGTAACTTTTTGTTTCACCTGTTGATTTCGCTATTATATATTTCAGATTTACTGAATTATTCGCATATTCCACCGGAATATCTATTCCAATAATAGAAATAATCCCTGAATACCGATACAATGACGAATAATTCTTTCAGAATTTATTGAATATAGATTCAATGCCTGGAACAACTATACCGAATATGAGTGAAAACGCAGATCAAACGATGAATACAGACAACAACACTCTAACAACGCCTCCTGACTATGCCTTTGTGGATTCCGTCGCACGCATTGCACTTTACGATGATCTACTCAGTGCACCACGGATGACCGAGATCCAACCGGATGAAACAGCAGCATTTCTAGAGACACTCGCTTCAACTATCTATAATCTTTCTCATGAAATTGGTGGAACGATCCCTTACACCATTATTAGAGAAGTGAGCGAGAACTTTATTCATGCTCAATTTAATGAACCGACCGTAACCATCCTTGATCATGGCAATACAATTCAATTCACTGATCAAGGTCCAGGTATCGAGCAAAAAGAAAAGGCACTTCGCCCGGCGTTTACTACCGCCACTAAGGAAATGAAGTCTTATATTAGAGGTGTTGGATCAGGTCTTCCTATTGTTGCTGAATACCTGGAAGTGTCACGTGGTTATATCACTATCGAAGATAATCTTGGATCTGGTTCAGTTATCACAATTAGTCTCAATAAGAATGAAGACCACGAAAGCGTACAACCGCTTTATCAAACACCACAACAGCCAACCCAACAACCAGTACAACAGATGCAACCGGTTTTACAACCAGAACCAATACAGGCGTACGCCCCAGTTGCTGTACAGCAAACACCTCTACAGCAACCTATACAATACGGGGTAGGACAACCAATGGTTCCACAACAAACACTACAACAACCGCAAATGGCTCCACACGTAGTGCCGGTTTATCCCCAGCAGACACAATATCCACCGCAACAACAAGCTACCTATATACAAGTGCCTAAGCTTGACGAAAAAGAGCGCCAGATTCTTATTGAGTTACTCCAGCAAAACTACCTTGGGGTAACGGATCTCACGCGTCTTACTAATATTCCTCAAGCAACTGTCCATTCAAAGTTAACGAAATTAGAAAAGAATGGCATGGTTATTACCGTAGATTCACCACGAAAAGGCCTCAGAGCTCTCACTGAATTTGGAGCCACGGTAGCGAAAACGTTGTTATAGTTTTACAAGAGTTGAGATATTTACCAACTGAGAACAGGTAGCGCAATGGATAGTAATACATTAACGCAGTCATGGAATAGTGTTTGTGAGCAAATTAAGACCTACGACGGAGTAGATCCTTCGCAAGTTGATGCATTCTTTTCACGCATTCACCCTCAAGCAATGAGCGAAGGCTTTTTAATGCTTTCTGCTGATAATGACTTTATTAAATTCTTCATCGAACGCGATTTTCTACCTCATATCAAACGCGCTTTAGAAGAACAGTTCTCAGTTCCTTTTACCGTTATGCTGGAAGTTGATCCACTTTCATCATCAAATGTATTACCAACGACAGAAACTGCACCAGCACCTACCGCTCCTGTAACTCCAACTCCAGCTGTTACAGCACCGCAACCACCATCACAGACACAACCTCGGACTCAAGGCTTTCCTGAGACTGAAGATTTATTACTGAATCCCGATTTTTACACCGAAGAGGTACCTCAAACACCTCAACAAAAGTCGCCACTTCCGCAAAACAACACGCTTTCCAGTTATACGTTCGAAAACTTTGTTATCGGTGACTCAAATAGGATTCCTTACACTATGGCAGTTACGGTAGCCGAACAACCAGGCAGACAAGCCTATAACCCACTCTTTATTTATGGGCGAAGTGGCCTGGGTAAAACACACTTGCTATGTGCAATGCGCAACTATATCGAAGAAACCCGTCCTGAGTTGAATACAATCTACGTTAACGCAGATGAATTAGTAAACAACTACACCGAATCAGCGCTTGCATACGATAAAGATAAGTCCAGCTATAAGAACTTTAAAGATTTATACGAAGATGCAGATGTCCTCTTTATTGATGACGTGCAACAGTTGCAAGGTAAAAAACAAACCCTTGATATCGTGTTTCAGATCTTTAACACCTTAATCCATAAGGGCAAGCAGGTTGTTTTATCAGCTGACCGTGCCCCCCATAACATCGACATTGATGAGCGCTATTATTCCCGTTTCAACCAGGGTGGCACCTTCGACATTCAACCACCTGAGTTGGAAACAAAGCTCGGAATTATTAAGCTCTACATTAAAGACTATAACCAGACAAACCCTTATGATACGGTCGAAATACCTGATGACGTGCAGCTCTATATCGCCGAGAACTCAGGACCGAATATTCGCGAACTTAAGAGTGCGGTTCTCAAAATTATTTCCAAAATCAAGATCGAGCATTTAACCGATATGACAATTTCCGATGTTCGCCGCGAGTTAGAGAACCATTTCTCAGGTGGATCATTTAGGCGTTTTACATCTGATGACATCATTGACCAGGTTAAAGCATTCTATAAAGTAAGCGACAAAGACTTAAAGTCATCCAATCGCACACACAATGTTGCGTTTGCAAGGCAAGTTGCATTCTTCCTGATTAAGCAATTTACTGATCTGACGTTTCAAGATATTGGAAAGCAATTTAACCGTCACCACTCAACCGTTATCACCTCGGTTCAAAAAATCGAGAAACTCATGATTAGTGATAGGGAAGTGAGCGAAGAAATTGACGTACTGTCAAAAATGATTCGCGAAGGATAATTGAAGAAATTGTGCAAATTGCAATGTTGATAACTTCGAACAAACCATGCGGGAAGTTTGAGGAAAACAACGGATTTTTTCGTAATGATAATTTCACCAATAAAATTTAGACAAACCGCCACAACCTAACCTCAGAGTTATGAAGGTGCGCACGGTGTCTCTTATATGAGGAAATAAGGAGTTATCCACAAACTAACATCCCTTATTAAGATTATGAGTAAAACAAAGTTATAAAGATAAGATAAGAAAGAAAAATTAAAGTACACCCGCTTGATCGAGATATTTAAATCTCATCAAGGTGTGCGATACTTACAACCTACGAAAAACTAGCCGCTCAAGGGACGTGAGGATCTTTATGAAATTCAGTATCAACAAAACTGAACTCCAGAATGCATTAGCTGTAGTCATGAAGGGTACTTCCACTCGTTCAACGCTTCCTATTCTTTCGGGTGTTTATATTGAAACCCAGGAAGATGCTCTTTTACTCCAGGCCACAGACTTAGAGCTTTCTATCCAATATCACACCTCCGCCCTTATTGAGGAACCGGGGAAAACGGTACTACCTGGTAAGCTTTTCTCAGACATCGTTAAAAGCATGCCCGATGCAGCAATCCATGTTGACATCAACGATGAAGCTGCGGTTATCACCTGCGACACCTCGTCGTTTTCAATTAAGACGCTTTCTGCTGAAGACTTTCCGGGATTCCCGCATGTTGATATTCAACAAGAAATTTCGGTTCCTTTCGACACGTTTGCTTCAATGGTTAAGCGTGTGGCGCGCATTGTTTCAAAAGACGAAAGCCGCGGCGTATTGCAGGGTGTTTTGATTACACTCAAAGAAAATCAGCTTCGACTGGTTGCAACTGACTCGTATCGTGTTGCGGTAACTGATGCAGAGGTAGAGCAAACCGAAGCTACGGATTTCCAAGCGGTAATTCTTGGGTCTTTCTTACAAGAAATTGCGTCGCTTCCGCGCAGCGAAGAACCTATCTCTATTGCACTTGCAGAAAACCAAATTGTGATGAAGTATCAGGATACGGTGTTTATTAACCGCCGCATTGAAGGTAACTACCCTAACTATCAACAGTTGCTTCCTACGTCATATGCTACTCGCGTTGAGATTCCAACTGATATGTTACTTGCAGCAGTGAAACGTATTTCGCTTTTGAGCCCGAATAACTCACGCGTTAAATTTGACATCAATGTTGATTCGCAGACGCTGCAGCTTTCAACGGTTGCCCAAGATGTGGGTTCAGCTCAAGAAATGCTTCCGGCAACCGTATTAGGTGAAGACAATGTGATTGGGTTTAACTATACCTACATCGTGGATGGCCTTACCTCTATTGTGACCGACAAAGTGATCTTCGAAATGCAAGCTCCTAATAAACCAGGTATTTTAAAGGCGGATCTTGGCGAAGATTACTTATATCTGGTTATGCCGGTTACCTTAGACGCGTAACGTATTAGGTTTCACGTGAAACTCGCACTTAAGCGCTTAGAATTTCAGAACTTTCGCAATTATCAGAAGTTTGAGCTTTCTGATATTGGTAACCTGACGATTTTTGTGGGTCCTAATGCTGTTGGTAAAACCAATATCATTGAAGGTATGCAGCTGTTGACGGCGCAGACTTCGTTTCGCCATCCAAAAATTGAGCATCTTATATTACAAGGTGAAGAAACGGCGCACTTGCAAGCAGAGGTTCGCGATGAGCAGCGGCGTCTTGATTTTGAGCTTCACTTAGCTGAGCATACGAAGAAGCATCTCTTAAATGGAAAGGTCAAGAAAATTGTCGAACTGAAAGGTATTTTGCCTTCAGTTGTTTTTACTCCTGATGATCTTGGTCTTATGAAGGGTTCTTCTTCGGTTCGTCGTCGCATGATTGATGAACTTGGCGTTCAGCTGACACCGAATTACTATCAGATTCTCAAAGACTACGAAAAGGTGATTCGCCATAAAAATACCCTACTGAAAGAACACGCTTCTGATGCGCTTTTGGATAGCCTTGATGACTTGGTGGTTACCTGTGGTTCTCAATTAATGTGGTATCGATCGACCTTATTTCAGAAATTGGTATCAAAAACGCATGAGATGTATCAGGAAGTTTCACGGAATAAAGAAGTCTTTTCGGCGAGCTATATTCCGTCATGGGATAAAAATGGCGAAAGAATTGGCGAACTTTTAGAGATACAAAAATCAGATGCGCGTAAAAAACTCATCCAAGCGCTGCAGTATTATCGAGCGCAAGAACGCCAACGTGGGTATGCAGTCGTCGGTCCTCATGCTGACAAGATTGAGTTTTATCTCAACGATAACCCGGTGAGTATATTCGGAAGTCAAGGACAACAACGTAGTCTCGTTTTAGCGATGAAGCTTGCGGAAGTTAAACTAATAGAAGAAACGCTGGATCAAAGCCCTCTCTTTTTACTTGATGACGTTATGAGTGAATTAGATGAGCAACGCAGGGAATCGCTCTTACAGTTGGTAAGTGAGGATGTTCAAACTTGTATAACAACGGCGCATATGTCGTACTTTAATAACGAGACGCTTGCGTCTGCACAAGTTGTACATCTTCCGCATACAAATAGTGATAATGAGATGGAATCTAACGCCTTGTAATGCAGATTTTGGAAAAAATTTGAAATAAAACCGTTTAAGAGCCATACAGGCCGTTAGAGACGTCTTAATTCGCGTAGAAAAGTATACTTCTGTAAAGCCATATGATATACTTTTCGCTCAACATAAAACGTTCTATTTCAAACTCGTAATTCTTACTTACTTATAAGCGTGTTCTCGTAGGGGTATATAAGTAGTAATGTGCCAATTTTGGATTTCATGGAATAGAAGCACTCAAAAGCAGCTCGAGACGAAGGAGTAAGTGTGGCTAAATCATCTGAGCACGAATACAGTGGTGCAGATATTCAAGTCCTTGAAGGACTTGAAGCAGTACGCAAACGACCTGGCATGTATATTGGTTCAACCGGTCCGCGCGGTCTTCATCACCTGGTGTATGAGGTTGTAGACAATGCGGTTGACGAAGCATTAGCAGGTTATTGTGATACCATTGATGTATGGATCCGCCGTGATAATTCAATTACCGTCGTAGATAATGGTCGCGGTATTCCGATCGATAAGCATCCGAAAGAAAAAATCCCAACCGTTGAGGTTGTACTTACTATCCTGCATGCCGGTGGTAAGTTCGGTGGCGAAGGCTACAAAGTTTCCGGTGGTCTTCATGGTGTAGGTGTTTCTGTTGTAAACGCACTTTCATCAAAGGTTGTCGTGGATGTTCGCCGTGATGGTAAAGAATACGAGATTGCTTTCGAATATGGCAAGACATCTGAAAAGCTGCACGAAGTTGGTAAGGCAAAACATACTGGTACAACCGTGTCTTTCTGGCCGGATCCGACCATCTTTACTGAGTCAACGATTTACGATTTTGATACTCTAGCAAATCGTTTCCGCGAAATGGCATTCCTGAATAAAGGTCTTCGCATCACCTTGCATGATGAACGTGTAACTGATGCAGAGGGTAATCCTCGCACTGAATCCTTTATGTATAAGGGCGGCATTGTTGACTTTGTTCAATACCTCAACCAAGGAAAAGAGACACTTAATAAGCCGATCTATTTTGAAGCTGAAAATGACAATGGTAGCGTAGAAATTGCTATGCAGTGGAACGAAAGCTACTCAACAAATTCAGTATTAGCTTTCGCAAATAACATTAATACCCATGAAGGCGGCACGCATCTTGAAGGCTTCAAGAATGCGGTAACTCGTACTATTAATGAGTACGCGCGCGCCAAAAAATTCTTAAAAGAGAAAGACTCAAATTTAAGTGGCGATGATGCCCGTGAAGGTTTAGCAGCTATTATCTCTGTTAAACTTCATGACCCACAATTTGAAGGTCAGACGAAAACGAAGCTTGGTAATACGGAAATGCGCGGCCTCGTACAAGACGCTGTGCGTCAAGGGTTAGCTGACTTTTTAGAAGAAAATCCAACACCAGCAAAGCGGATTATCACAAAAGCAACCTCAGCCCTTCATTTACGTGAGCGTCTTCGTAAGATTAAAGAAACTGAGCGCAATAAATCAGGTTTAGATTCACTATCGCTTCCTGGAAAACTTGCTGACTGTTCTTCGCGTAAACCTGAAGAAAGTGAAATTTTCATCGTAGAGGGTGACTCTGCAGGTGGTTCTGCAAAACAAGCGCGTGATCGTAAATATCAAGCAATTCTGCCACTGCGAGGTAAGATCCTAAACGTAGAACGCGTTAATCCGCATAAAGCAATGACGAGTGAAACGATCAACTCACTCATTACCGCAATCGGTACGAATGTTGGTGAGAGTTTTGATGCTGATAAAGCACGTTATCATCGCATTATTATTATGACCGACGCGGACGTTGACGGTGCTCATATTCGCTGTCTGTTGCTGACGTTCTTCTATCGTTATATGCCTGAACTTATTAATCGTGGCTATATCTACATTGCGCAACCGCCGATCTTTGGTTTAAAGAAAAAGAATTCTCGTAGCCCCAAGATTGAGCGTTACATCTATGATGAAAGTGCTTTGTCGTCAGTGCTGGCAGAGTATGAAGATCCCTCGAAATTCGACGTTCAGCGTTACAAGGGTCTGGGTGAGATGGACCCCGAGCAGCTTTGGGAAACCACGATGGAACCGGCAACCCGAACGCTCTTACAAGTCAATATTGATGACGCCGCTGAAGCAGAACGTGTTGTGAGCGAGCTCATGGGCGACATTGTTGAACCTCGTAAAGAGTTCATCCAAAAACACGCTCGCGACGTGCGTTTCTTGGATATTTAAAGCATGGTACGTAACTAGATTGAAGCAGAGTTGGAAAGGTAATCCATGGCAGATAATACTGAGGATTTCAACGAAGAGAATCAATCTCAAGACGATAGTTTAGATAGACTACTCTCTCGTTCTGAGGAAGAAGAATTAGATGAAGAAGAGGGCGTTGACGTAGAAGCTGGCGAAGAAGCTTCTGCTGGTGTACTTCCTTCGAATGAATATTCGGAAGAAAATAAAGCTCGCTCACTCATTGATATGTCAACGCTTGAAAAGCCGCATGGCTCTATCGTAGAAGACGCCAATGGTGGTGAAGGCACAACCGTTATTTCGGCATATCTTGGCAAAGAGATGCAGACGTCGTTTTTGGAGTACTCGATGTCTGTTATTGTCTCGCGCGCACTGCCGGATGTTCGCGACGGCTTAAAGCCAGTTCATCGTCGTATTTTATACGCCATGAATGAAAGCGGTTATACGCCAAGCCGCCCCCACATGAAGTCCGCGCGTACCGTCGGTGACGTTATTGGTAAGTACCACCCACATGGTGACAGTGCGGTCTATGACGCAATGGTTCGCTTGGCTCAGCCATTCTCAATGCGCTTACCGTTGGTTGATGGTCATGGCAACTTCGGTTCTATCGACGGTGACTCCGCAGCAGCAATGCGTTATACCGAGGCTCGCTTGGATAAAGCCGCCATGGAGCTTTTGCGTGACCTGGACAAAGAGACGGTTAACTGCCAACCCAACTATGATGAGAGTTTGGAAGAGCCTGAGGTTTTGCCGGCGCGCTACCCGAACTTGTTAGTCAACGGTTCAAACGGTATTGCTGTTGGTATGGCAACCAATATCCCGCCTCATAATCTTGGTGAAGCTATTGATGCAACGTGCCTGCTCCTGGACAACCCAGATGCATCCACTGAGGAGCTTCTCAAAGTAATGCCGGGTCCTGACTTCCCAACGGGCGGCATCATTATGGGCCGCGAAGGTATTACGGATTACTACAACACTGGCCGCGGCTCTCTGACCATTCGTGCACGCACTGAGATTACCGAGGATAAAAAAGGTCGCGCGTCTATCGTTGTAAAAGAGATTCCGTATCAGGTAAACCGCCAGCGTCTGCTTGAAAAACTCGGAGAGCTCGTTCGCGATAAAAAACTTCCTGAGATTTCTAATATTCACGACGCAGCAGACCGTCACGGCATTGATATTATTATCGATCTCAAAAAAGGAGCCATCCCGCAAGTTGTGCTCAATAAACTGTTTAAGCACACGCAACTTCAGGTGGGCTTCGGTGTTATCCTGTTGGCATTGGTTGATGGTATTCCTCGCGTGCTCTCGCTCAAAGAAGCACTTCACTACTACATTGAGCACCAAAAAGAGGTTATCGTTCGCCGTACCCGCTATGAATTGGCGAAGGCGGAAGAGCGTGCTCATATTCTTGAAGGCTACATCGTTGCGCTGGATAACATTGATGAAGTTATCTCAATTATCCGCTCATCACAGACTGATAAAGAGGCAGCTGCTCGCTTAACTGAGCGCTTCAAGTTGACCGATAAACAAACCAGCGCAATCTTGGAAATGCGTCTTCGCCGTCTTACCGGTTTGGAACGCAACAAGATTGAAGAAGAACTCAAAGAACTCAACGAGCGCATTGACTACTATCGTCGAGTCTTGGCTGATGAAGCATTGGTTCGCGAAATCATCAAAGAGGAGCTCCAAGAGATCAAGAAGCGCTTTGCTAATCCGCGCCGCACGCTCATTTCGGGCAAGGCGAAGGATATTGACGTTGAGGACCTCATTGCTGATGAGGTTATGGCAGTGACCATGACGCGATTGGGTTACATCAAGCGTCTGCCAGTAGCAACGTATAGGCAGCAAAAACGCGGCGGCAAAGGTATGCAAGGCGTTAACCTGAAAGACAATGATTACGTTGAGCATTTGTTTGCAGCCTCAACCCATGCCTACATGCTGTTCTTCTCTACGAAGGGCAAGGTCTATCGCAAGAAGGTTTACGAAATTCCGGAAGCATCGCGTCACGCGCGTGGCACGGCAATCGTGAACTTGCTCCACCTTGATTCGGACGAGTCAATTAGTGCAGTTATTGCCACGAAGGAATTCCCCAGTGATGAGTATCTCATGTTCGCAACTGCACAAGGCATGGTCAAGAAGACGTCCATGGATCTATATGACCGCACCCGTAATGACGGTTTGATTGCTATTAACCTCAAGGACGGCGACGAACTGATTAGTGTTCGCCGCGTGGCTGAGGGCGAAAAGGTCATGATGGTGTCTTCTGCTGGCAAGGCAATCATGTGGGATGAGAGCGAAGCACGTTCAATGGGTCGTGACACCATGGGTGTTCGCGGTATGACGGTGCCCGTGAACGCGAAAGTGCTGGGCATGGAGATTGCTCGTCCCGAAACTGACCTGTTCGTCATCACTGAAAAAGGGTATGGCAAACGCACACCTGTGGCGGAATATCCCGTACAGCATCGTGGTGGTCAGGGCGTATTCACGATCACGATGACGGCGAAAAAAGGCCAGTTGGCGGCCATGAAGATCGTCGGTCAAGATGATGAAATCATGATCGTGTCTGAAGAGGGCGTTGTGGTTCGTACCGCGGTTTCAGGTATTTCTGAACTCGGTCGCTCCACGCAAGGCGTTCGCGTTATGAACGTTGCCGATGAGGACAAAGTGGTTGCTGTGGCAATTTCTTCCCATGGAAAGAAAAAGAAGGCAGCTGCCACGACGGGATCAAATGATGAAATTGACGACGCAGATTTAGACGATGAGACACTGGATGAGTCAGGCGAAGAAGTCGTAGAGATTGACGAAGAAATTGTCGAAGACGTTGATAGTGAATAACAATCACACAAACTGAGACTAGTATGGGTAAAGAGGGTACTTCACTTCTTTACCCATACTTTTTTATAGGGAAACCTTGTCAGTTGAAATCACTACCCAAGGAATCACATGGTTCTTGTATTTAATCCTGATCATCCGTTCACGCTGAGAGAGCAGCAAATTCTTTACTTCGCCGCTCAAGGGCTATCGAATAAAGAAATTGCTGATCACTTAGTGGTGTCCGAACAAACCGTGAAGACACATTTGTCACATATGCTCACCAAATCACTGCGCGCTAACAGAACATCTCTGGTGGTGTATGGGTTTGAGAGCGGGATTCTCCAGAAACGATAAGGTATTATTCTGAAACACTCAGCACGTTAAGAGATAGAGGTATTGTGATTTACATCGTTCTTCTGGTTGTTTGTATCGCACTCTATATTGTTTCGGGTGTTGCTTGTGCGCTGGTGGCAGTAAAGGGGAATCAAACACTTAAACACTTCGCGAAATATCTCTATCTTGCCGCGTTTATTCTTCATTCAGTCTTTATTGGATTGAGCTCTGTATCTACAGCAGGCACGTTATTAACCGGTCCAAATATTGCAATGTTGGGGGCATGGGTGATTGCAGGCGTTGCGTTGGTGATGCTGCTCTTCAAGAACAAGGCATACACCTACGCAATGTTTTCAGCTCCGGCAATTGTGATACTCATTCTCATCTCGTTTTACCTTCACTTCAGTATGTATGGAGATGCTATTTCAAATGCCGTATATTATCGCTGGCCAATGCTTGTTGTTCATATTGTGCTCGTGTTTTTGGCGGCAGCATGTTTTATGGTCTCTGCGGCAGCTTCAGGAACTTTTCTCTATCAAAGTCACCTTATGCAAAAACATAGCGTGCAAATTCTGCGCGTTGATACCCCTGCACTTAACACCCTTTCGCGCGTCGGCCGCGTCGCAATTTTGGCGGGTGTAGTGCTCTTTTTTGTTGCCATGCTCATTGGTTTTATCAGGTTGGTGGTATTAGGTGACGCGCACGTAATCGCAAACGTCTTCACCACCGAGCAGTATCTGCTACCACGCATCATTTTTTCACTAGTCGTTTTCGCCATTTATTGTTTGTATCTTGTGTTTGCGTATTTTATTCCGTACTCCGTAAGCGGAAAAACTCGCGCGATCTTATCCCTTATAGGATTCGTGGGCGTTGTTGTGCTGATTGTTGTGTCGGCGTGGTGATGTTGTGGCAGTCGTGGTAGTTGGGATCAACCCAAAAAGAGCAGTATTTCACGCACTTTCATCACTCGTCCAAACTACTGATGGCAAAAAGCGCGTCCTGGCGAACATAGTGGAAGATCGCGCAATTCAAGAAGCAACTATTTTGTATCGACCGTATCGGTTTGAGTTGTATTGTGTAACGAATGAGGTAACCGATACTGCTTCGACGGTCGCGCGAGCATTGGCTGATTTGAGTGCCATTTCCTTTTCGGAAGTTTTGGCAAGTTGTTATTACGCGGAAAATACTGACGCGCTTGATCATTTGGTTTCACTTGTTGCTGATAGTTGTGCTGAACTTGAGAGTAAGCCATTCGCCATTATTTCAGACGCGGGCGAGTTCACGTCGTATAACACCTATGAGGATCCAGGGTTTTTCGCCGCACTCCAAAAAGCGGCACAGGGTGTTCAGCGCAAACAAGCGGGCGAATCCACGTTAGGCTACCTGTTTGAAGCCGCGGGTAGCTTCAATCAGCAACTCCTCCAAGAGACTCAAACTCCTTCTGCGAGCAGCATTAACTTCGTTATTCAGACGCTCGTGCAGCGCATGTTTGACAATATCCCGCGCCGTGCCACGCTCTTCTTAGGCGGCAGTCACCATGCGCAAAGCGCGGCAATGGCGCTCATGGAGATAGGTGCGTCACGCTTCGCCGTAATTGGAACAAGTCAAGAATCGCATAATCTCTCAACGCTTTTGCAGGCGCGCTTATGTGCGGAAAACGTCTTAAATCTTGAGTTGGCGAAGGCAGACATGGTTATAGTTGCAGAAACTGCGTTGGCGCCGCGTTTGGATAAGAAGATCTTTAAGCAAATTCGCAAAGACAGACGTGATAGATTGCTGTTGGTTTTAGATCTCACGCCTGAGGGTAGTGTGGACAATAAAATCACCAACTTAGATGGTGTGTATTTATATCGCGCGCAAGATCTCCTTATGATGGCAGCCTCGCTTCCTGGTGCACCCAATAACGCCGCTTCGGTTGAGACGCAAATTGCAGCAAAAGTGGTTGATCTTGCAACTGAGCTGGGTATTTCCTTGTAAACCGTTCGCAAGCAACTGGCTTCTTCACCGTATAAAAGTAATCCGTATATAACTTATTGAGCGCGCATATCACTCGGTTGGGTGATGGCCGGCATATAGAAAATCCCTATCCTGTGGTGCACTGGAGAAATAGGGAGGTATTACGTGATAGTTTCATGGATGACCACAAATAGGTGCAATCTGCGTTGCGTGCATTGCTACCAAGACGCTGAGGAAGCAACCGACAAAGAGCTTTCCACCGATGAAGCAAAAAAGATGATTAGCGAAATTGCGCGCGCAGGATTTAAGATCATGATATTTTCTGGTGGCGAGCCGCTGCTTCGACCAGATATCTTTGATCTTGTATCCTATGCCGCCTCGCTTGGGCTTCGCCCGGTATTCGGCTCAAACGGCACGCTCATTACCCCCGAAGTTGCGCATCGTCTTAAGGAGTGCGGCGCGTGCGCCATGGGAATTTCAGTGGACAGTTTGGTTCCTGAAAAGCACGACAAATTCCGCGGCTTGGAATCTGCATATGAGCTAACCATGAAGGGCATTGACGCCTGTAAAGAAGCGGGGCTGCCGTTTCAGCTTCACACGACGGTGGTTGATTGGAACCGCGACGAGGTGTGCGACATCACCGACTTCGCCGAAGAAATTGGTGCGCAGGCGCACTATATTTTCTTCTTAATTCCGGTTGGACGTGGCGAATACATCCAAGACACCAGCTTAGAGGTGCTGGAAAACGAAGCGCTGCTGCGCGAGATTATGACGAAATCAGCTGAGGTTTCCATTGATGTGAAGCCGACGTGCGCACCGCAGTTCACGCGTGTGGCGAAGCAGCTGGGTATTGAGAACCGTTTTACGCGCGGGTGCCTTGCGGGACTGACGTATTGCGTCATCGGGAGCGAAGGCATTGTTCGCCCGTGTGCCTACATGACTGAAGAAGCGGGCGATGTTCGCGAACAACCCTTCGACGAAATCTGGGAAACCAGCCTCATTTTCCAACGTCTTCGCACACAAGCCTACGAAGGCGCTTGTGGCAGCTGCGATTACAAAGAGATGTGCGGTGGGTGCCGCGCGCGTGCAGCGTATTACCACGATGGCGATATCTTGGCGCAAGACGATTATTGCGCGTATGGTCAAAACTCATCACTGAATAGGGGTTTACATGAAAAAGGTTTCAAAACAAGCAATCTTGTTGGTAGGTGCCGCACTAGCTTGCTCACTTGCGCTCTTCGGTTGCTCGCAAGCAGAGCAACCGCAGTCTGAAACGGCAGACCCGACGACCGCGCCGGCCGAGCAAACTACCCCCGCTGATCAAGCCGACAACACCGCCACAGACGTAAAAGTGGATGACGAACAACCCGCCGGACCAGTGACGTTTACGGATGATATGGGTAACGAAGTCACCGTGGATAACCCCCAGCGCGTCGTTGCATGCATGGGCAGTTTCGCCAACGCGTGGGAGTTAGCAGGCGGTAAGTTGGTCGGAGTTTCTGATGATGCACTAACCTCTGATGGATTTACGATCCAAAGTGCTGATGTTGCAACCGTGGGTGATTTTACCAACGTTAATTTGGAATCCATCGTCGCGCTTGAACCTGATTTTGTCATCATGACCAGCGGCACGGGTGGTCGCGGCGGAGACTCCAGCCAGGCAGACTTGCGCGAAGCGTTGGTGGCATCCGGCATCCCTGTGGCGTACTTTGAGGTGACCACTTTTGAGGACTACCTGCGCATGATGCGCACCTTCGCCGACATTACGGGCGACGAAGCTGCCTATGAGCAAAACGCCGGTTCATTGGAGGAGGCCGTCAAAAAAATCGTGGGCGAAGTCCCTGCTGACCAAGACGTCACCGCGCTGGTTATGACGACGTTTTCAGGTGGCACCCGCGTGCAGAATTCTGGCACGATGACGGGAGCTATGCTTGCTGACCTTGGTGTTCGCAATCTGGCCGACGAAAACCCCAGCTTGCTGAAAGACTTTAGTTTGGAATCAGTGATTGAGTTCAACCCGGATTACATCTTTGTTATTCCGATGGGTAACGACGTTGAAGCGGCAACCGCAAACCTCAACGAAGCCACCGCCGCCAACCCGGCATGGTCAACGCTTTCGGCAGTACAAAACGGCAACTACATCGTGTTAGATCCCATGCTGTTCTTGTCAAAACCTAATGCTCACTGGGATGACGCTTACCAGACACTCTTCGACGAACTCTACAACTAAAAGGATCGGCGAAGGATTGGCGAAAAATCCGTGAAGGACGAGCAAGTAACGAGCGAAGCATGAGCAAATCGGTGAAGTCGTCGAACAAACACATCGTCGCATTAGCGGTGACGGTCATCCTGCTGGTTGCCGTCACCGTGGCGGCGTTTACCATGGGGTCGTCTTCGGTGAGCGTGGCGGAACTGTTCGCGTGGCTCACTGGGGGAGAACTCGCCCAAACCGCGCAAAGTATCATCGTTAATACTCGCGCGCCGCGTGTATTTGCGGCACTGTTGGCTGGTGGCGCCTTAGCTGCAGCGGGCGCTATCATCCAGGCTACGCTTGATAATCCGCTGGCCAGTCCTAATGTGATCGGCATCAATTCAGGTGCGGGTTTATTTGTTCTCATAGCAGCTTCAGTATTTCCGGGATTTTTGTGGCTACCCTCACTGGCGGCGTTTGTTGGAGCGCTTGTCAGTGCAAGTATTATCTTTGGGCTTTCTTTAGGTTCGGGAGTTTCGCGCCTGACGGTGGTCTTAGCTGGTATTGCTATCACCACCGTTTTTGGCGCGGGCATGAACACCATTCTCATCATCAATCCGGATGCCTACATTGGCTCGTCGACGTTTTTGGTGGGTGGCCTTTCAGGAGTGCTGGCGAAAGATTTAGTCTATCCAGCCATACTTATTCTCGGGGGAGTTGTGGTTGCAATTCTAACGGCGCCCGTGTTGAATATCTTGTCGCTTGGCGACGAAACCGCACACAGCCTTGGCATGAATGTCTCAATGGTACGGATGGGACTACTTGCCTTGGCTGCGGTGTTGTCGGGTGCTGCGGTGAGTTTTGCTGGATTGCTTGGTTTTGTGGGTCTGGTCGTGCCGCATGTGGTGCGCTTTTTGGTGGGGCACGACAACAAGTGGGTAATTCCGCTTTCCATTCTGGGCGGTGCGGCGTTTGTGGTGGGTTGCGACCTCATTGCGCGCACTGCCTTCGCCCCCTACGAAATTCCCGTGGGCATTTTGATGGCGTTTATCGGCGGGCCGTTCTTCATCTACCTGATTCTAAGGAACCGCAATGGCAGCCTTGATTAACACGTCCACCACCACGCAAGCGGAAATGCAACAACCTGCAATTCAGCCACCCGCCATTGCATTTCAAGATGTCAGCTTTAGCTACCGACCTGATCGCGTCCTCATTGACCAGCTGAGCACGAAAATTCAGCAAGGGTGCGTGACCAGCATCATTGGACCGAACGGCTCAGGTAAATCAACGCTTGTTAAGTTGGCGAATGGGCTTATCAAACCGCAACGCGGGACAGTGTCAGTAGCGGGTCAAAACGTCGGTCATATGAGTGCGAAGCTGCGCGCGCAAACGATGGCGGTGCTGGCGCAAAGTATGCGTGTGCCGCAGATGAGTGTTGAGGCGTTGGTAGCGTGTGGTCGCCATCCGCACCAGAGTTTTCGCGGCGCGCCGAGCGAGCACGACAAAGCTGCTGTTGAGCGCGCGCTTCAGCTGGCAGGGGTTGAGGATATTCGCACCAGCCAGATGGCAAGTTTGTCGGGCGGTCAGCGCCAGCGTGCTTTTTTAGCTATGACGCTTGCCCAAGAAACCGATCTCATCTTACTTGATGAACCCACCACCTATCTGGATATTCGCGCGTGTCATGATTTAATGGAGCTCATTTGCACGCTTAATAAGACGCAACAAAAAACAATCGTGATGGTTATTCATGATCTTGATCTGGCACTGCGCTATTCGGATCGGCTCCTTGTCATGGATAAAGGAACACTCCTTGGCGAAGGCACCACCGCAGATGTTATGGCCAGTGGTGTAATAGAACGCGCATTCTCAATGGAGATCTGCCCGCATTCTTATCGGGGCGAACAGGGATATGTGCTCTATCCGTTTGAGGGCTAGGTAGACTACTCTTCCTCAAAATCCTGCGGTGCCAAGATCGCGATAAACTCGTGGAACTGATCCAGCTCCTCTTCCATATCCAGGCTGTTTTCGCGCTTTCGTAAAACATAGGGAAACGAGGCGCGCTCAAGCACACTCTCTTCAATGTAGATAGGCGCTTTTTGCCTGATGGCAAGTGCCATGGCGTCGCTCGGGCGTGCGTCCAACTCAATCAAGCGGTCATGTTGCTGTAAGGTGAGTCGGGCGAAAAAGGTTGTCCCTTTGACGTCGTTAATGATGACGTGATCAATGCGTGCGTCCAAATTGGTGAGCGCATCTAAAAACAGATCATGCGTCATAGGGCGAGAAAACCTGGTTTGTTCTAACGCCAATGAAAGCTGTGCGGCTTCATTAGTGCCAATCCAAATAGGTACCACGCGAAAAATACCAGGTTGCACTGCCTCTTCAAAAGGTTGTAAGACCACCACGGAGGAAACCGGACCGTTCGACACGATAAGCATTTGGATGGAAACAGGAACCACAACGCCTTCTTTCGCCTGTGTTCAAAAAATATTTCTCCACATTATAAAATAGTTCTTGACCCGCACCTCTCGTTTGTTATAAAGTAGTCAAGCACTTTTCTTGGGCCCGTAGCTCAGTTGGTTAGAGCGCACGCCTGATAAGCGTGAGGTCGCTGGTTCAAATCCATTCGGGCCCACCATTATGTTGCGATAAACGCTCCACCGTGAGCCGAGTTAGCCGGTGGAGCGTTTATTAACGTGGGGCGTTAGCTCAGCTGGGAGAGCGCGGGCTTTGCAAGCCTGAGGTCAGGGGTTCGATCCCCCTACGCTCCACCATGAAATTGTAAGCCGAACGGAAACGTTCGGCTTTTTTGTGATAAGGGACTACTTATGAACCGGATTGAGGCACTGCGAATTCTTGGGTTAGACGAAGACGCCACGCAAGAAGACATCAAAACTGCCTACAAAGAGACGGTGCAAATCCTCCATCCTGACAAATTCGCCAGCAATAAAAAATTGCAAGAGCGCGCCACAGAGCAATTCAAGAATCTCCAAGAAGCCTATGACTTTTTGACCTCAGCCAAAGGCAAACGGGCAGCAGCTAAAGAAAATCCCCGCGCCGCCAATTCAACCACCTACTCATACAGCCAGGTGGAAGCCAAGCTGGCCGGTATTGCTGCTGCGCGAACCCAGCTGGTAAAACAGCGCGACGTGGTATTGGATGAGCGACGCAACGGTATTGGCATGGCAGTCATCGGCGCGCTGGTGGCGTTGCTGTTTGGCAGACGCCCAGGCGTGTTCGCCGCGGTTGCAGGCATTGCGGGTGCGGCAGCCGTGTGGGGCATCGTGCAAATCGTGTCTTCGCAAAAAACGCTCACCACTTTAAACGAACATATTGCGCAGCTTCGCAAAGAGGAGCGCAAGTTAAGACAAAGCTTAGAAGAGGACGAATAACCTATGAAGCAGGAAAACATTCGCAACGTAGCCATTATTGCTCACGTCGACCACGGCAAGACCACGCTGGTTGACCGTTTGCTCTACACCGCTGGTGTATTTCGCGAAAACCAACAGGTAGCAGAGCGCGTGCTTGACTCAAACGATCAAGAGCGCGAGCGCGGCATCACGATTTTGTCGAAAAATATTTCGGTCACGTACAAAGACGTGAAGATTAACGTTATTGACACCCCGGGTCACGCCGACTTCGGTGGTGAAGTTGAGCGCGTGCTTAATATGGCTGATGGTGCGCTGCTGATTGTGGATGCGTTTGAAGGCCCCATGCCGCAGACGCGTTTTGTGCTTCGCCATGCGCTTGATCAGGGTCTTCGCATTATCGTAGTCATCAACAAAATTGACCGCCCGGGTGCTCGTCCCGAAGAGGTGGTTGATGAGGTGTTCGACCTCATGGTTGAACTTGAAGCAACCGATGAGCAGCTGGACTTCCCGGTCATTTACGCGTCTGCCATGAATGGCTATGCACGCTACAACCCCGAAGATGAGAACATGAATATGGTCCCGCTTCTGGAGACCATTCTCAAGGAGGTGCCGGCTCCGGACTGCGAGCCGAACGGTCCGGTAGCGCTGCAAATTTGTACGGTTGACCACTCAAGCTTCGTTGGTCGTATTGGCGTGGGTAGGCTGTTCAGCGGCACGATCCACAAGGCGGAGCCGGTGTTGGTTATCAAAAACGACGGCACGCGCTACAACACCAACATCAAGCAGGTCTTCACGTTTGAAGAGCTGGGCAAAAAAGAGCAGCAAGAAGTGCATGCTGGCGACATCGTTGCGGTAGTGGGTGTTGAAGACGCCGACATCGGAGATATGGTGACCAGCCGTGATAACCCGGTGCGCCTGGATCCGATTAAGGTTGAAGAGCCCACCATGGCAATTGTGTTTGAGGCTTCATCCAGCCCGCTTGTTGGTCGTGATGGCGAAATTGTCGGCGCGCGCCAACTTAAAGAGCGTCTTATGCGCGAAAAGGAGAGCAATATCTCCATGCGCATTGAGGAGCTGGAAGACAAAACGGGTATTGAAGTTGCCGGTCGTGGCGTGTTGCATCTGTCGGTATTGATGGAGACCATGCGTCGCGAAGGCTTTGAATTCCAGGTTGGTCGTCCGCGCGTGCTGATTAAGAAGGACGAAGCCGGCAACAAGCTTGAGCCGATTGAGGAAGCAACGGTGGATGTGCCAAGCGAGTACGCGGGCAAAGCTATTGAGGTGTTTGGCAGCGCCGGTGGTGAGATGGTTGACATGCACCAGCGCGGAGACCAGACACATCTGGTGTTCAAGATTCCGTCGCGCGGCACGATGGGTCTGCGCACGCGTCTTTTGAATGCAACGCGCGGCGAGGCCACGATGTTCCATCACTTCAGCGAGTATGGCGCGTATCGCGGAGACTTCGCTGGTCGCAAGAATGGCTCCATGATTAGCATGTCTACCGAAAAGTCGGTGGCCTATGCACTGGATACGCTGCAGGAGCGCGGCCGTCTGTTCGTCGGTCCTGGCGAGGACTGCTACGAGGGCATGATTGTTGGCGAATCTGCCAAAGAAGGCGACATGGTGGTCAACATTGCGAAGTCCAAGCAGCTGGGCAACCAACGTTCAAGCGGTGCCGACAAAGCAATTCAGCTGACCCCGCCAATTACGTTTACCTTGGAAGAGGCGCTTGAATATATCGAAGACGATGAGCTGGTAGAGATCACGCCGAAAAACATTCGCCTTCGCAAGCGCATCTTGTCTGCGGTAGAGCGCAAAAAGGCGAACAAGCGCTAAAGGGATCTCGCCCGCGGTTGACGCCTTCGCCATCCGCTGGCGCCGCCGCCTTCGCCAAAATTATTACAAGTGAGCGCATAAGCTCGTAATCAATGACCACTTTCGCCCGTAGTTTTATGAAGCGAAAGTGGTCATATTGTGCACAGATAAGAATAACTTGCGCCATGTGAGAAAATACCGAAGGTTTGTACACCTGTTGTTCGTGGGCAGCAAGCGTATTCCTTGCAAATCAACTTCATATAAAACATGCCCGCGTAAAAGGAAGGGATTTATGAAAACAGCACGTTTTATGAAAGCGGTGTGCGCAGTTGGCGTTGTCGCCGCGTGCTCCTGGGGTCTTGCTGGTTGCGCAAGCTCAGAGACTTCAACAACCGTTACTGATGACTCAGTAGCTGCTACCGTGAATGGCACGCCAATCCCGGAGTCACAAATTACTGATTATATTGAGGGTCTTCGCCAGCAATACAACCTGGTTGAAGAGAGCGAGTGGGGCACAAACCTGGCGCAGATGCAGATGACCCCCGAATCACTTCGAGAGAACATCATTAACCAGTACGCGCAGATGGAAGTTATCCAGCAAGGGGCAGAAGAAGCTGGTATCACCATTGATAGTGCAGAGATTGACACCTATGTTGACGCGATGAAGTCAAACTATGGTGATGATGCGCAGTGGCAGCAGGCATTGGAAAGTGCTGGTATCACTGAAGAGCAGTATCGCGAAGAGATTGAGAACCAGCTCAAGGGTCAGCGTTTCATGGAGACCTTCGCAACTGAGGAAGAGCCTTCAAGCGACGAGCTGCTTCAGTATGGTCAGATGTATGCACAGTCCTACGATGGTGCAAAGCGCTCATCACACATCCTGTTTGATTCAGCTGACGAAGCCACCGCAAAAGAAGTGCTTGATCAGATCAACTCAGGTGAGCTTGATTTCGCTGAGGCTGCACAGCAGTACTCAAAGGACTCCAGCGCAACCAACGGCGGTGACGTGGGTTGGGATAAGATGACCAGCTTTGTTGAGCAGTATCAGACCGCACTTGATGGACTTGAGGTTGGTCAGGTGTCTGAGCTGGTGACCACCGATTACGGTATCCACATCATCAAGTGCACCGACGAGTTTGTGGCCGACAAGACTACCGATGACGAGGGCAACGAGGTCGGAACCATCAGCAGCATCGATCAGCTTCCTGAAGAGTGGGTTGAGCAAATCTCCACGCAGCTGAAGAGCCAGAAGCAAAACGAGGCCTATCAGCAGTGGGTAACGACGGCAGTTGAAGAGGCTGACATCGTAATTAACCCGATGCCCGAAGGTCTGCCTTACGCAGTAGATATGTCTCAATATGAGTCTGAGGTTGAGCAAGAGGCAATTGACGAGAACGCTGGCGTTTCCTCAAATCAGGAGACCGAGCAGGTAACCGACGTTGAGTCTGAAACCACCGAGGTTCCGGAAGACGCTTCCGCTGACACCGCTGGTGACACGGGCGACACTGCAGCCGCTGACGGTGAAGATGGCGAAGCTGAGGCTGGCACCGAGGCTCCTGCTGAGTCAACGACCAACTAAGCGTGACGCGCACCCGCGCACACTAAAAGCGATACACTACGAAGACCCGCCTCGGTGCGGGTCTTCTTTTTGAGGCGAGATGAGAGGATTGCGATGAAGCCGCTTCTTGAAATACGCGATGCGCACGTCGTGCGCGGAGGTAAAGAGATCCTGATCGTGGACGACTTATGTCTGGGCGTCGGGGAGAAGGTTGCGGTGCTCGGTCCTAACGGTTCGGGGAAGTCTACGCTCATTCAGTTGCTTACGCGCGAAGTGCTGCCGCTGTATCGCGAAGAGCCGCCCGTTCGCTTTAAGGGCGAAGCGCGTGCGGTGCGTGCGGATGTTCGCAAGAGTTTGGGTGTTGTGTCGTCTACGATGCAAGACGAAATCACCGTACATCTTCCTGTTGTAGAGGTGGTCGAAGGCGGTTGTTTTGGAACGCTCGGCCTGCCGTTTCATGTGCAAAGCACACCCATCACACGTGAGCGTGCGGTGGCCGCGATGGAGCTTTTAGGCGTGAACGAACTGGCGGATCGAGACATTATGACACTTTCAAGTGGCCAAGCGCGCCGGGTGCTTATTGCGCGAGCGTTGGCTGACGACCCCGAGACGCTGGTGTTTGATGAGCCGTGTTCGGGCTTGGATCCAGAGGGGATGCATTATGTGCGCGCGGCAATGCGCCGACTTGCCCAGGTAGGCAAAGGAATTGTGCTGGTCACTCATTATCCTGAAGATATTATTCCGGAGATCGATCGCGTTATTTTGTTACAGGATGGCGAGGTAGTTGCCGATGGAGCCAAGCTTGAAATGCTTTCTTCTGAGCAGATGTCGCAGCTTTTTGGTGTTCAGTTACTAAGCGAATGCCGAAGTGTAGATGGCGATGAATATTTTTCTCTTGTGAGCTCGTATTAGTGTTGTATACTATCTATTCGCTGCTCAATAAATAGTTGAGCGCGCATTCGCAGCGGAGAGATGTCCGAGCTGGCCGAAGGAGCACGATTGGAAATCGTGTATACGCCAAAAGCGTATCTGGGGTTCGAATCCCCATCTCTCCGCCAGATTATTCTGGCTTGTTCGTTAGCCTTTTAGATATGCCGCAATATGCGGCAATCGCCCCTGCGGAGGGGTGGCAGAGTGGTTGAATGCGGCGGTCTCGAAAACCGTTTCACCGGTATTCCCGGTGACGAGGGTTCGAATCCCTCCTCCTCCGCCAGTATCTGACCTGGGGTTTTGTTCATTTTGCCTGGTCACAGTTCCGCGATTTTTCGTTAATTTTCCTCGTTTTTCGTCGTTTTTCTGGCAATTTTTGGCAATCAACTGTACCAAAGTACGGACAGCCTAACGGGCTCATTTCAGATACCCTACTCCTATTAAAAAGCTTTGCCGAAGCATAGCAAAGCTAAAAGAAATACGTTGTAGCGCCACTACATTACAAGCTAATTGCTGAAGGGGTCTCTGATGTTTGCCGAGTACGATAGGGTTCTATATAAACCAAAACATAAAGCATGTCTCATTACGGATATTGATGAGGGTGTTGACGAGAAGACGGGTATACCTGGAGTGATCTATCTACTCGAAGCCGAAGATCAAAATGATCCCGAGTGGTTCTATTGGGCAGAAGAAGATGAGTTAGAAAAACTCCCTAAACATTAAGAGTTTTGATCCATTGTGAGCCGTCAAGATAAAGTCCATTCATTCGGAAACTTGTTAGGGAGCTGAATAGTTGCCATGTTAAGTACAAGGTCAAAAAAATATTTCCCCGAATATACGAAAGCTTGCGAAGAGCATGGCCAATGGTGGGTTCGCACACACTGGCTGGATGAGGACAGAAACCCAACTCCAGATGCGCCTGAAGTATTCAGAAAAGAAATAGAGGCTAATCAAAGAAAGACCGCTGAGGAACGCAAGCGACTATTGGGAATAGATAGCCTTAACAGTGAGTTAGAGAAAAATGATTATCCAGAAGACTGAGAAGTTAAGGAAGTGAATACAGATGTCTAAACATGAACTTGATTACGTAGATCGTTTGATGGACGAGTATTTAGAAAGATTTGGAGTCTGTTTTACCATTCCTTTCTTCAACGTCGACTGGACGGATGAGGACACTATTGCAGAGATAACTTACAGCCTTGAGACTGGTATCCCTCTAGACGAAAACAGCCCGCGTTGGGTTTGGGGACACTCAGATCTAGAGGATGGCGTAGTTTGCTAGTTCGTAATACATAGGAACCGAACTAGACTAACAACAACAACAATAAGGAGTTTCGCCATGGATAAAAAAGAAAAAGCTCGCAATAGAAAGATATCTGAGGCACTTAGCCATGACTGCAATATGGGCATGAACCCTGAATACATCAAGGCGAAAGAAGCGGCTGAGAAGAAGGCGAAGAAAGCCGCAGAGAAAGCAGCCAAGAAGAAAAACGCCTAAAGCCACCCTTGCAATCTGCGAACCAAATAATAAGAGCCGCAAGGTCGTTCCAGGAACACCGCCTGGCGCGCTAGCGGCTCTTAAAAGCAAAACTGCAACACCAATACTACCGAGACACAGTCAAAAAATCCATAGCTCTGAGCTATGATCAATTTATTCATGCTTGAACAAATTGATAAGTTCAGTCTTTCCGCTGATTCCGAGTTTTGAATACACATGTCGGCAGTGAGTTTTTACCGTGGCGTTAGATATAAATAATTCTTTCTCTATCTTTGCTTGCGTTTGACCCTGTGCTAGCAAGAACATGACCTCTTCTTCGCGAAGTGTTAAACCATAACGTCGAGCCATTCGCGCGCATTCGTCTTTCAGCAATTCGGAAGAGGATCGATGGGTTGCTGGCAGATCATGAGCTGAATTGCTGATAGGTTCTATGCCCCACGATTGATCAGTCTCGCGACTTGTTAAAAAGGTTGCGTAAGTGAGGCAAATAATGATGACCAGCACCTCTGAGACATCAAACTCACCAAGATGTATGACCATGCCAATTTCAAGTCTTCCTACGACCTCACCAAGAAATGAGCCGAGAAATCGGAGTGCTTGCACCGGCGCAAGGAGCCAAAGAGGATTTATATTGTGGCGAAACGAAATCGTGCAAAGGGAAATACACACGAAAAATTGGATAAACATGAACCCAATCGTTGCGCAGTAGCCTCCAAGCAGTCCAATGACTGGCGAATGATGTCCAACCAAAACAACCGCCATTACAGCAAGCGGCAGTCCAACCCAATGGAACCACTTG
The DNA here is from genome assembly GCA_910577495.1 of uncultured Eggerthellaceae bacterium. Classification (GTDB taxonomy): domain Bacteria; phylum Actinomycetota; class Coriobacteriia; order Coriobacteriales; family Eggerthellaceae; genus Xiamenia. The sequence goes on from CAJTML010000002.1 coordinate 45,338, forward strand.
AGATTGAACTTTACTTCCGTGAATGCAACGATAGCAAGCATGGCCAATGCGGTCAGTGAACCGCCGAGCAAATCAACTCGTATGCTTCCACTGGTATCAAAGAAGCACCGAGCATAGCCTGCAGTGAAAGCAAATATTGCGATCAGCAATGCTGGCTTGAGCGGAAAACTCCAAGACTTGGTTGCAGATTGCGCCTCATCTTCATCGCTGGTGCTGAGGGGTTGTTGTAGCTCAATCTTGTCAGTTTGATTTAGAAGAGCGCAAAGAGCTAAGGGCAACAAAAGACAGATCATAGAGGTCATCATTGGTGAAGATAGCGAAAAGAGAATTCCTGGAACGGCCGTAGAAATTGCATTTGAAGCGACAAAGTAAAAAACCAGAGGAACAAACGATAGTTCAGCATACCGCGTAAGCCAGGCCATCATCAGAAATGACTGAGAAAAGCCCATGATGCTGGTAAATATTGCCAACAGGATAACAATGCCAAAACTACTCTCACCTGCGTCTACTGTTTGAATAATTGTGCAAGCGAATACGGTGCCAGTTCCAATAATGCTTGCAAGTAGTATTGCTCGGGTATTTCGCATGAGCATCAAAAATCGGCTTGCCTGAAATCCAATGAAGAGTAAGCTTGCTGATCGCGCCAGATAGAGAACGCTTGCAAGATTGATCCAGTTTCTTAACGGTACAACGCTTGAAGTAGATTGTGAAAGCGTATTCCACGCAAACAAGAACGCAAGACCCACTAAAGGCCAGCGTGTACGAATAAGCTTTTTCGTTAATTCGCACGCCGCGAAAACATTGCTTAGTCCATGCCGTTTTGTTTTAGCCTTTGGCGGCATTGGTTCTGTGGTTAGCGATTCGCTTAAACCAGTTGCTTCCTTCTCCACAGTAAGCCCTATCTTGGTTGTTGGCTTTTCTTCATTATACGCACTAGTTTCTGACAAGGGAAAACTAACGAAAAAGAGGAGGGATGATTTTTCTCAGTCCTTCGAAATCTGCTTTTCATACCTCCAGGTTTGACGCGCAATTGCAGAAATCGTGAGAGTCTAAAAACACGGCATGGTAGGAAATGCCACGCCAGTTGTTAGATAGGGGAAACCCGAATCCAAGGAGGAGAGCAGTATGGAGAAGAAAATTTCACGCCGTGGTTTCATAGGCGCATCAGCTGTCGGATTTGCTGGCATGACACTTGCAGGACTTGCGGGCTGTTCCGCTCCAGCTTCGAGCACAGATGATCTTGCTGCAACCGGCAAAGACGGCAGTGGCAACACGTCAGCTGAATTGCCCCGAGATCTTGATATGTATCAGATCAAAGACTCAATTGCAGAGATTGAACCGATTACTGAGTTTGAGGCAGAAGAATCTTATGACATCGTGGTGGTTGGTGCTGGAACAGCGGGAACGCTTGCGGTATTAACAGCGCTTGATGAGGGTGCAACAGTGTGCTGCTTGCAAAAAGAGTCAACGCCAGTGGCGCACGGCAACGGTTCTGCTGGAATCATTCGCGATGCATCTACCGATGCTGGTATTTTGCGTTGGATGCAGAGTATTCGCAAAATGAACAACTATCGCGTGAATTGGGATTTGTTCAAGTTCTTTACGACGAATTCTGGCGAAACACTTTGCTGGCTTGATAAGAAATCCGAAGAAGCTGGTTACCCGGCAAGCGCTCATTCTGCAGCGACGGTAGTAACGTATGACAACGGAGATGTGTGCGCACTCTGCACGCATAATTTCGGAGTAAAGCCCGAAAACAACGGCAACCTGGTGAAAGCGCTGTGCGATATGGCAGAAAAACAAGGAGCCGTATTCCATTACAGTACGCCCGGTGTGCAGTTAGTTGTTGATAATGGTGCGGTAACTGGCGTAATCGGTAAAACCTCGACGGGGTATATCAAAGTCAATGCCAATAAAGCTGTCATCGTGGCAACTGGTGACTATCAAAACAACCAAGCTATGGTTGAGCGTTTTTGCCCCGACGTGAAAGACCTGGCACGCAAGCAGCAAAACAAAACTGGCGACGGTCACATCATGTCTATCATGGCAGGTGGTCATATGGTGAATGTGGGCCATGCTCATATGGTGCACGATGCAGACTCTGCAGGAAATGGTTTTTCGCCATTCCCGCTGCTGTGCCTCAATGCTAATGGCGAACGCTTCATGAACGAAGAGATGTCAATGCCAACCTGGAACGAAGGCTGTCGCGCGAATATCAATCAAGATGATCCTGGCGTGTTTGTCCGACTGTTTGACTCTAATTATCCTGAGTATTATCCCAAAGCGCCGGCAGCTGAAGATATGCAAATGTATATTCCAGGCGCCCAGGAAAATCCAACTGGCGTTTACAAAGATCTCATCGATACGCATGTATGCGATACTCTTGATGAGCTTGCCGAGGAACTTCGTGTTCCGGCAGATGCGCTGAAGAAGAGTGTTGCTCGTTGGAATGAGTTGTGCGAACAGGGTTCGGACGTAGATTTCGGACTGGCACCTGAAAACCTGCATCCAATTGATACGCCTCCGTATTGGGGAATTCGTCAATGGGTGCGCGTGACCGCAATCAATGGCGGCGTTGCCGTAGATGGAAACTATCAGGCAATTGATGCTGACAACAACCCAATCCCTGGTTTGTTTGTTGTAGGTACTACCGGTGGCGACCTCTGCGGTGGACCAGACTGGAATATGGGCTCTGGTGTTTCATGCGGGCACGTTATGACCTCAGGGCGTTATGCCACAATCTATGCACTCAATGGAAATTGGGAACCCTCCAACCCGGTGAGCTGGGATGAAGTGAAGGACAGCTATACCGACGGTATGCATGATACCGCTTGGGTGTGGCAACGTTAATCACGCGCAGTTGAGCTTAAGTGTCGGGAAAGGACCCCTCCTCTTTCCCGACATTTTTGTGCGCACAAACACCCAAGGGGGATAACGAAACCTTACGTGTTGGATCACTCAGATGACCTGCGCAAATAGAGCTAACCTACAATTTACGGAGTTTTTGACCCACCAATTGCGACGTTTTCAACCTACAATTTACGAAGATTTTGACCCACCAATTGCGAAACACTCAACGCCTTCGCCAATTTTGAGGGCAGCGACACTCCGCGGTACCCATGTATGTAGTCATATGGTCAATTGCGCGAATAGCTGCACTCGCGCGCGGCCTGCGCTGATATGATGAGACCACACAATTACAAGCAACAATCAAGCTTATAGAGAAAAGGATTCATCATGGCAGATCGTGTTGTAGAAACTACTGAAAATGAAGTTCCTGAGATCCCGGAGATCTTGGAAAAGGTATTGCTGTTCTCCCTTGAGGAAGCAAAAGAGAAGATGGCTAATGGCGTTGACGTGGTGCCGTTTACCTCGCTGGTCGTCAAAGAAAACCTCTTCATTGAAAGCCATCCGGGCGAGTCAGCGGAGGAGTGCTTCGCCTTCGCAAAGCACACGGTTGAAAACGCACGCGGAGCTGACGCCTATGCATTCTGCTACGACGGTTACATTGAAACCGACGACGGCGTGAAAGATGCGCTCATTGCAGAGGGCGGCGTTCCGGGTGAGGATCGCGGGTATGCCGTTGGCTACCTCTACACGCTGGCTGACGAGAAGCCGACCTTTGAAGAAGAGGTTGCCTACATTGGCGAATCACCGAACTTCATGAGCGAGCTCAAAGATGCTGATAGCTACAGCGAAGACGAGATCGACGAGAAGTACACCGAAGAAGATGAGATTGACGAAGAAGTTGAAGAGGTCGAAGAAGACGTCGAATAAGACTTCGCATAAGATCTGCGTGTACTGCGCATAAGATTTGTGGGTTGTTTGCATGAGGAATGCGAGCAACCCACATTTGATATATGCGAGATTGCGCTTGGATTGCTTCGCCAAACTTCGCCAAAAATATTTGTTTCACGTGAAATAAATTCTGCTCTCATCTGTCAGGATGGACACGTTTACTCAGTAAGATCGCAGGACACAAGATAGTTGCTGCGTTAGGGTTTGCACCTTGAGACGTGTTTTTAAGGCAGTTCGGGAGTGGAATGTTGTGTGTTCAATCCGTGTAAATCAGCCGGCTGGGAACTAAAATGCCCAAAAGTTCGCACGGTTTGCTAGAATAGTACAGCTAATTCCTGCCCCGGTGTGTGCCTTCACCAGCCCGGGGCCGTATAGTCCAAAGGAGGTGAGCTGATGAAGGCTTATGAATTGCTGTTTATTGTCGCTCCGTCAATCGACGAAGAAACCCGTGGTGCTGTAATGGCGCGTATCGAGTCTACTATCGCCGAAGGCAAAGGTACGGTAGACAATGTCGACAACTGGGGCAAGCGTAAACTTGCTTATGAGATCGACGGTCTGACCGACGGTGACTACACTCTCATCGATTTCCATGCAGATCCTGACAATGTAGCTGAGCTCGATCGTGTTCTGCGCATCACTGATGCCGTAGTTCGTCACATGATCGTGAAGCGTACTGATCGCGATTAAGAAATTGAAGCACGAGTTTTACTCGTGCGCTGAGAAGAGGTAGAAACATGAGCATTAACCGAGTGATTATTAGCGGAAACCTAACACGAGATCCTGAGCTTCGCCAAACCGCAAGCGGCATGCCTATTTTGGGCTTTGGTGTGGCTGTCAATGATCGTCGCAAGAATTCTCAAACTGGTGAATGGGAAGATTGCCCGAACTACATTGACTGCACGATGTTTGGTGCACGCGCCCAATCGCTTTCCCAGTATCTCTCAAAGGGCAGCAAAGTTGCCATTGAGGGCAAGCTCCGTTGGAGCCAGTGGGAGCGCGACGGCCAGAAGCGCAGCAAGATTGAAGTGATTGTTGATGAGCTTGAATTCATGTCAAGCCGCAATAATGATTCGTCACAAGGTGCAGCTGGCGGATACAACAGCTACCAACCGGTAACTGCTCCCGCACAACCTGCACAAACGATGGCGCCGGTTATTGATGCTTCTGCTTCGGTTTATGACGAAGACATTCCGTTTTAACTTTTGAAAGAGGTTAGATATGGCCGATTACGCGAAGCAGCCGCGTCGCAAGTTCTGCCAGTTCTGCAAAGAGGACACGCAGTTCATTGACTACAAAGACACGCAAATGCTGCGCAAGTATGTTACTGATCGTGGAAAGATTAAGCCCCGTCGCGTTACGGGTGCATGCACTCAGCACCAGCGCGAGATTGCTAATGCCGTAAAGCGCGCACGTGAGATGGCTCTCATGCCGTACTCAGTTCCCGCTGTGAGCGGTCGTGGCGATCGTCGCGGACGCTAGGGCAAGGAGGAACTATGAAGGTTATCCTGCTCCAAGAGTTGAAGGGCAAAGGCGGCGAAGGTGACATCGTTGATGTAACCCGCGGTTTTGCTAACAACTACTTGCTTCCCCAGAAAATGGCTGTTGAGGCTACCCCTGGTAACTTGAAGCAGCTCGAGCAGCGCAAGCACAACATTGCTAAGCGCGAAGAGACCCGTATTGCTAACGCTGAAGCTCTGAAGGCTCAGCTGGATGCAGCTACGGTAAAGATTGATGCGAAGGTTGGCGAAGAAGGCCAGCTCTTCGGTTCAGTTACCGCTCAGATGATTGCTGATGCAATCCAAAATGATCTGGGCGTAGAGGTTGACCGCCGTCGCATTGAGATCGGCTCTCCGATCAAGACCGCTGGTCAGCACAAGGTAACCGTGTCACTGTATCGCGACATCAAGGGTACCGTTACGGCACTTGTTGGTGTTGACGAGGCACCGGTTGCTGAAGAGGAAGTTGTTGAAGAGGCTCCTGCTGAGGTTGTTGTTGAGGCAGAAGAGTCTGATGTTGATCCGGAATACCTGGAAGAGGTTTCTGAATAACACTTTGCAACATCTTGCATCATAAGCTATGCCCCTTGCAGCGTTTGCAAAAGTGCTCAAGGGGCATTTTGCTAACTTACAATTTGGTTGTCATCTCAAAAGGAGACGTTTCCAATGCCCGCAGCGCAGCCCTACAATCCGGATTTTGCTCCCGAAGTACCTCGAGATCAGAATCAAAAAATTGATCCGCAAAATATTGATGCTGAGAAATCGGTGTTGGCTGCGTGCATGCTGTCACAAGACGCTATTGATGAGGTCATTGCAAAGTTGGTGCCGCAAAACTTCTATCGCTTTGCGCATCAAACTATCTTTTCCTCTATGCTGGATTTGCAGCAGCGCCATATCCCCATTGACCATATTTCGTTAGCTGACAACCTCAAAGCCCAAGGACAACTGGAAAGCATTGGCGGACGAGCCTATTTAGCAGAGCTTGCTGACTTTACCTCAGCGCTTACCAATTGGAGAAACCACGCTGACATCGTGAAGCGCACCTCTATGCTTCGCGATCTGTCTCGTGCAGGTTCTGCTATTTCAGCGCTTGCCTACGATGCACCTGATGATCTGGACGTGGTGGTTGAAGAGGCGGAAAAGACGCTCTTTGGCGTCACAGAAAAACGCGTATCATCCTCGTTTGAGAAGATGGATGTGCTTGTACAGAATGCCTACTGCTCCATTCAAGAACTCAAGCGTAACAAGGGCCAGTTTGCTGGCGTACCGAGCGGATTTGCTGACATTGATAACTTGTTCGGTGGATTCCGTGGGGGAGAGCTCATCATTTTGGCAGCTCGTCCGGCAGTCGGTAAAACCGCCTTCGCCCTCAACTTGGCTACCAACGCTGCACGCATGGGTTCCACGGTTGCATTTCTTTCTTTGGAAATGTCGAAAGAGCAGATCGTGCAACGTATATTGGCGGCCGAAGCACGCATTGCGCTGAGCAATATCAGGTCGGGCAACATTACTGATGCTGATGAAGGCGCCATTATTCAAGCGGCCAGCACGGTATCCATGTTGCCGATGTTTTTGGATGACACCACCAATTTATCTATTTTGGAGTTGCGTGCGAAAGCGCGCCGTGAGCTGCGTGGTATAGACAAAGGCATCATCATTGTTGACTACCTGCAGCTCATGCAGCCGCCGCGAAGCCGATCAGACGGAAACCGCGCCGTTGAGGTTGCTGAGATTTCACGTGGTTTGAAGGTTCTGGCAAAAGAACTAAATATGCCAGTTATTGCGCTGTCGCAGCTCAGCCGCAGTATTGAGCAACGCGGCAAAGACAAGCGCCCCATGCTTTCAGACCTGCGCGAATCTGGCGCTATTGAGCAAGACGCCGACATCGTTATGTTTCTAGATCGAAGCACCTCCGAGGAAGAGGCGCTCCTTGATTCACGCCCTGACCTGGGAACCGCAAAACTTATCGTGGCAAAACACCGTAATGGTGCCACGCGCGACATTACGCTTTCGTTTGTGCCTGAGTTCACCAAGTTCGGTGACTACTACGACGAATCGCGTATTGTGCAATATGAATAGAGCGTCCCATGGAGTCCAAAGTCACCTTCATCCATGCTGCTGACCTGCATTTAGGTGCGCCTTTTCGCGGGCTGCGGGCGGTATCTGATGAATGGGCAACGCGTCTCACACATGCGCTCTACGAAGCGTATGATCGTGTGATAGCTGCAGCGCTTGAGCGTGCGGTGGATTTTGTGGTGATTGGCGGAGACTCCTTCGACCTCTCAGAAACCTCCTACGGTGACTACCTGCATTTCGTGACGGGACTCAAGAAGCTTGAAGCGGCGAATATCCCCGTCTTTATTGTGGCAGGCAATCATGATCCGCTGACATCATGGCAGCACGACTATTTTGAATTACCGGCAAACACGACGCTTTTTTCTGCAGACCGTCCCAATTTCGCCCTCGTGCGAAAAGCGGGACAGCCACTCTGCATTATTGGGGGGCGCAGCTACTTTAATCAAACCTGGCCAGAAGACGTTTCCATTGCGGAGGGCATCACGCGCTCGGCTGCCCGTGAAACGCTTCGCCCGACCAATCCAGATATTGATCAGGCGCCCTTCGCCATTGGACTTATCCACTCAGGACTCAACTTGGATCCGTATAAAGCGCCAACGACGCCTACCGAACTTGAGCGCTCGGGGATGGATTATTGGGCGCTTGGGCATGTGCACATGCTTTATTTGTGGCCAGATGCGCACGACCCGCGCATTGTTTTTTCGGGCTGTATCCAGGGACGCGACATCAAAGAGACCGGTCCGCGTGGCGTGTACGAAGTGACCCTTCGCGTGAATGCACCCGTCAAGCTTTCGTTCATCCCGACGGCGTCGGTGGTGTGGCAGCAGCTTGAGGTGGATGTGTATGATTGCGCCAATGTGCTGGATATCCAAAACAAAATCATGCGCGAGCTGTTCCGCGTGAATGGCAAAGCGCGCTGCGAAGAGATGATTTCGCGCATCACGCTGGTGGGCGCAACGCCGCTGTGTCGCTTCTTGGAAAATGAGACCACCCTGGAAGACTTGCGTGTCAACCTCAACGAGACCTACCCGTCGTTTTTCTGCGACGCCATCATCAACAAAACCATGATGCCGCTTGATAGAAGCAAACTTGCCGCGGAAGGCCTGTTCCCAAGCGTGTTTATGCGCATCGCTTCCGAGCAGCAGGCATCTGCCGATGATGAGCTCTACTATCTGGAAGAGGCGTTTACGCAACGCAACCTGTCGTCGTTGTTGACGCGGCTTAAAGATGTGGACGAGCTGGCCTCGGAAGCCGAAACGCTCGTGCTTGATTTGCTGACAAAGGATGATCGCTCATGAGTTCGTGGTTTTTAGAGCGCATCCATATGCTGGCGTTTGGCGCGTTTTCGCAAAAATACGTCGGTCCACTCAAATCGGGCATGAACGTGGTGTATGGCAAAAACGAAACCGGCAAAACTACCGTAGCCACGTTTGTATCCAGCGTGCTGTTTGGCTGGCCGCGCACGTCAGTTAACCAAAACGACTACAAGCCGCTTGATGGCCAGCGCGCTGGAACGCTGTACTTTGAAAGCGCGGATGGCGAAGAAGCCCACCTGGCTCGTAACCGCACGTCAACCGAGGTGCAAGGGGACACGTGGCTGTTAGACGACATCGACAAAGAAACCTTCGCAACTATTTTCTCACTCACCAGTGACGAGCTGCGCTCGCTGGCGAACACCTCAGACATCACGGCGAAGCTGCTCACTGCCGGTGCGGGAACGGCATCGTCTCCGGCGCATGCACTTCGGTCGGTACAGAAGCGCATTGACGAATATACGTCGAAGTCAAGCGCGCATGAGCATTCCTTGGTGCTGCTGCGCGCTCAACAAAAAGAGGTTCGCGCTCACATTGCGCAAGCAGCTGAAGAGGCAAATCGCTTAAAGCATAAGGACAAAGAGTTTCATGACCTGGCCGAAGAGCGAGACGATGTGCGGTGCCGCCTCAGTGATTTGCAGATAGAACTATCTGAGTTGACGGCATGCAAGGTGTCGCTTGAGCACGCCCTTGAGGACAAGGATCGCAGCCAGCGTCGCATTGCTGATCTTCGCCAAAAAGAAGAAGGCGTGGCGCGTGAGCGTGCCTACAGTCAGGTGGACAAAGATCCGCTGGTGGGACTTACCGAGCAACAAGACCGATCATTGCGCGATATGATTGCGCGGTTTGAGGAAGAGAAAAAGCGTCACGACCGCGCAGTTGACCTGGCCGAAAATGATTATGCGAACTCGCTTGCGGCATATGATGCAAGTCATGAGCGCGTTGATGAGCGGGAAGCGGCACAGCATGCGCGTCGGGTGCGTGGGGTACAGATTGCTCTGTCGGTCTTTTTCCCGCTGCTCTTTATTGGAGCGGGTATCCCGCTGTTCATTCACGGACGCACCATCTCAAGCATGTCGTTTACGGCGCTGGGTGCGGGTCTTGTGCTCTTTTCGCTCATCTTGGCACTGGCAGCTTTGGTCATGCTGTTCAGATCTGGCGGCCAGCCCATCACGCGCGAAGACGCGCAAGAGTCAAGCGAATGGGTGCTTCGCAAAGATAAAAAGAAGCTGGAAGTACTGACTCATAAGCGGCAGGCGTTTTTGGACAAGATAAAGGCTGAGCTGGATAGCGCTGGACTTGAGCGAGCAGCGGGGTCGCTTTTTGAGGCACGCGCGCTTTTGGATCAGGCGCGGGAGCTGCGTGCTCAGCGCGATCGGTTTGAATTGGAGGCGCAGTCCCTGGTCAGCCGTCGAACGGAATACGAAAAGCGCTTGGCAGAAGCCACGCAAGATTTGCAAGCACTCTGCGAAGAACACGAGCTTGATCCGTTGCAGCCCACCATTTCGGCTGAAGTGACGTTCCAGCGCAAAGAGCAACAACGCGAGAGCCTCCAAACGCTCAGCCAAAATCTTGATAGGCGCTATGGCGAACTCAAACAAGAGCTCTTCGCAGTGCAAGACCAGATGGAGCTGGCTGACCTTAAGTTGAAAAACGAGCAGCTCACCACCCGCATTAACGAAAGCACCGAAGCGCTAGCGCGGCTTTTGTTGGCAAAACGCATGCTTGAAGGCGCCATTGCGGCATGGGATGAGACGTCGCAGCCAGAAGTGTATCGGCGCGCAAGTGAGCTCTTTGAGCTCATGACTGATGGCGCGTGGACCAAGATTTCGCTGGCACAAGATGGTCGGCTGCAGGTCACCAACGCGCTCAAACTGACGCGCGAGCCGAAAGAGCTGTCGCTGGGAACGTGCCAGCAGATGTATTTGGCACTGCGCATTGCGCTTTTGATGACCGCAGAAAACGTGGGCGCGGCGTTGCCGGTGCTGGCAGATGACATCCTGGTGAACTTCGACAACACCCGACGAGTCGGCGCGGCTAAAGCACTGATGGAGCTGGCGCGCGTTCGCCAAGTGATCCTGTTTACCTGTCACGAAGAGGTCCTTGATGCACTTCGTCTCACAGGTTGTGAACTCAACGAATTAACACTTTAGGACACGCATATCCATACTATAATGCAAGGGTTGTAGGTAACAACCGAGGAGAACTGTTCGCCGTAAAGGCACAGCGAAAGGATGCATGCATCATGCCAAGCACCGTGTTGGTTGGCGCCCAGTGGGGCGATGAAGGCAAAGGCAAAATCACCGACCTGATTGCAAGCGATTATGATTACGTCGTGCGTTACCAAGGGGGTAACAACGCAGGACACACCGTCATCCATGGCGACAAAAAACTGGCGCTTCACTTGATGCCGTCGGGTGTTATGTATGATCATGCGGTGCCGGTCATTGGCAACGGCGTGGTGGTTGACCCCGGCGTGCTCATCAAAGAGATGGCCATGCTTGAGGCTGAGGGCATCTCGTGCAAGAACCTCAAGATTTCGTGCGACGCGCATGTGATCATGCCGTATCACAAAGACTTGGACGGCGCGGATGAAAAGCGCCTGGGCGAACACAAGATTGGCACCACCAAGCGTGGCATTGGACCGTGCTATCAGGATAAAGTGGCGCGCAAGGGCATTCGCATCCAAGACCTCATGGACGAAAAGATTTTCCGTCTCAAGGTTGAAACGGCGCTGGCGCAGAAAAACCCCATTCTCAAAAATATCTACGGTCTGCACACCTACACAGTGGATGAAATTTGCGAAGAGTACCTGCCGTACGCGCGCATTTTGAAGCAGTACATGGCTGAGACTGCGCAGCTGCTCAACGAGGCAGTTCGCGAAGATAAGTCAATCCTGTTTGAAGGAGCGCAGGGCACGCTTTTGGATATTGACCACGGCACCTATCCGTACGTGACCTCGTCATCATGCTGCGCAGGCGGCGCGTGCACGGGCACCGGCGTGGGACCGAAGGCCATTGATCGGGTGCTGGGCATTCAGAAAGCCTACGTTACCCGCGTTGGTGGCGGTCCTTTCCCCACTGAGCAGCGCTATCCCGAAGATGGCGGCACGGGCGAAGAAGCCATGGTGGGCGAAACCTTGTGCGAAGTAGGTCATGAGTTTGGTGTGACCACGGGTCGCAAGCGCCGCTGCGGCTGGTTCGACGCGGTCATCGCGCGCTACGCAGCTGAGGTAAATGGCCTGACCGACGTGGCACTCACAAAGCTGGACGTGCTTTCCGCCTTCGACACCATTAAGGTGTGCGTGGCCTATGAGTGCGACGGCAAGACTTATGATTACTTCCCGATGCAGCAAAGCGTGTTGTTCCACGCAAAACCGGTCTACGAAGAATTGCCGGGTTGGAAGGGCGTTGACATCACTGAGTGCCGTACGTTTGAGGAGTTGCCCGAAAACGCGCAGCGCTACGTTGAGTATATTGAGGAAGTTGCCGGTGTGCCGGTGACCATCATTGCAGTTGGACCTGACCGCGAGCAAACCATCATGCGCGGTTGGGATCGATAGTTCACTGACAAGCTGAAAGGCCTGATGTATGAACATTTTAGTGTTAGGCGGCGGCGGCCGAGAACATGCCATAACGTGGGCGTTGGCGAAAAGCCCGCGCACTGATGAGTTGTTTGTTGCTCCAGGTAACGGTGGCACGGATGCGCTGGCCACCAACGTTTCTGACTTGGATGCATGTGATGCTGATGCGGTGCTGGCTTTCGCCAAAGAGCACAACATTGAGCTGGTCGTAATCGGTCCGGAGGCTCCGCTGGTTGCGGGCGTGGCTGATGTATTGCGCGCGGCGGGCATTGCGGTGTTCGGTCCGGACGCGCAGGGCGCGCAGCTTGAAGGCAGCAAGGCGTACAGCAAGGCGTTCATGGAGGCCAACGACATCCCGACGGCCAAATATGCAACGTTCACTGAACTTGAGCCGGCGCTGGCATACGTTCGCGAACTGGGCGCTCCGATTGTAGTGAAGGCTGACGGTCTTGCCGCAGGTAAGGGCGTTATTGTGGCCGAGGAACTGGAAGATGCTGAGGAGGCCGTGCAAGATTGCTTCAGCGGTGCTTTTGGCGAAGCAGGAAATCGCGTGGTTATTGAGGAGTGCTTGACCGGGCCTGAGTGCTCGCTTTTGGCATTTGTGTCCAATGGCCAGGCGCATTGCATGACCACGGCGCAAGATCACAAGCGTGCCTTCGATGGCGACCTTGGCCCCAACACCGGTGGCATGGGTGTGTATTCGCCCGTTCCGATTGTGACTGCCGAAGAGTTGGCTGAGATGCGTGAGATCATGCAGCGCTCGGCCGAGGCAACCGCGCGCGAGCCGTTTGAGTCGGACTATCGCGGCGTGTTGTACGGCGGCTTTATGTTGACGCCGGAAGGCCCGAAGGTGCTGGAGTTTAACGCGCGCTTCGGAGACCCGGAGACGCAGGTTGTCCTGCCGCGCCTTGAGACTGATCTGGTGGACATCATGATGGCGGTTGCTGAAGGCAGGCCGCAAGACATTGAGCTTGAATGGCAAGATCAGTGGGCGGTTTGCGTGGTTTTGGCAAGCGAGGGTTATCCCGGCGCTTACGAAAAAGGCAAGGTCATCTTGGGTGTTGACGAAGCCGAAGCCATTGATGGCGTGACGGTGTTTCATGCGGGGACCGCGAAAAACTATGACGATGAGCTGGTGACCGCAGGTGGTCGCGTGCTCAACGTGGTGGCTCTGGGTGACACGTTTGAAGAAGCGCGCGAAAAAGCCTATGAGGCATGTGCGCTCATCAACTTCGAAGGCAAGCAGTATCGCAGCGATATCGGTAAGCGCGCCTCGCTTGGCAGAGAGGCGTGGGCATAAGGATGCTATCAGAACGCCTGCTCAGTACCGTCGTTAGAGGCTGCACCAATCAATACCTTCGCTTAAAGCCATGCGAAGAAACGCATATTCCGGCTCCGGTACCAGGTCAGCCGTATATGCTCTATATGCACGTGCCGTTTTGCGAGCGTTTGTGCCCGTACTGCTCGTTTAACCGCTTCCCGTTTGCGGAAGATCGCGCGCGGCCCTACTTCGCCAATATGCGCAAAGAGATGCTTATGCTCAAAGAGCTTGGCTATGACTTTGACAGCGTCTACATTGGCGGCGGCACGCCAACCATCATGCTTGATGAGTTGTGCGAGACTATTGATCTGGCGCGCGAGACGTTTTCCATCAAGGAAGTTTCCAGCGAGACGAACCCTAACCATCTGATTCCGGAGTATCTGGATAAGTTGCAGGGGCGTGTGCAGCGTCTGAGCGTGGGCGTGCAGAGTTTTGATAACGGCCTGCTCAAGCAGATGGATCGCTATGAAAAGTATGGCAGTGGCGAAGAAATCTTGGAGCGTATCCAGGAGGCAAGTCCGTACTTTACCTCGCTGAACGTGGATATGATTTTCAACTTCCCGGCGCAGACCGAAGACATCTTGATTAGCGATATTGAGCGTGTGGTAGAAAGCAACACTTCGCAGACGACGTTTTATCCGCTAATGGCCTCGCCGAGCGTGGAGCGCTCGCTTGCGCGCACGGTGGGCAAAGTTGACTACGCACGTGAGCAGCTGTTTTACGAGATTATTGACGAGTTGCTGGCTGGCGGAGACAACCCACTGTTTACGCACGGCAGCGCGTGGACGTTCAATCGCAACACGGGTGTGGGCGATGCGGGCGCGTCCCATGACGAGACGCTGCTGGAAGCGGGTGCTCCGGTGGCAGAGCCGCGTGGCATGATTGACGAGTACGTGGTGGATTACGAAGAGTACCCCGCCATTGGTAGCGGTGGCATCACCTACTTGGGCGAGACGCTCTACGTCAACACGTTTTCGGTGGTGGATTACAACAAAGCCATTGAAAGCGGCAAGATGTCACTCATGGGCAAGGCGAAGTTCTCCAAAAAGCAGCGCATGCGCTACCGCTTCATGATGCAGCTGTTTGGCCTTCGTCTTGATAAAGTGCAGTTCAAGCGTGATTTTGGCTGCTCAGTTGAAGCGGGACTTCCCGCTGAGATGGCGTTCATGATGGCTAACGGCGCCTTCGCCACCAACACCCCCGAGGAGCTCACGCTGACTCCCAAGGGGCGTTATCTGATGGTGGTTATGATGCGTCAGTTCTTTGTGGGCGTGAATAATCTGCGCGATCAAGCGCGCGCGGCGCTCACGGGCGAAGAGCGCACGCTTATTTTTGGTGAGTAGCTTTCTTGCAGCATTTCTCTGGGCGTTGGCGGATTAATTCGTAGTCGACGCCCATTTCTTGGCACTGCTCAATAATCTTGTTGGTGAGTTTGTCCAGTTGGCGGATTTCCTTCTTGGATAACTTCGCCAAAATTTCATTCGCGGTGCGATTCTCGGCCGCAAAGCGCTTCTGCAGGATTTCGCTTCCCTTCGCGGTGAGCGTGCAGGTGAACCCCTTTTTGTTCGCTTTGATGGTGACATATCCATTGCGGCAGGCCTTTTTAGCCACGGCAACTGCCTGTTTGTTATCCCAGCGCAAAATCTTTTTGATCTGCTTCTTTGACAGTGAGCCGTTGCCGAATTTGTCGATAACTTTCAGCAGCGCGCCTTGGCCGCGCGTGTAGCTTTTCGGGCCATCTTTGTGAAATGCCAGCTTGGAGTAGTTGGCGGCGCGCTTGAGATTCATGAGCGTTTTGGTTGCTTCAGCCATGATTGCCTCGATTCGGGTTTGATTCGTGTTGTTGGTGGGCTTGCGCGCAAGCTCGCGGATATCTAACTTAACGCCCACGCGCGCGGGACGGGCAAGAGAATCGCGAAGTTGTTTCAAGTTGTTTCCCAATAGTCACGATCGGGTGGCTTTTGTGACCTAGAATGAAACCAGGCTAGTAAACGAGAGGCGGCAATCATGATTGTGCTGGTAGTAAACGCGGGGAGCTCCACCCTCAAGTGTCAATTGATTCAAACTGACGGCAAGGTTCGCCTCATGAAGTGTTTGGCCGAGCGCATTGGGGACGCGGACGCGGTCATGGATGTGGCCTTCGCGCCGGATTTTGAGAAGCAGGCTTTTGACGTTGCGGGCTTGAGCGTTGAGCAGTGTTTGGAGAAGCTGCTTGAACTTTTGGCGAACGATCCGGCCTCTCCGATTGAAAGTCTCTCTGAGATTCAAGCTATCGGTAGCCGCATTGTGGCTGGTGGCGAATACTTTTCTGCGTCGGTGTTGGTGGACGACGACGCCTTTGAGAAGCTACGGCTTTGCGAAGAATTGGCACCGCTGCACAACCCGCATGCTGACGCGTGTATTGCGCTTCTGCGCGAGAAGCTGCCCACGGTGCCGCAGGCGGCCGTTTTTGACACCGCGTTTCACCAGACCATGCCACCGAAAGCCTACATGTATCCGCTGCCGATGCGCTACTACGACGAGTATCGCATTCGTCGCTATGGTGCGCATGGCACGTCGCATCGCTACGCTGCAGCTCAGGCGGCACATTTGTTGGGACGCCCGCTTGAGGATCTGGGCATTATCACGTGTCACTTGGGTAGCGGCGGTTCCATTACTGCGGTCAATCATGGCGAATCCATTGACACGACCATGGGTTTTACGCCGCTTGAGGGACTCATGATGGGTACGCGCTCAGGCTCTATTGATCCGGCTATTGTGACCTACATTATGCGTCGCGAAGGCATCAGCTTCGACGAAATGGATCGGATTCTGAATAAGGATTCCGGCATTTTAGGTGTGTCGGGACTGAGTAGCGACATGCGCACCGTGCTTGCCGCAGCTGATGAAGGCAACGAGGACGCCGAGCTTGCGGTGGACATGTATGTGTACAAGGTGCAAAAAGCAATCGGGTCGTTTTACGCTGCCATGACGCGCACTGACGCGGTGGTTATGACGGCGGGTATTGGCGAAAACTCAGCTGAACTGCGCGAGCGCATTTTCGCCGGACTGGCGCACATGGGCATGATCTTGGACAAAGAGAAAAACCAGGTGGAAGGCGCAATTGGTGTGAACCGCATCGTCTCTATTGATGACAGCCCCATCAAAATTTGCGTGGTCACCACCGACGAAGAGATGCGTATTGCTCGCGAGACTGACGCGCTCGTGACCGAGCAGGAGAACGCCCGCGCGTAATGCGCAGACATTTTCGCCCGACAGCAGATACAACAAATACAATAGGTTTCACGTGAAAACTTGAAGCCTTATGCCTTGCGAACTGGCAAACAAAGTCTGAAAAACGCGTCCCTGCTTTCAAAGTTAAAAGCAGGGGTTTCGGCAACCACGTCATCAATGTAGTCGCCGTCAATGACGTATCCTTCGCGCTGAGCGTGCTCAATCATTTCAGCAATGAGCGCACGCTCGGTATCTTTGTTTCCCATTTCCACATTAATGCAATGTTCGCTGTAGAGCGTGAGGTATTCTCCACCCCGTACGATCTCTGCCTGATGGAACAATTCGCCAAAAGATTCATCAACGAAGACGTAGGCTTTATTAAATCTAAGGTCTCGTTCAGCAAGACGATCTGCGGTAATTATGCGACCGACGTTCCTATAGAGCGAGATAGGAAGGTTGCGTGCGCAAATTTCTTGCTTTATGAGTTTGCGAATAGGCTCCCATTGAACGCACAGAGGCTCTGGCCCATTTGGATCTTGCTCGGGAACATCAAAGATGATGGCTCGGCGCTCTGGTAGTGTTTCAATTTGCATAACATCACATTGAGGCCGATCGCTCAATCTTTCGCAGCTAGTCAAAAACTCGTCAGCCACTTTAAGCGAAACGAGGATGTCTTGACGCTGTTTTTCTAACTGATCACGATGTTGACGAACGATTTGTTCCAGCAGTTCAAGCGAATGATTTGTTATCACCTTTTGAATTTCGTCAAGCGAAAGCCCGATTGTTTGCAGCTCAAGAATGGTATCAAGCGTAGAGCACTGGTCAATGGTGTAATAGCGATACCCTGAGGATGGATCAATGTGTCGCGGCTCCAGGATTCCTTTTTCCTGATAGATGTGAAGCGCTCTTGTGGAGACGCAGTTGAGTTGAGCCATTTGGCCACAGGTGAGGTACTGTCCAAAGCTTGTTGTCTTAAGGGATTGAGATTCATTCATAAGCAGCCCTTTGAGTGTTGTGGCGGCAAATCTGTTTCGCTGATTGGCAGTTTGAATGGGCAAATTTTAAGCAAAGACAGGTAATTTATCAATGCGGTAATTATGAGAAAGTACGTCAAAAAAATATCGGAATAAGGTGTTGACTCTGTACCTACGTAAGACTTCAAGATGTTCATGATGCACTGGGCATTAACGAGAGGAGGAGGGTTAACCTTGAAACGAGCAAAGGCAAAGAAACTCTTACTTACCGTGGGTATGAGTGCTCTTTTGGCTGTTGGCGTCTTCGCAGCAGTTGGCTGTCAGCCAAAAGCTCCCGACAACACAACGAAAGAGGAAGTGGTTGAAGCCACTGATGATACGGTGCTTCTAAAACCGCAGACAGATCCGTATAATCCGGTAGTTCGAGATTATGGCGACGGGGTGTTTGTACAGCGTACGCCGGGTGAGGATATTTCGCCCACTCAAAACGCAACAGCTCCATTCCATCATCCAACCGAGAGTGTTCCTTACAACACGTACTTCATGAATACTGATGCACGTGGCTGCAACGCATGCCATGAGGATCTGCGCCAGACCGTGAAAAACATGCCGTATGGGCACATCAATTTACCGGCAGCAACGGGCATTGAACTTACCGTTCAGATGTGCCTAGACTGCCACAATACCAACGATTTCGGTTCGGTCATTCACAGTCTGCACGTAACTGAGGACGATCGCGCGAAGTGCATGAATTGCCATGACGCTTCTGAAATGCTTGATGCTACATCAAATAACGCCAACGGTTCAAATACCCGGATGCCGCTTTGGGACGTTATCAAGCACACGCGCATGCGTGGCATTCTGGATGTGCCAGCAGAAGAGATCACGGGAGAATTTACGTATCGTCAAGATGAGACGTTGCCCGGCGATACCTTCTTCGACATCTCTTGGCAAAACGCTGACTCAGATTACGACCGTATGGCCAAAGCCAAAGACGGTGTCGAAGTTGACGAAAACCTCTACGATACTTGGACGATTACCGTAAGTGGTGCGGTTGATCAGGAAAAGACCTGGACGCTTTCCGAGCTTATTGCAGCAGCTCCGAGCGAGACGTTTGTGACGAAGGAAAACTGTCTGTTGAACCCCATTGGCGGTCCGCTCATTACGCAAGTTGAGATGACGGGCATTCCGGTTGATTGGCTGTTTGAGCAGGTTGGCTTGAAAGATAGCGCCGTTGCCGTAACACTTGCCTCTTCTGATTCTTCCTTGGGTGGCGTTAATTTCTCCAACCATCCTCGTGGTGAACAGGCTTACATTGTCTATGAAATTGACGGTAAACGACTTGAGTGGGAGCAGGGCTATCCGTGCATTTATTGCCAGACGGGTGCTTCAGCAATGACCATGTGGTTGCAGCTTTCTGACATCATCGTTGAGGAAGAAGAGATCAACGAGAACTTGGGCGTCGAAGACCCCAATGGCGTCAAGATGGTTCGCCCGAACGTTGGTTTGTTTGACCTGCGCGAAGGCCAAGTAATCAAAACTGGCGAAACCTTCCAGTTCCATGGTTATGCCGACGACAAAGAAAAGCAAATTGTGGCAATTGAGGTGTCGATGGACCGTGGTCAGACGTGGAAGCGTTTTGAGACCCCCGATACTGATTTCATTCGTTGGGTAACGTGGACGCTTGACTTTACCCCAGAAGTTGACGGCGCATACTGTGTCTATGTTCGATCCATTAACGAAGATGGCACCATGACACCTGAACCGATTGAGAAGATGGTTGTTGCGAAATCTGAAATGCCGGAGGTGAACTAATGGAAAAGACCGTAAAAAAGGTTGCAAGTGTTACCGGTTCGCTTATGTTGCTTGCCGGAATGACCGCACCGGGGACAGCGGCGTTTGCAGATGAAGCAGTTCAAGGCGAAGCAGCTGAGTCGGAGTGTCCAGTACACGCAGGAGTTAATGTTGTGGATGCTTCCCAAAAAGCTGACAAGGTATTTGGTAGCTTTTCGTATACGCAACAAGCCGTAACTTCGAACAAGACTATTGCAAAAACGCTTGGCACGGCAGCTCAATATTTATGCGGCTCAAATCTAATATTTGCTGAAAGCGAGTCTTTGGATGCATGGGAGCTGCATGTTGGGGGCGATGTCGCCAACGAATTTAGTGCTACGTTAGATGAGTTGGCACAAGAAGAAGTATCTTCAGTCGTAATGGGTTGTAGCTGTTCTGGTAACCCGGCTGACGGAACGGCGACAGCGAATGCGCTTGTAACAGGGGTCGCTATTACGTCAATCATGGATGCCGCTGAGCTTGAAGCTGGAGTCAACACCATTGTATTCACTTCTGCCGATGGTTATGAAATGGCGCTCCCGCTGACCTATGTGGCACAGCGCTATTCGCTGATCGTGTTTGACGTGAATGGTGCGCCTTTAGCTGATTCCGTTGGTGGAACAAATCAGTTGTGGCTTGGATCAACCTCAGCACGCTACTTTGCACGCGATGTGACTTCAATCAGTTTCGAAACGCGCGAGGTTGCACCCCCTGCGCCTGGTAGTGCCGCTGCGCAAGACAACTACGCGAATGTACCGAATGTCGCAGTCTCCTCTGCTTCATCCGACAACGCTTAACTAATAGCTTCGAAGAAAAACTCCCCAGTTGCGTCGTTCTCCAAAGAAGTAAGCGTTACCAAATATATCTTTGAAGCAGATAAGGTAAGGCGTTGGAACAACAAGGGCTCGCTTAGGCGGGCCCTTGTTGTTGTACAAAATATGTTGTACACTTATGATATCCTTAGGAGGTCATTATGAGTGATGCAATGGTAACAGGCCGTATGCCTGAAGAAAAAAAGATAGCAGCAACGCGGATTTTAGCGCGTGAAAACCTGGCAACATCTGAAGTGATTAATCGCGTCTTTGATGAGATCATTGAAACGGGAGGTACTTCATTTTTGTTCAAGAAAGAAATCCTTCCCGAAGCGTGGCAGCGAGCAGCGCAATTTGTAGATAGCTTACCCATTAAACGGACGGGTAAATATGTTGACATGACCCTTAAGGAGGCCAAGCGCGAACGTCTCACAAACAAAGGGCTGATGTAGCATGGCGCACGTAAAGCTTCTTGTGGACACGAATGTGCTCATTGACTATCTGAGTATGCGCGAGCCCTTTTATGAAAAGGCACGCCTCCTTATGATCGGTGGTTATGTTGGCGAGTTTGAGCTTTGGATGTCATCATCACAAATGACCGATTTGGTATATATATTGAGCGAAGGAGGCAGTCGGCAAGATGTACCTACGGCGCTTCGCCAACTAAAAGGATTGCGAAGTTTTGTGAATGTATATCCTGCTGGTTCCCATGAAATAGATGCGATGTTGCAAGGTGGATGGGGTGACCCAGAGGACCATCTTATGGCAGAGGTTGCCTTGAGCCTCAAAGCGGACGCCATTGTAACGCGCAACGAATCAGACTATGCAGAAAGCCTGATTCGGGCGATGAGTCCTGAGGCCTTTTTTACTTGGATGAAAAGCGAACACAACCTCGACTACGAAGAGGTTGAGTTTTAATTCGTAGCCTCAAGTTCGCCTTTTGCAATCTCTTCTTCGACAACTTCTTCTGCAGCAAGCTGCTCGGGAGCACGTTTATCAGGGATGATAAAGATAAACACGAGCAGGCTGGCAAGCAGCAGATAGTTGTAGAACAAAAACGGCATAACCTCAAAAGCGTTGATGGCAAAGCCCAGCTCAGCGCAGGCAGAAAGTGCTACGAGCATTTGAGCGCCGTACGGGATGATGCCTTGCGCAACGCACGAGAACGTGTCCAACAGCGAGGCCGTCTTGCGACGAGAAATGCCGTAGGTTTCGCCCATCTCGCGGGCGATGGGGTTCGCCATAACGATGGCCACGGTGTTGTTTGCGGTGGCAACGTCCATAGCAACGACCAAAACGCCCATGCCCAGCTGGCCGCCCTTGCGCGTTTTGAACGTGCTGCGGATGCCGTTAAGTAGTGCTACGAAGCCGCCGTTTTCGCGAATGAGTGCGCAGATGGCGGATACTAAAATGGCCACCATCGTGGTCTCGAACATGCCAGCCGCACCCGAGCCCATGTTCGCCAGCAAATCGGTGGCAGCAGTAGCGCCGGTGGCAATCATGATGATGGAGCCAGAAACAATACCCAGCAAAAGCACGATGAAGACGTTGATGCCAATGATGCCGCCTACTAGTACGATGAGGTAGGGGATCAGCTGGATGAGGTCGTAGCTTTCGTTGACGCTGCCGTTGACCGCGGAGTTCATGGAGAGCACGAAGATGATGATGAGGGTGGCAAGGGCGGCGGGAAGTGCGATCTTGAAGTTCTCGCGAAACTTGTCGGACATCTTGCAGCCTTGCCCCTGACATGCGGCAATGGTGGTGTCGGAAATGAACGAGAGGTTGTCGCCAAACATGGCACCGCCCATGACTGAGCCAACGCAGAGCGGCAAACTGAAGCCAGAAGCCGCAGATACCGCAACCGCAATAGGCGTGATGAGCGTGATGGTGCCAACTGACGTGCCCATGGAAATTGACACGAAGCAGCTCACCACAAAGAGCACAACGACTGCCAACTGCGTCGGGAAGATTGAGAGGAGCAAGTACGCAACGCTTTCGGCGCTGTCGCGACCGACGGTGCCGACGAAGATGCCCGCTGTCATGAAGATGAGGATCATGGTGACAATGGTTTTGTCGCCAATGCCTTTGCCCATGACAGAGAGTTTTTCGTCAAAGTTGAGCTTGGGGTTTTGGAAGCACGCAACCAACAGCGCAATCAGGAAGATAACCACAATGGGGATGTTGTAAAAGCCCATGGGAATGTTCATACCGTATTCGAATAGGATGCCCAGACCCAGATATAAAACAAGAAATACGCCGATGGGGATAAGTGCTTTGACATTGCCTTTTTGCATTGGTTCCTCTTTGTGGTTCGTATGATGTGATCTATTTGCATGAGGCAGGACGTTCGCCAAAGTACAGCGATCAAGCGCGTGTCCTCTCATGTATGACGCGATTTTGCGGCTTCATAGTATAAAGCAACGCACACAGCGCAACTCATAAATGCTTTCGAAGGGTGTGCTGAGTGGGTGGTTGGAGGCAGTAGTGAAGCTGGGCGTGTCAAGGATTTTGGATATTTTGGTGTTTAACGTTTGCATCCAGAATACTGTATATTTATACTAATAACCAAAATATCAAGAATTCTGGATGGAGTCTTTTATGTGGACTAATTCTTATGACCTTGAGCAGCTGGGAGCCTTTTTGCAAGAGGCGCGTAAAGAAAAGGGGCTCCTGCAAACTGAGTTCGCAGCGAAGCTCGGTGTGTCTCACACGACGTTGTCCAACCTCGAACAAGGAAAGAATACATCAACCGAAACACTGCAATTGGCATTGTCGCTTCTTGGATATCGAATGGTGATTGCCCCGAAGACCGCAGATGTTCGTGTAACCGAATACGTTGAGGAGGAACCAGATGCGTGAGTTGTGGGTTTTACTCAATGGTGAACCTGTAGGTTGCCTTACTGAGACAAGACGAGGGGCGCGTTTTACCTATAACGAAAAAATGAATGAGACGCATCAAGGAAGCCTGGTGCTGTCAACTTCTTTGCCGGTAAAAACTCGGGCTTATGGCGAGGGACTTACCAATGCTTGGTTTGAAGGATTGCTGCCTGAAGGAGAGCGTCTTGAGGCTCTCTCTCGCGAAGTTGGTTGTGCTCAATCAGATTACGTCGGGCTTTTATCTGAAGTTGGATGGGAATGCGCTGGTGCGGTAAGTATTGTTGACCCTGCGCGGGCGTATTCAACTTCTGAATCCATTCAGTCATTGTCTCAGGCGGAGTTGGCACAAGAACTATTGAGCTTGCCTACGTATCCACTGATTGACGGTTCAGTCATCAGGGTATCTCTTGGCGGTTACCAGGAGAAACTTTGTGTTGTAGTAACCGATATAAAAATTCAAAACGGGTATGTTGCAGCTGCGTCTTTTGCGCTTCCTAATGCTGCAGCCATTTCTACGCACATCTTAAAGCCGCAACCTGATCATCGATTTACGGGTTTGATTGCTGCGGAAGCTTGGGCAATGACGGTAGCCTCTGCAGCTGCAAGATGTGCGCGCGTATGGTTGCTTGAAATGGAGCAAGCTCCTCTTACTTTAATGGTTGAACGCTTTGATAGGGTTTGGATAAAAGGAGAGCAGCAGCGAGTTCATCAAGAAGATTGTTGCCAGGCGCTAGGTTTGCCTCCAGAGAAAAAATATGCGGGAATTCAAGAGGCGCGCGGTGACGATCCTTCCTACTTGGGAATAGCAAAGCTTCTGAAAAAATATGCAGCAAATCCAGAGCACGAAATCACTGAACTGTTTCGCCAAATGGTAGTAAACCTTGCAATCGGTAATACCGATGCGCACGCAAAAAACTATGCATTCCTCTACAAGAAAATAGGCGCACCAGAGATGTCTCCTCTCTACGATGTGGTTCCCGTGGTTGATATTGAACCGAAGGCTCAGTATTTGTCTATGCGTATCGGAAATGAAATTGAAGCTGCAAAAGTGACGAGAGAGCACCTTATTGTCGAAGGAACAGCATGGGGTATGCCGCCACAGGATGTAAATAGTCTGTTGGATAACACCTTGTCAAACTTAGAGCAGGGGATTGAAAAGGCGACAGAGATTTATCCAGATGCTGGTGCGATTTACTCGGATTCGGTTCGGGCGCGCATAGATCGACTCAGGTGAATCGTCTGAGCCGATGCTATAATTCTTTGCATGGTTACCAGCGCAACTCATAAAGAAACTTCACGGCTTGGCTGGCTCCTTTTAGGGGTCTTTACCTTGTGGTTCTTTCTCATGTATTCGCCCTATTATCCGGTGGCACTTTCGTCGGCCTTAAGTCATGGCGATGCTTCTACGGTTGCAATGCAGCACACCATTTACTCGCTCGTGCTGATAGCTCTGTTCGTTGTTCAGATTGTATGGCGAAAAAATCCGACATGGCTCACCGCTACTCCTCGCACGGTAGCTGCAGGCGTTGTTGGGTTTGCAGGTAGTTTGTTGTTGGCGCTCAATTTAGGCGAAGGCGATCTCATAATTGTGTCTACGGTGGCACTGGTGATGGTGGCTTGCGCGGTTGCGCACTTCTTGAGCGTTTGGATCTGCCTGCTCTGCGAACAATCCGTCAAAGATGCGGTGTTTTTAGTGGGAGTTTCTTTCGCACTATTCAGTGTATGCTGGGTTGTTTTGCTCATCGTGGATAAAAGCCTGCTTGATTTTTTGGTACTGTGTGCACCGCTGATTTCGCTCGGTGCATATTTGAGAATTCCGAAACTGCCTCTGCCCACACCCGCTTCGAACAGTTTTTCTTCGCTCAGGATTTTGCCGTGGAGCGCGCTTGCTATTTGCATTGTCTTTATCTGCTTGGGAGCATGTGCGGTGCGCGTGTTTACTACCATGGCTCAGAGCATGAATCACCTGGGATCGTTCGATGGCATGTATCAAATATATACAGCAATAAGCGGCATTATTTTGGTGATGGGTTTTACCGTGCTCTTTGCGAAGAAAGGCCCGTCGGTTTCCAATTGCGTCTCAGTCATTGCTGCTATCGCACTGGTGTATATGGCTGCGCTTCTCATCATTGGGATGGCTGACGCGAATGGCGCTTTCGTTTTGGCAGCGAAACGCGTGCTGGTGGGATGCGAGCATGCGGTGCAGGTGCTGGTGTTGGTGATGCTGGCGGCTGTCGTCATTCAGCAGCGGCTGTCAAGTGTGCTGGTGGCTGCGCTGTATGGCATTGTAGTGTGCGTGGCGCCGCAGTTGATATCGCTTGATGTGCTTTACTTAACTGGCGCGCTTGAGTTTTTCTCTACCTGGCCATACGTGGCGCCCCTTGCTGCGGCTGGTACGTTTGTGCTTGCGGCTGCCGCCATGGCGCTGCTCGTGAACTACTCACGACGCACCGTCGCAAATACACAGGTGAGTGATGAAGAGCGCGTCCATCAGCTCTGCGCTCAAGCGACTGCAGCGTATGATGTAACCCCGCGCGAACTTGATGTGGTGGTATACACCTATCGTGGATATTCCGCTAGAAAAATTGCTGAGACGTTGCTTGTATCGGAATCTACCGTCAAAGCGCATCTGGCGCACAGTTATCGCAAGCTTGGCATCCATAGCAAGCAAGAGCTTATCGCGCTCATTGAGCAATTCAGTCAACAGCAATAAGCGAACTGCACGCAAGTTTTTCGCCATTAATATGTTTAAAACAAGCCTGTGAACAGGCAAATATACTTTTCGTATAAGCTTCAACTTTTTCGCCAACTTAAAAATAATAGTTTCGGCTGATGTGCAAAATCGGCGTCTTTTGCAAACTGCATCCCTGAGGAAGTCAATTCGACACCATTCCTATAAGAGAGGAAGGAAGGGAATCATGAAGACGCAGAAAGAGAACATGCGAACAGAGGGACTTTCGCGTCGTGACTTTTTACGCGCAAGCGGTTTGGCAGCTGGCGGGTTTGGAGTCATGGCAGCACTTGGTGGTTGTGCTCCCCAGGCAGCAGGAGAGCCTGCACCTGAGGCAAAAGCAGAAGAGGGCGAAAGCGCGCTGTCTTCAACGGGCGAAGGTCGCGTAACTACTGAGTTGCCAGTACCGGCGGGCGAAGCGCCAAAAAAGACCACCTATGATTGCGATGTTTTGGTTATCGGCGGTGGCTTTGCTGGACTGAATGCTGCGATGGCTGCAAAGAACGCAGGCGCAAGCGTTGTTATGGTTGATAAGGGTCAGCCGGGTTATTCGGGATTGTCTCCGTGGCCGAGCTCGCATCGCTGGTTTGATCCAGAGATGGGCGATGACGCTGATGCTTTCAAGAAGGCAATCACCATGGGTGGCGAATATGTCGTCAACCAAAATTGGTACCAGATGTGGATTGACCACTCTAAAGAAGCGTATGAGCGTCTTGCAGAGTGGGGTCTGATGGATCGCTTCGATCGCATTGCTGATACTGAGTATTGGAACGATCTGGATATCCAGGGTTATTACGAAGAGAATGCCACGGTAGACCGCCATGCTCGTTGGATGCCGCTGATTGAAAATGCTGGTATTGAGGTTGCCCCGTATACGATGGTGGTCGACGTTGCTCGCGATGGTGACGCGGTGTGCGGCGCGGTTGGTTTTCACGTACCGTCTGGCACGGTGGTGACCTTCAACGCGAAGTCTGTCGTTATGGCTATGGGTGGCGGTTGCTACAAACCCACCGGCTATCCGGTTGGCGGTAATACCTTCGACGGCGAATACATTGCTTACAACCTTGGCTTGCCGATTGCCAACAAAGAGTTTGACGATTTCCATGTCACCACGTCATATGCATCAGGCGACTCCTTCGTCAACAACCAGTGGGACTGGGTTGAAAACATTTGGCTGTGCGGTGGCGACATCACCGCCGATACTGCCGAAAGCTATGCAACGGGCAAAGAGAAAGCCATGGTCGTAGCTCGTGTTTCTGGCACCGTCAACGGTCTTGCTGTGAACGATGGGTCAAATATTGAAGACCAAGCAGCTGCTGATATTGGACGCCGTGGTGGCTCGCTGTCTGGCAAAGAGGACGACATTCGTATTGGTAAGATGCTCAGCCCCAAGCCAAAGGCTGATTGTTATGGCGCCGCTGTGGGCATGCAATCGCACTTCTCAGCGGGTGTGTTCTGCGGTCTAGATGATGTCGAAGGCGCAACGGGCATCCCTGGCCTATGGGTAGCGGGCGACGGCATCAACGGTTGTGCGGTAACCGGTTCAGCCTATCCTGTTGGTGTTGGATTCACGTCAAACTTTACGTCAATTCAGGGCGACATTGCTGGTAAAGCAGCTGCTGCATACGCTGCATCCAGCTCAGTTTCTGGTAAGGTTCCGCAAGAGACTGTTGACGCTATTACCGCCGAGATTGAAGCGCCGCTTGCGCAAGAGAAGGGCTTCAGCCCTGATTGGGCACGCGATCAACTTTTGGGCATCATGTCGCCGTTCTGGGTACTCGTTGGCAAGAGCGAACCGGCGCTGAATGCGGCGCTGACGCAGGTTCTGCAAATGCGCGACAAGGTTGTTCCGAAGCTGCAGGCAACCAACTCTCATCAGCAGCGACTCTGTATTGAGATGAAGCACAAGGTGCTTTCTGCCGAGATGAAACTGCGTGCAAGCTTGGAGCGTCAAGAGAGCCGCGGCGCACATTATCGCAGCGACTATCCATACCGTGATGACGACAATTTCTTGTGCTACATCACCATCACTAAAGGCGACGACAATCAGATGATTATCGACCGTGTTCCGCTTAAGGAAGAATGGGTTGGCGATACCACGCAAGATTATGCAACTCGTTACGCAGTGCGTTTCCCGGGCGAGGCAGCCGCAAAGGGTTTGCCTGAGGAAGAAAAGTCCGGTGGCTGGGGTAAGTAGAAGAGGAGAAGAGTCATG
>CAJTML010000003.1 GCA_910577495.1 uncultured Eggerthellaceae bacterium
ACTGTGTCACGGTATGCCCTATGGATGTATTTCGCTTCGACACAAGCAATATGAAGTCGGTAATTGCCTATCCTGAAAACTGTCAGAGCTGTGGCCAGTGTTACATGGGTTGCCAAGGCCGCTCGTTGGAAATGTCGTACTACCAGAGCTCGCTTGCAACGGCAGCTGCTCGCGCGGCAGTTCCCGACAATGTGACCCCGGAGCTGATCAAGGAGAACACGATTGCTCAGCCCGAAAAGTCAGCCGAAGAAGCGGCAGCTGCAAAAGAAGGTGGCGAAAGCTCCGGCGGTTGGAGTGGTAAGTAAGCACGCTGGCGAACATGCAATTCAGGCGCCGTTTTTCCTCCTGGTGAACGAGCGCTCGTTTTAGAGTCGTTTCCCCTCCAGACTCTTTGCTGAAACGAGACCCTCGCACTGCGATATACCATATCAGGCGTTCGTGTATTTTCACCTGCGAAGCGCTGACCTGCGATAACGCGACGTTTTCCCAGGTCGCACGAAAAAACGCGTGCGCCCGATATGGTAAGTTTTCAAGGCTCACCATTCCTCATAACATCCGTTGTTCTGATACTGCCTTTATGATGCGTTCATGCGGACGTTGAAGCCCAGACGCAATTGCTGGCTACCTCATTAGTATTGAAACTGATACAATCCAAGATGCCAAACATTTATACAGGGTGAACATCCCCGCTGTGAAAGTACATATGCCGAAGGGCATCTGTCCGACACTGTGTACTTTCACGCTGTGTAAATGTTTGGCGACATGGGTGGATGCTCTTCGTCGTCTTTCAGTTGCATCCATCGCCAACACTTTGGAAGCGGAGGTTGCAGACGTGAACGATGAATTCCTGAACATCAAAGAAATTTCTTTTGATAGCCCTAACCGTTCTGGTCGATGGGCTGATCTTCGTAAATACCTAAAATTAGCAACCCAATCAGTTGATATGCGCAATGATAAGCTTGCGGAAATTCAGCAAGAGATTGAGTCAGTGCGCAATGACAATCTTCGTCTAGCCGAAGTACTTCAGATGCTCTGCGACGCAGCCAATGAGGAAGTGCAGAGGGAAACCTCACTCATGTTGAATGACATGGACTACGACGTAGTGATAGACGAACCGCAAGACCCCAGCTTTAACGATTCTTCGAACAATGACATTGCCCATACTATGACGCTTGAAGACTTTATAGACCAGCTCAAAAAACTTCCAGGAGTTGGTGGTGCGCGTGCGGAGACGATAGGCGAGTATATCTCAAAAGCAGGCGCTGATAGTGTCTTTGAATTTGCGAATATCCTCTTCGACATAAACGAAAAAATTGCAGAATCAGAGGACAGTGCACAACCAACCCTTCCTTTAGATTAGTGGGTTTTATCATGAGCGAATCCAGACTAGCCGACATCTTCAACGCACGTAAACCAGGAGACCAAACCGCCGCCGCAACGCCCATACGATCAGAAGATAAAAATGCTGATACTTCCCAACTTGGTAACGGGCAGCGGCAGATGTTCAACTTAATGGAATCAACCAAAGACAGTTTGTTCATTACTGGAAAAGCTGGAACGGGAAAATCCTATCTTCTTAATTTCTTTGTACGAAACACTTCGAAAAAAGTTGTTGTTTTGGCTTTCACGGGAGTAGCGGCAATCAATGTTGGAGGTCAGACTATCCATTCATTCTTCCGATTGCCGCCAAGGATGCCTATTCCAAAGGACGCACTCACCCCAAGTGCTGAAAGAGCACAGCTCTACCGATGTCTGGACGCGATCATTATCGACGAAGCGTCTATGCTTAATGCTGAGATCATGAATGCTATCGATCTGATACTCAAGCATGCAACTGGTAGCAATGCGCCATTTGGGGGCAAGCAAATGCTACTATTTGGTGATCTCTATCAACTTCCACCAGTTGCTGGCCCTCAAGTCGCAAGGTATCTCGAAGATTGTTACGGCGGCATCTTCTTTTTTAACGCGCCTGGTTTCAGGGCGGCCGACATTCGCATTTACGAAATGTCGCACGTATTCAGGCAGAAAGACCCTGTATTTATCGACATTCTTAATGGCGTACGCGACGGCTCCATATCTGAGGAAAAGTTACGCCAACTCAATGAGCGCGTCGTTTCCATGGAGGGAGAACCGGCAGTCATCATAGCTCCAACCAATGACGCAGTTGAGGGATATAACCAGGCTATGCTTGATAGCATAGATGAGCCCGAGTTTTCTTATGAAGCAACCGTGACTGGAAGTCTGACGGAAAGAGACTTTCCAGCCCCAAGAACACTGCGCCTTAAAGTTGGTGCTCGAGTAATGATGCTAAAGAACGACTTCAATTCTACATCTGACCGACCAGAAGAAGGGCGAAGGTGGGCGAACGGAACTCTTGGGCAAGTCTCAAAGCTAACCAAAGACAGCATCTGGGTTATGGTGAATGGAGTATCGCATCAGATCGATATGGCCAAATGGGAAAGAGCCCAGTATTCGTATGATCCCCAAACGAAAGGTTTACAGAAACGCGTTACGGCTTCATTTTGGCAGTTTCCCGTAAAACTGGCCTGGGCTATCACGGTTCACAAGGCGCAGGGAGCCACTTATCAATCTGTGGGCGTGGATTTGGCCGATGGTATGTTCGCTTCTGGGCAAACATATGTGGCGCTTTCACGATGTGTAGATATGGACAAACTCTACTTATCACGACCGATATCCCACGAGGACATCCTGGTTAGCAGTGAAGTCAAAACTTTCCTTGAGGATTTGGTCCCTTAGAAAAGCTCGGGGTTTGTATAGAGGAGGGGGGGGCAAAGATGGGTTGTAATTTTTGCGACGATTGTGGCGACTGTAGTGTTGGGGGCTGTATTGATTGTGACAGCTGGGAGCCCATGGATCGTGATAATGACTATGATGATGACAGCGATTACGACGATTACGATAATGGTGACAATATGAACGGAAACGGCGAAGAGCTTGATCAGAAATTTTGCGTAAATTGCGGAAGGCGCGTAGGGGAGACGTGGCGATATTGCCTTCGGTGTGGTGCAGAAATACCCTCTGACATCCCCAATACTCCTGTACTCTTAAACACTTCTGACTACTATAATTCCACCTCGGTAATCAACTCTTGCAGCACCGCATCAACGTCATCTTCGACTTCGCGGTTTGATGACATTGATGACGACATTCCCTATTGAGATAAGGCATCTCTTATTGAGAAACTATGTGATCGCAAGAAAGCGAAGGAAAGGTGCGTTAAGAGCGTGCTCTCTTAGGAGCGAAGTTGTGGTCAATGCACCCCTGGTTTGTGCAGCCAACGCATGTTTGGGGCGCATTCAGCGAAAGCTGACCTGGGGTTATGCCTTAGCCTATGCGGTTGGCGAAGGCGTGCGTGCACAAAACCGTGCCTGAGCGTCCAGAACGCGGGTTACATGGCCGCCGCACTGCGGTGAGATGCCACTCTTCGCCACTCAACTCGGCAAAGTAGAGAGGCCGAGCGCGCCTACACAAGCCTAGCGGTTCTCAATAGCGCCGATGTTTTTGAGGGCAATCTCTATGCGGCCGTCTGGCGTACTCAAGAACTCGATGAACTCGGCGTTTTCGCCATATTCGGCAGGGAAAGTCACTTCAATTCCCGTGTCGGTGCGAATCTTATGCGTACGTGTGACGCGCTTGGCCACTGCTTTTTCTACCACCACGCGCTCGGGCAGCACGCCCTCATCCACAGCGCGGTCGAAGCGCTCGGCCACCTGGGGCGCGTCGGCGAACACCTCGCGGCCGAGCTCATGGGCGTCCAGCTCGTCGGATTCCTCGGCTCGCTCAGCCACGTAAGCCTTGGCGCGCGACAGCGCCACAGCCGTGTTGGCGCCGTACTCCTCGGCCACCTCTTCAACCACGGTGGTTACCGCTTCCAGCACCTCTTTACTTGAGGCTTCCATGGAACATTGAAGCAGCCCATCGGGGATAAGCCAGCGCTTTTCGCCGGCGATCTCGCGCTCTTTGTCCACGAACCACACGTCCAAACCATCGGCGGCGATCAGCGCAAATGACGCCACTTTCTGCGAAGGGTTCGGCAAAATGGCATGGTGGCGTGCGATGGTGGTGATGGTATCGCCAAGATCGTTGGCATCCACCTCGTGCAGGTAGGCCTGACGCGCCTCCAACAAAATGATGGCGAAGTAGCGAGGGCCGGCAGCTTTGTAGGCGGCTTCGGCCTCCTCGTCGGTCATCTCGCGCACCGTTTGATCAGGGTCTCCCTCGAAATCGATGACCAACACATCGGTGGAAGGCGTCTTCTCCATACGACCCAGTTCGCCAGCCACAAATTCCGCGATCTGCTGGGAAAGCCCCACAAAGTCACGCTCGCCGCGGAAGTAGCTATGCAGCTCCTCGGCGAAGAGGCTGTCCGAAGCAAACTGCCCGCGCTTGCTGTCCAAGTTTGAAAGCACGCGTTTGGCCTGGGACGTCACGTAGCGCTTGGCCACCTTGTTGGAGAAATCCATCGGCGCCTGCGCATACACATTCACGCAAGATACAAAATCCAATACATGGAGAATAGCCTGATTCAGTTTCATGAGCTCTTTCCTCTATCAGCTTTAGTCGGAAACAAGCATTATAGCGAAGGAGCCCGTGCTTCGGTGCGGGCACAGGGAGGGCTATCCGCAAGAAACAAAGGCGCACGATCCTCTTCCGTCAATTTACAACTTCGCAGGAACAGGGCGGGACGGGGGTTCTGCTGCTGTGTTTCCTACGGGGCTTGCCAGCTTCCGCTCGTAGATGTTGAAGGCCTCTATCACGTCCGGCACCTCATAGACACGGTTGCGCTGCTTGGCTGATACTTCTTTGATGATACCTGCGCTTGCTAATGCATCCAGCGCCGCATTCGTGGCTACCGAGCTTCGGCCTATAGCCTCCGAGGCCATCTTCGGTGTGAAAAGAGGCATGCCCACCATTCTCTCCAAAAGCAGATCGAGGGCCGAGCCATTCCGAGGCTTGCCTATGGCGCCAAGCCAGTTCTGCCTCATGGCCTCCATTTGCTTTTCGAAGAGAAGCGCTTCGTCACACGCATCGGCTACGGCGCCCGAGAAATACGACACCCACTCGTTCAGAGCGGTTGCCATATCTGCTCCTTCTGCGCGGAACCCGTCCAGGGCCTGCACGTAACTGTCGGAATGCGTGGCCATAATCAGCGATATGGGTGGCACGGCCTCGCCAATGGCGCCATCGCGCTTAAGCGAGGAATAAATAAGCGCTCGGCCCGTTCTTCCGTTCCCGTCAATAAAGGGGTGGATGCTTTCGAACTGTGCATGGGCAAGAGCCGCCTTAACAACAGGGGCAACGTCACTGCGGTTCAGGAACGTCGCCAAGTCGGCAAGGAGCTCTGGAACGTGTTCAGGCGCTGGCGGCACGTAGCTTGCCTCCAGTGGGTTGTAAGAATTACCTCCTACCCAATTTTGCTGGTCTCGCACTGCACCGCCCAGCTTCTCTATGGGTGTGCTCTCGCACAGTTTTCGATGGATGCTTAGCAGGGAGTCCACCGTCAGGAAATCCGCGTTATACACCTCATCGATTGCGCTTTGCATGGCGTGGATGTTGCCGACGATAGTCGCAGCCGTCTCGTCTGGCTTCCAGAGCCTATTGCCTACGTCGATCTCTGCTTTCAAAATACGCCGTGTTCCCACGGTAAGTCCCTCGATGAACGAGGAAGAGACAGCCTCGGCTCGCAAAAGAAGACGAGCAATGCCTTCCGTACTATGAAGTCCTGCCGCTGTGGCTTTCAACTCGGCTAGAGCGTTACTAGCGTTTACGACATCGGCAACAACGTCTCCATCCAAAGGGAGCGGTTGAGTCGCGAGAAAGCTGGGGATGTAGTAGCGGTAGGCTCCGCTGGCGCGCTGCTTGCGTGAGCCGCCGTAATAATGGGACTCCCAAAACGCCTCGCGATATTCGCCCATAGCTTAACCTTTCTTTCGAAAATGCGTTAGTTAAGGTTATCACATAACCTTAACTAACGCAGAATCTTGGTAAAGGTTTTAGGCGTTACTCTGTATGTATGAGGGAGAACTCTCACTGCCTTAAGCAGTTAGTCCTACCGCACGTTCGTCCACCACCTGTATTCGATATAGCCATCGGAGATGTTGAACTGGGCGACCCCGTCGTAGGAGCTGAGGTAGCCTGTGATTGAAAGCCACGCGTCACCCTGGCTCACCTCGTTGAGCATCTCTTCGAAATTGGAAAGCGAATCGGCCCACACCACAAGCGTTACCCGGTTAGGGCTAGGGTAAGGCTCGCCGATATCGACGAAAATGGGCATACCCTGCGACTGTGTTGCCTGGTAAACCTCAGCCACGGGCCCCGCAATGGTGCAATTCGTGCCTATCTGCGAGCGGGCGTTGTACCACCGCTGCTCTTCGGGAATGGCCAGAAGTTCAGGTGCCGTTGTAGGCCAATAGGGGTTCTCGGGCTCGTAGGCTCGCTCATCTTCGAAGTCGTAATCGGGCACTTCCGGCGCAGACGGAAGTTCGTCATCATAGACGGGATACTCCTCTGTCACCGAAGTTTTCTCTTTGGACTTGTCTGCCTTCGATTTAGAAGCCGATCCAGAAGACGAATAACACCCCGGCAGCGCCAAAACACCCAGTACCAACGCAGCTGAAAGAACCACGCGAAGAGCCCACTGCAGAGCGTTATCGAGCGCGGTAGTCGATCTCGTATTTCCCGCTGACGCTACGCCCTCAATCGTAGCAATAGCCGTAGAACTCGGCCGGCCAAGCCTTTTTTGCTCATTGACACTCTCTTCTGTGCCTTCATCCTGATTCGTCATGCGGCCTACCTCCTTTGCTGACTAAGTTGATCTTGATTCTGGATACCACGCGATCCAAGCAAAATACCCGCGTGCGCAGTTTTACTCCTCAACGAGATTGCTCGGATCTCCCGGATACTCATACCCGCAGAGATGACAAATGTAAGCATCGTCTTTCAGCCTGTGAAGATAGGCATGGAGGTGGCCATCGTTGGGAGTGTTCGTGTAGCTGATTTCTTTGTCGCCGCATCCCGACAACCCCAAAACCCCAAAAGAGAGGCAAAGACAAATGGCAACTCGAATTGCAGTTTTCATGCATGATCCCTTCTCTCCTAAAACCCGTAAACGTCGCGGGCTTAAACGATCCTCAACCGCACGTCGGCAGCTGGAACGGTTTAGCATGCAGCTTACTGGCCTCATGCAGCGCTCATTGCCCAATGATGAACCGCAAGCCCCTAAGACTACTTTTCGTTAAAGCGTGCAGACGCGGTCGCGTTTCGCGTCTTCGTAGCATGTCAATTGCAAGGCGCAGCAGTTCACCTATAATTCGCTTCATGGAAAACGCCTCGCCACATACCGCCGTGCCCGCCTATACAGCGTTTATCAGCTATCGGCATCTGCCGCGGGATACGGAGGTGGCTCAGGCGGTGCAGCGAGCCATCGAGGGATTTCGGCTGCCGCGTGGCATACAGCTCAGCCATGGCGCGACGAGCAGAGGATCCCGCCAACTTGGCAAGTGCTTTCGCGACGAAGACGAGCTGGCGGCCACGCATTCGCTTCCGGCTAGCATCCACGATGCGCTTGCCCAATCGGCGTCACTTGTGCTCATTTGTTCGCCGGACACCCAAGCCAGCCCGTGGGTGCGCCGCGAAATAGAGACATTCATTGAACTGCACGGGCGCGAGCGTATTGTCTGCGTGTTGGCTGACGGAGATTCCGAAACCAGCATTCCTTCCATCTTGAAAACCCAATTTCTTCCCGATGGCCAAGGTATCCTGCGCGAAATGCCTGCCGAGCCGCTGGCCGCCGACTTGCGCCCGGAATCCAAGGACAAACGCAAAACGGAGCTTCTCCGCATCATCGCTGCTGTTATAGGCTGCAGCTTCGATGACTTGCGTCGTCGCGAACGCGCACGTCGTCGCAAGCGCATAGCTCTGAGCGCAGTAGCCATCGCTGCCACCATCGCCCTCATAGGCGTGTTTGCCTTCCAGTCTCACAGCGCCTCGCGCGCCGCCCAGCAAGCCGAGTCCGTCGCGTTGGCAGCCGAATCCCACGAGCAGCTTGCCCGTGGAGAGCGACGCCAAGCTCTCGAAACCGCCCTTGCAGCACTCCCTTCTTCCGAAGCAGACCAGAGCCGCCCTCTTGTTCCTGAAGCGCGCATTGCACTCGAAGAAGCTCTGGAGCTCTACCGTGACACCACGCAGCACTGGCATCCTCTATTCACCATAGATTCATCCCAGCCCATCGAGCAATTCGCCATCGGCAATATGGGAGAGTGGGTCGCCGCGATGGACGAACACTGCGTCATCACTATCTATGACGGCATCACTGCTCAAGACCTCTGCTCTATCGATTTGCGGAACTACACCACCGACCCCGACAACATGAATCCCGACGAGTGGAAAATCGTGGGAGCGGGAAGGAATAACCTTCTCCTGACGAACTGCACAGGCGAGGGCAGCTTTGCCGCCTTCGAAGCCAAGACAGGAAAAGAATTGTGGTGCGAAGAGGAAGTCCTCGTCTCTGGTATTGCCTTGGACGAAACGGGAAACTTCGCTGCCGTGTTTACCGCAACCGCCGAAGGGTCGATGCTGCTCGGTATGTTCGATATCGAAAACGGAGATCTTCTCGGTTGGTGCGAAACCGAGCCGCTCGGCTTCCGACAAAGCCAGCGCTTCTTGCCCGCTGCGTTTTCCATAGATTCCGCCTTTGCCGCTGTCAGCGCATCCAACTACGTTCTCAGCGTCTGCCTCGAAGACCTCTCTTATTCCCTGGTTCCTCTGGACGGCGCACCCGAAGGCTCTGCAAATTCAACCTGGTCTCTTGCAATCGCTGATAAATACTTGGTAGGCAGCATGCTCAACATCGACAGCTTTTTCGCAGCTGAGGCCGACGACCGCACTGGGTACGATCTCGGCTACCTGCTGGGTGCGCAGCGACTCAGCGAAAATGAGATAGAGAATCTCTGGTGTACCGACGGCACGTACAGCTTCACCCTCAACGGAGCAACCGATCGCCCGATTGCCTACGATGGTCAACCTCGCATCCATGGCTTTGTAAAAGACGGCGAGCTTGGTGCGCTCTGTTCAGCTGGGCGCGTTCTTTCTGTACTTGCTTGCGAAGACGGAGAGGAGCTGTACCGCGAGCAGTTTCGGGGGTCGGTCGTGACAGTGGCCTCCTTTTACCACGAGCAGAACGAGGAGGCATCGGGGTCGACCATTTTCTTTGTTACCTCTGACGGTGTTATCGATTCACGTAGCCTCGCCTATGCGGAAGAAAGCCGGCACGATTCGTTTCAATACGTAACTCCCTACCAAATTGACGACGCAGAAATTGCCGTTGCGGGCACACAGGGTGTCACCGTAGTTGTTCACGCCGCCAACCAGCCGACTCGCCTTATTGCCTATCACTATCCCGCGCAGGAAGACCCAACGAATCCAGAGGACTACACCCTCGACGAGCTTATCGCTCAGGCGCACGAGCTGTTGGGCGACGTTTAAGCGCGGCACCATTTCATTGCCCAATGCGGGTTCCAGTTATGGCTATGATTGGACAAGCTTATATTCCGCTGACAGGTGCTTCAGTTGCGGATAAATGTTGTTCCTGGCTCGAAATGCAGCATATTCATGCGTATCAATATCGCACTTGCGCATTTTAGCGACATTGTAGTTGAGAAACAGAAAGGCCGTAGCTGTGGCTGAGAACGAGTTCACCGATTTTTACGAGATGGCAATCGCTGTGTGCGGCGCTGCAATTGTGTGCTCCGACGGGTCTACTGACTTCGAGCGCAAGGCTGTTACAAGCATTCAATACAACATTCTTCCTCGTCTTGCCGAGGGGCTCAAAGAGATGAAGGCTGGGGGAACCGGAAGCTTTGTCGAAGATATGATGTCGGCTGCTGCCCACCTCGAAGCTGCCTGCAACACTGTTCTGTGTGCTTTGGACGGCTCAAACCAGGAAGAACGCAATGTCATCTCAAATGCAAAGAGCATCTTGAACGGTATTCAATCGGCTTTTGACCAGATTGGAATTGACATCACGATTTCCATTGCAGAGTATGGTGAGCCCATTCCCGATGTAGAGGTTGGAACGGGTAGAAACGCTCGTACCAGCTATACGAGCACCTCATCAAGTTCGTCGAGCTCTTCTGGTGGCTGCTATATCGCAACTGCAGCTTACGGATCCTACGATTGTCCACAAGTCTGGGTATTGCGCCGCTATCGTGACAACAAGCTTGCAAAGAGCACTGCGGGGCGCGCTTTCATCAAGTGCTACTACGCCATCTCACCAAAACTAGTAAAGGCGTTCGGCGGGTTCGACGCGGTCAACAAAGCTAACCGTTCCTGGCTGGATCGTTTTGTCGCGAAACTGCAGCGCGAAGGGTATGACGACACGCCGTATCAAGATAAATAACCCCTGACGCCCCAAGGAGAGATCATGAAATTCACTGATGCCGCACTGACGCTGTTCGCATATCTTATTGTCATCAAAGACCAAGAGCTTATGATTCTGATGGTCACACGAGAAAAAGATCTCCAAGAGGAAAAAGACTATATCGAGAACATTATCGCATGGTTGGGCCAGGGGCTTATCTTGT
Source organism: uncultured Eggerthellaceae bacterium (assembly GCA_910577495.1). Taxonomy (GTDB): domain Bacteria; phylum Actinomycetota; class Coriobacteriia; order Coriobacteriales; family Eggerthellaceae; genus Xiamenia. Next base: position 10,602 of record CAJTML010000003.1, read on the forward strand.
CGGGGAAAGTCGACGAAAGACAGATCTTGGGTGATATGCCGGCTTTTCGAGACACGATGGAGCGGATACCGGGAGAGACCATCAATCAGGTGACAACCGCCCCTCTGTATTATGCATGCGTCATGAAGAACAAAGCAGAGGGGCGAGTGTTCGGGGAAGCAGCCAAATATCTAGATGCTGTATTCAATGGTGTTCTGCGCATGTATTTAAATTGGGATGCAGATGATTTGTATAAGCAGCTTAAGAAGACATATCCGAAAACAATAAAGCTCATGTCTAAGTTCTCTCAGCAGATGGGGCTTGATTAACATGGACACTAATGGGAACAATGAGGTGACCCCATATAACGAGGCCATGTGGAAGCTTTGGAGTTACCTATGGTCCATGTATGCTGACCAACCTGTCATAGGAACGCTAGCGCTCCAGAAGGATCCCGACGACGCCAACGAGGAAATTTCAAATCTTCTTGCGTATCTCGGAATCGCGCTTGTTGCAACCGGGCTTGTTGATGATAAGCATATAAACATGACCGATCATCCGATTCCAAGACAGGTATTTGCGAATATCGGCGATCAGGCGGTGACGGAGATATTTCTAGCTCCATATTACTGGGGACTGCGAGCCTATATTGCCAGCAGAAAAGACCCCCATCCAAGAGCTGCGTCGTTTGGCAAGCAGGTCTGGGAAGGCGTCCAAGAGCTCTATGATGCCTGGGATCTGAATCAGTTGAACAACGCTCTGCTCAATGTTTACCCCGACGCGTTCACCTACATTAGACAGACGTTGTTCTAGCGTAGAGTTGTAGAACTGCAAGTTTCCTCAGGCTAGAATACATAGTCTGATCTCAAGGTTACTCAAAGGCGCACGAGCTGTTGGGCGATGTTTAGGCGCGACACCATTTCATTGCCCAATGCGGGTTCCAGTTACGGCTATGATGGGCAGTGTTTGGTTTAAAATGCGCCGATAAAGGTGCGCTTGAAGGAAAGGATTGGCCAATCCATGGCGAGGACGCGAGCTCAGATGATGCAGCCCGTGGATGCGGTATCTGGCGCCCTTGAGCGCGAGCGGGCACGCCGAGGCGGCAACTTGAAGCCCATCGAAATCCTCAAGGTGGCCTTCTCCGCCTTTCTTTCTGCAACCCAAAGCAACGAGAGAGACCTTGTGGCAAGCGGCTTCGTCTCTCCTGAGCGCCAGGCTCTCGCACGGGGCAACTACGCGGCTGTTGATGCCATGCTGTTCAACGCCAACTACTGGCGTGCTGCCTACGAGGATCGCATTGTGGAAGCCTGCGCCAACTCCGACGAGGCGTTCGCCTGCCTTGAGGCCGTTTCCGTATGGAACAAGAATACGCTGCGGCTGAACCACCTGTCTCCCAATGAGGTGCGCGTCACCTTCGAACGATTCTGTCCGCCCTTCGCTGTCAACCGGCGGCGCGGCTCGCAGGACAAGGCCCGCAAAGGCAAAGGCCCGCTGCCGGAGTTCCGCTTGGCGCTTGACGCCCTTGCCGATCAGGGCACGTCGGCGGCTTCCCTTGACGCGCTGCACCGCGTGCTCGCGGCCATGGAAGAGGAGGCCGCTACCTACGAGGGACTTGCCCCCACGGGGTCCATTGACGCACTGCACGTTATTCTGCCCGCGTGGTGTCTGCAGAACCGCATCGAGCTCGTTAGCGGGCCATGGTGGGATGACAGCCTGGTCATGGGTGTCATCATCGATGCGCTTGCCTGCTGCTTTCGCGATTTGAATTTCGCCGACCCTATCTGCCAGTACTTCACTGAGGCTTGCTACGAGGCTCTTGACGCCTACCATCGCGACCTCACAAGCGATCCTTCGCCTTTGGGGGAGCTATCCATAAAGCAACTGGTCGCGCTCGTGCAAGAGGCGCGCGACATGCAGCCGAACTTCGAAACCGACGGCTATGGCCGTGCGCTGCCCTCGTGGCTTATCAGCAAAGAACAGCTCATTTGGAACGTGCTGGTGTGCGCCGTTTACGGGCCCACTACAGTGCGCCCCTTCCTGTTCGACTCGGCTGAGCTTATGGCGCGTGAGGGATATGCGGGGAAGACCGATGTTATGACCGAGCTGGCGCAAACGTCATTCGTGCGCTACACCAACGACCGTGTGGCTTTGCAGACCACGCACGAGTACACCTCGTTCGCCAGCCTGCCGACCGACTTGCGTGAATCGTCCATCGCCTACATCGCGAGCATTCACCGCAAGCTGGAAACCCTCGGGTACGAGGTGTTGCCCCTTGGCAGCTGCTACCCTGATCAGCAGGTGACCGCCTTCACAGCCAGCGAGGTGGAATGCCTTGCCATTCTGGAGCACCGCCGCTGGCTTGACGAGCGCCGCCGGGCGGGCTGGCACTACGGAGCCACCAAAGACGTGGAAAATCGTTTGAGCCCCTACCTCGTGCCCTGGGAAGAGCTGCCCGACCGTGCAAAGGAATGGAATCGTTCCGCCGTCCGCAGCATTCCCAATCTCCTTGCCAGCGTAAACTTGGCCGTAGTGAAATAGGGTCGTTAGTTAAGGTTATGGCGTAACCTTAACTAACGCAGAATCTTGGTAAAGGTTTTTGCCTGTCTGTCCAGATCTGCTTGTCTGTGATGGTGGTGGAGGGATTGCTAAGGCAATGCCAACTTTTTGGCCTTGCTGGTGAAGTTGTGGTCAATGAGACCCGGGTTTGTGCAACCTGCGCTCTCGTAGGGGGTGGTTGGCTAATGCCGACCTGGGATTATGTTGCAAAGCAAGCGGATGGCGAAGGCTTGCATGCACAAAACCATGCCTGATCGTCCAGAACGCGAGCCGCGATGCTGCTGGGCTGCGCGCCGCAGCTGGACCGCAGCCGCGGCGCCGCGCACCATCTCAACGCACAAAAAAAGCCCCCGCCGAGGGCGAGGGCTGTACATTCATGGTGGTCGGAGGGGGACTTGAACCCTCGGCACGCGGATTTTCAGTCCGCTGCTCTACCAACTGAGCTACCCGACCGGATGCATCTGCTTGAGACGCGTCTAGATATTCTACTGCTCTCACCGCTTGGGGTCAAGAACAACTTTTGCGCGAAATCTGCGGATGGCGAAGCCGGGTGCTTGGCGCAGCGCGGATGGCGGCAGCTACCGCCGCTCGAACCCTTTACCCTTGTTCGTGCTCAATCATGTCCAACAGCTCTTGGCGGTTGTGAATATCCAGCTTGCGATAAATGTGCATGCGGTGTGTCTGCACGGTACTTCGCGAGAGGCAGAGCTTCTCTTGGATGTGCGCGGAGTCGCGACCCTGCGCAATCAAAATTGTCACCTCGGTTTCGCGTGGGGAGAGCCCGCAGCGTTTCGCCAGCGCAAGGCACTTCTCCATGAAGGGTCGCTTCTCACGCATGGGCAAGATGCTGACTAGCGCATTCGCGTTGCTCTCCGTAAACACCGTGGAATAGCCCACCGCAATGGCAATGGCAGCCACCGCTACAATGAGCAATCCCGAGTCGCTTGAGAGGCGCCCAGACATAAACATGCTTGCAGCCGCGCCTCCGAACGAGCCCGCTGACCAGCACCCATACACCACGCCGAAGAACCGAAAGCCCTCGGTTGGTCGTCCGCGAAAGACCGAAGCGCACAGTGACCACACAAACAAAAACACCAGCTGATACATGGCTAGGCTGCAGGCATAGCCCACTTCAACGCCTTCGCCAGCCCAAGCCAGCGGAACAATAAGCACGCTTGCTAACCCAAGCAAAAACATGACGCGATACAGATAGCCAAACTGGAATCGCTCGCGGCGCATTGCCAACACATAGAGGAAGCCAAGCAAGGCAACCGACACCACGAAAGCAGCAACATGATAGCCAGGTGCAAAACGCTCGCCAGCAAGGCGAATGAGTGAGTCGAACTCGCCTTTGAACAAATGATCAATGCCACCAAAGATGAGGGTTACCACGGCCAGTTTCGCCAACAAAACGAAAAAGACCGAGCCTTTGGGGAAGGGTGTGATGGACTCTTCTAAGTTGCGCTCGCCATCGTCGGGCACCAGGCGAATGCAGAGCGCGGACACAATAGGCATCAAAAGCGCCGCCGCCAGCACCGCGTAACCGCTGGTTGAGGTGAGAAACGCATTAACGCCGCAGGTAAACACTTGCGCTACCAAAAGCGTGAAAATCATGTGCTGGGGTGGGAGCGTGCCAAGGGCTCGCAGCCAATGCAGATACATCAGCACAAGCGGCACCCCCGAGGCGCCAATGGCCAGACCTTCCAGACCTGTGAGGGCGCTGCGCGTTTCGGGGAACACCGCCGGCACCGCCAAAAAAGCCACCAGCAACGCTAAGCATCCGCCGACTAGCCACGGTTTGAGCCACCGATCCAAGATCGGCCCCATGCGCTTTCCCAGTAAACAGATGCCGATGCAGGTGATGGTGGATATAACCAGAGACGGCGCGCAAAGCCCGTGCGGAGGTCGGCTGGCCACAACGGATGGCACACTTACCACGTTGGCAGCCATATGGAGCGTCGGCGGCCACGCCTCGGTGCAGGCAAACCCGATAGCCAGAAGAATTCCGATACGCATCCACGCCTTAAGTTGCGTGCCCTCCATCTAAGATTGCCCCCCTGATCTATAGATAAGCGCCCCCTCTTGGCGCCGTTGGCTCTGGTTCCATTCTACACCACCTTGGACGAAGCTCAGAAAATCGAAGTGTCGCGCACGTGCGCCTTACCAGGTATTTCGTGAAAATCATATATCGGAACCGATAGGGTTTAGCGCATTTCGAGCACCAGCAACGATGTGCACGAGCGCGCAGCAGGGTAAGGTTTAAGCCAGGGTCGCGTCAAAAGACGCAAGATAGCCAACAAGAGAGGAGAGGCTATGACAAAATGGGGAATGTGCATCGACCTCAATCGCTGCGTGGGGTGTGGCGCCTGCGTGGTCGCGTGCCAACTTCAGAACAACCAAAGCCCGAATGTATCTTGGATAAAGCTTGATACGGTTGAATGGGGCGAAACGGCCGACGACGCTGGTCGTGCTTTCATCCCGCATGCGTGCATGCATTGCGTAGACGCACCGTGTGTAGAGGTATGCCCCACCGGTGCCAGCCAGAAACTTGATGACGGCGTCGTTATTGTTGACTACGAGGCCTGCATCAACTGCGGTTCGTGCATCGGCGCGTGCCCCTATGGCGCACGTACCGCCAACAAAGACGGTGGCAACTACTTTGGCGCCGACGAGCAGGCTCCGTATGAGGCCTATGGCGTTCAGCGCTCAAACGTTGTAGAGAAGTGCATCTTCTGCCATGAGCGCGTAGCTGAGGGCGAGACGACAGCGTGCGTGCACAACTGCCCGGCTAAGGCTCGCTTCTTTGGCGACCTTGATGATCCTGAGAGTGATGTCAGCGTACGTATTGCGAAGGGCGATGCAGAGCAAGTTGACGAAACCTCGTTCTACTATGTGCCGGCTCGCGGCATGGATCACGAGCTGCTTCCGAGCACGGGTGCGGTTGGTGCTCCTGCAGACGGAACTAACACCACTACCAAAACTGAATCAACGCAAGCAGCACCTGGTATTGATCCGGTGGCTGTAACGGCCGGTGCCGCTGCCGTAGCCGTTGTTGGCGCAGCTGTTGGCGTGGGCGTGAAGAAGTCACGCGATCGCAAAGCTGCCAGCGACAACCAGGACAACTAGGGGAAGGGAGCAGACCATTATGAATAACGCTACGACTAATACGGGCTGTCCCATCAGCCGCCGCACCTTCGTACAGGGAGCTGTGGCCACTGCTGCAGCAGTAGGCGCCTCCGGTGCTTTTGGTTTCGACATCGCTCATGCAGAAGGAACCATTGATACTTCCAAGCCAGTTGAGAAGCGCCATACCTATTGCGACATGTGCAACCAGGTACCCAAGTGCGGCTTGACTGCATACGTACAAGACGACAAGATCGTTCGCGTAGAGTCTCGCACGCCGCATCCCACCACGCCGCTGTGCGCGAAAGGCATGGCCAGCATCCAGGAGCTCTACGATCCCAACCGCCTGACCAAGCCGCTGCGCCGCACCAACGCAAAAGGCACTGGCAAGTCGGAGTGGGAAGAGATCACCTGGGACGAGGCATATGCCACCATCGCGTCTGAGTTCAACCGCGTTAAGGACGAATATGGTGCCGACGCCGTTATGTTCTACTGCGGCGACCCGAAAGAGCCGCGCCCGGCTATCCAGCGTGTTGCAACGCTGTTCGGTACTTCCTCATATGGCAACGAGAGTTCGCTCTGCTCGCAGGCTACGCAGATTTGCTCGCAATTGGTGTTTGGCCGCGGCCTGGTCACCATGGGTGTTGACCCCACCGAGGACACTGGTAGCTGCACGATCTGGACGCTGAATGCCGCGTGGTCGCAGCCAAACCGCCACGGTAAGTTCCTGGACCAAAAGGAACGCGGCTGCAAGTTTGTCGTGGTTGATCCGCGTATCACCCCAACGGTTACGGGCTTGGCTGACGTGCATCTGCAACTTCGCCCTGGTACCGACGGTGCACTGGCCTTGGGCTTCATCAACATCCTCATTCGCGACAACCTCATTGACCAGGAATTTGTTGACGAATGGACGCACGGCTTTGAGGGTCTGGCTGAGCTGGCTGCTCAGTATCCGCCCGAGAAGGTCGAAGAGATCACCTGGGTTCCTGCTGCGAAGCTTGAAGAAGCAGCTCATCTGCTTGCCGAGAACGCGCCGACCACGATGATCACCAGTGCTGCTGGTATGGCTCACTCATCAAACGTTGGCCATGCTCTGCGCGCTATCTTTATGATCCCGGCGCTGCTTGGCAGCATCGAGAAAAAAGGTGGCATGTTGTTCCCCGCAGGCAGCCTGCCCTTCGACACCGCTGCCTCAACCACGCAGTTCCGCGAGCGCGAGCTCTACGCCAAAGAGAAGTTCGAAGAGCGCCGCGTTGACCGCGAGGACTTCCCGGTTTGGGTGTCGTTCTCTGACCACTTCCAGACGGCTTACTTGCCGGAATACGTTGACGAAGGCAAGATTCGCGCGGGTATGCTCATTGCTGCCAACGCTATGATCTGGCCTGAAACCAACCGCTACCAAGAGGCGCTTTCCAAGCTTGAGTTCGCCGCCGCTGTTGACTACTACGAGCGCCCCTGGACGCACGACTACGTAGACATTCTGCTTCCGGCTGCAATGTGCCACGAGCGCATGGCACCGTTTGCCGTGTATGGTCGCAAGATGATCCTGCGCGAGCCGTGTGTGACGCCGGCTGGCGAGGCACGCGAAGACTGGCAGATCATGCTTGAGCTGGGTTGCGCGCTGGGCTTTGAGGAAGAGTGCTTCGGCGGCAGTGTCGAAGAAGCCATCAAGTACATTCTTGAGACGGCTGACATTGGCGTGACGCTGGAAGACATGCGCGCCAACCCCGACGGCGTGGATGTGCCCGGTCCTGAGCAGCAGGAGAACAAGCACACGGTTGGCAGAATTCGTCGTGATGGCGAAGTGGGCTTCAACACCCCCTCAGGCAAGATCGAGTTCGACTCTGAGGTGCTCAAGAACTTCGGTTACGAGGGTCTGCCGGTATACGAAGAGCCGGTTCACTCTCCACTCAATGCAACGGGCGAAGACGCCAAGTACCCGCTTGTTCTGAACACTGGTGGTCGTGTGCCCTTCTATACGCACTCCAAGTTGCGTGAGATTCCGTGGCTGAATCAGTTCATGCCCGATCCGATCGTGCGCCTGCATCCGCAAGATGCCAGCGCGCGCGGCATTAACGATGGCGACGAAGTTCGTATCTTCAACTGGCAAAACGAGGTTGTCATGAAGGCAGAAATTACCAACATGGTGCTGCCCGGCGTGATTGACGTCTTCCATGGTTGGAGCAAGGCGAACATCAACTTGCTGACCACGCGTGACTTCGACCCCATTACTGGCTTCCCGCCGTTTAGGTGCGGCCTGTGCGAGGTTGAGCGCGTGAGCTAGGCGTTTGCGTGAGCCGCCGTGGGTGAGGTGCCTCTGCACGAGGCGCCCGCGAGGCTCACTGTTTACCAAGCTAGCCGATGTGTGGGTCGACCCGATTCCCCTCCACGGGTCGACCCTTATCTGATAGAAGGAGTGCAGAGTGAAACTGTTGATCGCTCTTGTGGGCAGCGCTGTGTTCGTCGCGTTGTTCAAGCGCCTCATCAGGCGTTATCCCATAGTTTTTTACTTGGCAGCCTGCGTGATTGATGTTGCGCTCCTCTCTGGTGCGCTGCTGAGCCTGCCTGCCGGGCTGGCCGCCGCCACGTTCCCTTACGCCGCACGCTGCCTGGTGGGCTTCTCGCTGTTTGCCATCGTGATGTACGCTGGTGCCCTCCCCGACGGCTCGAAGATTCGCCAGGCAGTCATGCCCATTCGCGGAGAGCTCTCCATTATTGCGGCTATCCTCACCATCGGACACGTGGTGAATTACCTGGGCTCATATCTGACGCAGATCCTTTCCGGGTTTGCGGGTATGTCCGCCGGTATGGTGGTGTCGTTCTGCGTTTCAAGCGTGCTGATTGTGCTTTTGGCGGCGCTGACTATCACCTCCTTCGAAGCGGTCAAAAGCCGCATGGAGGCTGCTGTGTGGAAGCGTTTGCAGAAGACGGCCTACGCGTTTTTCCTGCTCACGTACGCGCACCTGCTGTTCGTGTTGCTGCCCACTGTGGCATCAGCAGGACAGCGCTCAATGTTGAGCATCATTCTGTACAGCATTGTGGTACTGGGATGGGTCGTGCTGCGTAGCGTCAAAGTCCTCAAGGCGAAATCCGCTCGTACCGACACTGGTCACGCCGTTGTAGTTGAGGATTTCGCCGAAGACTTTACCGAGGAATTGCAGACCGCTTAGGCTGTCGGCAAACTTGCCAGGCAACGACCGCCGGCGTACCCGAGTTGTTCGCCAAGAATTCCCTCGCTTTTGCAGCGTGTGCTGCGGAAGCGGGGGATTTTTCTTTGTGTGGTGGCGAAAGTGATCGCACGAGTTCGCAGCTGCGTCCGCCGCAGCAGGTGCGGCGGGTGCAGCAGGCACGGCGGGCGCACCAGCCTCGGCAGGTGTATCAGCGTGGCGTGCGGCAAGAAACGTTCGATTTTGTTGCTCGGAAACGCAAAAAGCCACTCTGGCGTTGGAAAATTGGCGAATTCCGAAGAACCGCAATAACCCAGTTCTGCGAGAGCAATGACTCGTACACATCATGCCTGATCAGCGGACAGTGATTATGACGGAGTCGGGTGTACTCTTCCAAAATGCTATTCAGCAACCCCCGAATCTTCGGAATTCGCCAAATTATTATTGAAAATCTGGCTTTGAGCGTTTTTGACTCGCGCGGTAGCCCGCCAACTTGTGAAGGATGCGCGGCTTTGGAGGCGGACGCGCAGCTTGGGCGGCGGCCGCCGCAGGCGCAGTAGACATACCAGCCTCGGCAGGCGAACCCGCGTGGTGGGCGTCAAAAAATATCCGGGTTTGTTGCTCTGAAACGCAAAAAGGCTTTCTGGCGTTAAAAAAATGGCGAAGTCGTGAGAAATTCTGGCTGATGCGTCCGTTTTGAGCCGTAAGATCAGGAAAGCTTGAGCAATCGGTTACACAGTAAGTCTGTGATCAGGCATGATAGAACTCGATCGTTTCGACGCATCATTTCACCTCTCTCAGTTTCACGACTTCGCCGTTTTTTTAGTGAAAAACGGGCTTGAAGCGTTTCGGTGTCGCGATAGGGCGGCGAAAGCAGGCGACCGTCGGCGTGTCGGCGTGCCAGCGGCAGCGACCGCGACCACGGCCGCGGCGACGCCGACCAGGCAAGCCCGCAGCAACCACGCCAGCAGCAGCCGCGGCACAGACCGAGTATGCGCGCTTCCCATGAGGAGCAAGCGGCGCGCGCGGATTCGCGAATGCTACAATTTCGACAACGCAAAAGCGCACCTCCCTGCGTGCGCCCTCGAAAAGGAGCAAAGCATGACAACCAACGAAAACACGCCCCAAGTTGGCATCATTATGGGATCCGAATCTGACATGCCGGTCATGGAGGCATGCATGAAGCAGCTGGAGGAATTCGGCGTGCCCTATGAGGTGAAAGTTGCCAGCGCGCATCGCAAGCCGGCCGAGGTGCACGAGTGGGCATCCACCGCGCACGAGCGTGGCATCCGCGTCATTATTGCGGCCGCCGGAAAAGCGGCGCATCTTGGCGGTGTCGTTGCGGCATACACGCCTGACCCGGTGATTTGCGTGCCCATGAAGACCAGTGATCTGGGCGGCTTGGACTCGCTGCTGTCCATGGTGCAGATGCCTTCAGGCGTGCCGGTGGCGTGCGTAGCCATCAACGGCGCCAAAAACGCGGCAATTCTGGCCGTGCAAATTATGGGCACAGGCTCGGCTGAAGATCGCGAAAAGATCATCACGTTCAAGCAGGATATGGCCAACGCGTAAATTTGTGGCGAAGGTCAGGCGCGTTTGCTGGCGCCGCCGGCCAGCGCGGTCGACGGCCGACTGCCGCCTGCCGCATAACAAACACCTTATCGAAGCGAAAGATGTGAATTGCACATGACGAAGCACTTGTTGATGGGAAACCAGGCGTTTGCGCATGCCGCGCTTGAGGCGGGCGTGCGCGTGGTTGCGGGCTATCCCGGCACGCCGTCTTCTGAGCTGGTAGAAACCGTTGCCGCGCTGCATGCGGACGGTAGTGCTCAAGGCGTGCACGTGGAGTGGTCGACCAACGAAAAAGCAGCCCTTGAGCTGGCCGCGGGCGCTGCCTACTGTGGCGAGCGCGTGTTGTTTACCTGCAAACAGGTGGGCCTGAACGTGGCGTCGGATGCGCTCATGAGTCTCAACTACGTGGGTGTCAAAGGTGGCACCGTGCTCTTCGTGGCCGACGATCCCGGCCCCATCTCGTCGCAGACCGAGCAGGACACGCGACGCTTCGCCAGCTTTGCGAAAGTGCCCGTGCTGGATCCGGCCACGCCTGAACAGGGCTTTGCCATGATGCAAGCCGCGTTCGATCTCTCCGAGCGTTATCGCACGCCGGTGATCGTGCGCCCCACCACGCGCGTGTGCCACGCGTCCACGTTTTTCGACGTGGCCGACACCACGCACGCCCGTCCGGTGCCCGAGGAGGGCTTCGAGCCTGATCCCAAGTGGATTATTTTCCCGCGTCGCGCCTATCAGGGGCATGGTGAAATCATTGAGCGCCTGAATAAGATGGCGAAGGATTTCGTGCATGACGAACAATTCGCGCAGTTCAACGTGATGTTCGACGGCGGCGCAGGGGCTGGCGCAGGGGCGAACGGTGGTGCAGCGGCGGACGGTGGCGCAGGGGCTGGCGCAGCGGCGGACGGTGGCGCAGGGGCTGGCGCAGCGGCTGGCGCAGGGGTTGGCGCGGCGGCGGACGGTGCGGCGGACGGCGACGCAGGGGCTGGCGCAAGGGCGAACGGCGGCGCAGCGGCTGGCGCAGGGGCTGGCGCAGGCCCCGCCGTGCAACCCGCGCACAAGCCGCGCCTCGGCATTGTCGCGGGCGGCATCTCGGCTGCGTATGCGCAAGACGCACTGGCTGAGTTGGAGCGACGCGCACACGCGGCAGGCATCACGCTGCCGGCGTATCGCTTCTGGCAGGTGGGCACACCGTATCCGTTTCCGAATGAGCTGGCTACCACCTTCGCCCAAGGGCTTGAGCGCATCATCGTGTTCGAGGAGCTTGATAGCGTGTTGGAGGATGAGCTGCTCAGACACGCCGGCCGCACGCACGCGCGCTATGAGGTGCTGGGCAAGTACACCCACGACACACGGGATCGGGGCGAAAACGACCTGGATGACACGATGCTTCGCCTGGCGAACTTCTTAGGCGTCGACGGACTGGTTGGATGCATGAGCCTATCGGAGGCGCCAGAGGAACTGGCAGCGCTGGCCCCTGCGCGTCCGCCGCTGCTTTGTGCAGGATGTCCCCATCGCGGTAGCTTCTACGCCGTTAAGCGCGCGCTTGGGAAAACGCCGGCGGTGCTCTGCGGCGACATCGGTTGCTACACGCTCGGCAATGCCGCGCCGCTGGATGCCATCGACACGTGTTTGTGCATGGGTGCGGGCATCACGATGGCGCAAGGTTTCGCCGTGGCTGAACCGGATAAAAAGCAGGTGGCGTTTGTGGGCGACTCCACGTTTTTTGCCAGCGGACTAACCGGTGTGGCCAATGCGGTCTACAACGGCCACGACGTCACCATCTGTGTGCTTGATAACTCAACGACCGCCATGACGGGCTCGCAGCCTCATCCCGGAACTGGCGTGACGCTCATGGGCCCGCGCCGAGAGCCGATCTCCATTGAGGCGGTGCTGCGCGCGCTGGGAGTGACCTGCATTGAGCACGCCGACCCGCTGAATTTGGAAGCGTCAATTAGCGCCGCGCAGCGCGCCATTGACTTTGCAGGACCTGCGGCCATCATCTTCAAATCGCCCTGCATCCAGATCATCAAGCCAGGCGTTCCCGCAGAAATTGACACGACGCTGTGCACAGGATGCAAAAAGTGCATCACCGAGATTGGCTGTCCGGGCATCGGTTTTGATACGCAAGCACGGGGCGAAAAGAGCAAGGATCGCGGTCAGGCATTTGTTGACCCTACGCTTTGCAACGGCTGCAATCTGTGCACGCAGGTGTGCCCGTTTCATGCAATCAAGCCGGGTATGTCGCCCGAGGTAATGGCGAAGGCAAGCGCATCAGCTGCAGAAACGTCGCCCGAAGGTAAGGAGGCCACGCGATGATCAACATCTTACTTGCTGGCGTTGGTGGCCAGGGTACGGTTTTAGCGGCGAAGGTTTTGGCGCAAGCTGCTCAGGATAAAGGTTGGAATGTGCGCACCGCCGAGACTATCGGTATGGCGCAGCGCGGCGGTAACGTGGTGTCGCACGTGCGCATGGGAGACGCGGGCGAGTCGGTGCTTTCGCCCTTACTGGGGCGAAAAGGCGCAGATCTCATTATTGCGTTTGAGCCGGGCGAAGCGGCGCGCGTGGTGCCGTATTTGGCGCCCGGTGGCACGTTGGTGAGCGCCACTTCGGCATTGCAGCCGGTCACAGCTGCGCTCTCGAAAAAGCCTTATGTGGCCGCGGACCTCGTGGCGGGCATTGAGCGCGCACTTGCGCAGACGTCGCAAACGTTTGTGCCTATTGATGATGCGGCGCTGTGCGCTCAGGTGGGAAGTCGTAAGGTGCTCAACACCATTTTGCTGGCGTCGGCGCTTTCGCAAACTGACGTTGCGCTCACACTGGATGACTTGCGCGACGCCATTCGTGCCTGCGTAAAGCCGCGCTTTGTGGGCATGAACCTTGAGGCCATTGATCTGGTGGATGAGCTATAGGTTCGCTGAGGATTGCCACGGCATGATGCCCCTGGACATATCCGTCCTAAGGCGCCCCACTCGCATTTGATACAATCGACGATGCGCGCCGCGTGGGTGCGCATTGCATTGTGACGAGAAAGAAGCACACCTATGCGTATGACTGATGAGCAACTTGAATTAATCAAGGGTCAGTTCAAGAGCCTCAAGGCTCGTTCTGATTTCTATGCGAAAAAATTCGCCGATATTGATTTGTCCGATGTGCAGACGCAAGAGGACTTTGAGAAGCTGCCGTTTTCCGAGAAGGATGACTTGCGTGCGGCTTATCCGTTGGGACTGCAAGCAGTGCCCGACGAAGAGATCGTGCGCATCCACAGTTCATCAGGCACAACTGGCACGCCGGTCATCATTCCCTACACCCAGCAAGACGTCATTGACTGGGCAACGCAGTTCGCCCGTTGCTATGAGGTTGCTGGCATTACGCCGCTTGATCGCATTCAGATCACGCCGGGTTATGGCTTGTGGACGGCCGGCATCGGCTTTCAGTTGGGTGCGGAACGTTTGGGCGCCATGGCCATTCCGATGGGTCCGGGCAACACCGAAAAACAGCTCAAGATGATGCAGGATTTGAAGTCAACGGTTTTGTGCGCCACCAGCTCATACGCGCTGTTGCTTGCCGAGGAAATTGCCCAGCGCGGCATTCGCGATCAGCTGCATCTGCGCAAGGGTGTGATCGGCTCAGAGCGTTGGGGCGAAAAGATGCGCAACCGCATTTCCAACGAGCTCGGTATTGAGATTTATGATATTTATGGCCTGACCGAGGTCTATGGTCCGGGCATTGGTATTTCGTGCGACGAGCATCACGGCATGCACGTGTGGGATGACTTCGTCTACATTGAGATCGTGGATCCCGTGACGGGCAAGAATTTGCCTGATGGCGAAATTGGCGAACTGGTGCTGACCACGCTGCGCAAGCAGGGTGCGCCGCTCATTCGCTATCGCACGCACGATCTGACCCGCATTCTGCCGGGCGACTGCTCATGCATGTGCGGGCATCGACATCCGCGCATTGATACGCTGACGGGTCGCACCGACGACATGTTTAAGGTGAAGGGCTGCAACATCTTCCCAGCTCAGGTGGAAGAGGTTATTGCGATCACCGATGGTGCCAGTTCTGAGTACCAGGTCATGATCGAAAACATCTCTGGAAAAGATATTTTGACGGTGCTGTTTGAAACGCCGCTTGAGGGCGAAGACAAAACGCGCGCCGAAGAGCAGTTGTCGCTGCTGTTTAAGGCGAAGTGCGGGTGCACTCCAGACGCGAAAGGCGTGCCGATGGGCGAGCTGCCACGTAGCGAGAAGAAGACCAAGCGCATCTTCGACAGTCGTTACTAGGAGCGCTTTTCGCCAAGCATTATTTCTTGTGTTGAGGATGAAGTGCCGTCTGTTGAGCAGGCGGCACTTTTGTATTAAGAGAGACGACTAAAGCGCTCTTCCCGCGCTACTTGGAGCTCGTCTTTAAAATTTTTGGGTGAGGAACCAGAGCTGGTCGCTCCTACAAACATCGCTTCTAACGATTTGTCTATGTCTTTCATCTGTGCATCTTTGGGCGTGCTCTTTTGCGCGGATTGGAGTTTCTCATGTGCGGGTGCTACAGCGGGCGTGTTGTTGGTCATTGTAGATCCCTTCGACATATATGTTCTTTGAGGCGCAATTCTAGCTTCTTTCACAAGACTTGTGCGCGGTATTTGCACACTGGTGTGAATCTGTGAGAAGAACTTGCTTACGGAAGGAAGAAAAACCACTGCCGCACTCTATTCGCCAATGCTTACCAAATTACCTAGATTTTGTTTCACAGTGTCGAAGGAGTGTGCTAGAGTAGGCGCATGTTTTTCTTGGATGGACATATCGCACACACAGATACAGCTTGCGCTGTCATGAGCCAGCACGTGGCTCAGCAATGTTGTGGCGAGGCGGCTTGTGCGGTCATGAGCGAGCATTTCGCCCAAAAATCCGCATGCCTGTCCTTCATCAGCTCAGCCTCGTATCGATATTTTTAGCACACGGAACACAGGTTTCGGGTGCTAATTTTTTTGCCCGAACGCGTGGGTCGTGTGCGCCTTTGATAGGGGCGGGTTGACGAAGGATTTACCTGACGAAGGCCTCACCAACGTATGCTGAACCAGCTGGTAGATCGCATAGTGTGTTGAGACCTCCTTGAGCGTGAGGCAGCAACCGTCAACTCTCCTTGGAAGACATTTCAAAATTCACCTGGTTGAATGGATGCTCAGAAGCATCCGAAAGAGGAGCAAAGGAAAGAAGATGGTTGCAAAAGTTTTGCTTGTAGTGGTCTTCATTGCGGTGGCCGTGGGGGTTGGCCTGTACTGCCGCAAGTCCACCAAGACCGTTGATGGGTTTGTGTTGGGCGGACGAAGCGTCGGTCCGTGGATGAGCGCGTTTGCCTATGGCACGAGCTACTTTTCGGCGGTTGTGTTCGTCGGCTACGCCGGTCAGTTCGGCTTCAAGTACGGTATTGCTGCTACGTGGGCGGGCATCGGTAACGCCATTTTGGGCAGCTTGCTTGCGTGGTGGGTGCTCGGGCCGCGAGCTCGCGAGATGACGCATCGCTTGGGCGCGCAGACGATGCCGGAGTTCTTCGGCAAGCGTTACAACTCCAAAGCGCTGCGCATTGCTGCTGCGGCTATCATCTTTGTCTTCTTGATTCCCTACACCGCGTCGGTTTACAACGGCCTTTCGCGTTTGTTTGGTATGGCATTTAACCTGCCCTACGACGTGTGTGTGATCGGCATGGCGGTTGTGACCTGCATATACGTGGTGCTTGGCGGATATATGGCCACTGTTATGAACGACTTTATCCAAGGTATTGTCATGTTGCTCGGCATCACCGCGGTCATTGTGGCGGTCATTTTGAGCAACGGCGGATTCTCTGAGGCTATGATCCAGCTTTCGCAAATTCCTGCAGAAGGATCTGAGATGCAGGGAGCGTTTATCAGTTTCTTTGGACCAGACTTATTTAACCTGCTTGGTGTGGTTATTTTGACGTCGCTTGGTACGTGGGGCTTGCCGCAGATGGTGCAGAAGTTCTACGCCATCAAAAGTGGTCCGGCGGTTAAGCAAGGCGCTATCATCTCTACCATTTTCGCCTTCGTCGTGGCAGGTGGCTCATACTTTTTGGGAGGCTTCGGCCGTCTGTACACCGACCAGATTGAGTACGCTGCAAACGGCACGCCTATCTATGACTCGGTTATCCCGACGATGCTTTCCACGCTGCCCGATATTCTGATCGGTCTGGTGATTGTACTGGTGCTGTCGGCTTCTATGTCAACGCTGTCATCTCTTGTTCTGACGTCTTCGTCAACGCTGACCATTGACCTGATCAAGGGCAACATTGTCAAAGACATGTCCGAGAAAAAGCAGCTGGTTTCCATGCGCATTTTGCTGGTGGTTTTCGTGCTGGTGTCCATGCTGATTGCGCTGCTGCAATATCACTCGTCCATCGTATTTATCGCCCAGCTCATGGGGTATTCATGGGGCGCGCTGGCCGGCGCGTTCTTAGGGCCTTTCCTGTGGGGTCTGTACTCGGGCAAGATCTCGAAAGCTGCTGTGTGGTGCTCATTTGTGATCGGCGTTGGTCTCACGGCTGTCAACATGATCATGGGCATGGTCGGCACGCCGCTGATTGCAAGCCCGATCAACTGCGGTGCGTTGGCGATGATTTTGTCGCTGGTTGTGGTGCCGGTGGTGAGCTTGTTTACGCCAAGCGTGCCGTTCCAGATTGAGAAGCCCACGCCGGAAGGCGCCATTGACCGCGAGTACGAGCGCGAGCTTGAAGCCGAAGAACTGGAGAGTGCCGAGGTAGGAGCTGCCGCTGACGTGTAAGCATCGCGACTGCCATAAAAGGTATTTGGCGAAGCGGGGCGCTGACGCAAGTCGGTGTCCCGCTAGTGTTTTCGCCGCTTGTGTGAGTTTGTGCGGTAAAGGGTTAACCCCCTCGAGGCAGCCACACGGTTAGGGCTGTTTCCTTCCAAAAACGCAAAAAGCCGTTCTGGCGTTAATATTTCAGAGAATTCCGAAGATTGGCTATGTGGTGAGGCTGTCTGGATGCGAATTCGGGAAGGGCATAGAGCGTTTTGTTGAGAGTACAAGCCTCTGAACAGGCATGATAAAAACTCGGTTTTCAGAACTGCAAACCGGAACTTATGCCATCTTCGGAAAACTCCAATTTCTCAGTGAAAATCGGCTGAGTAGCGTTTTTGTCGTTTGGATCATGTCGTCAGAGTGCGTTTGGCGCGGATCTTCGACAGAGCCCCATCGTCCCATGATGCAATTGGCGCAATTTTGGCGCGTTTTTGGCGCGATTGGCACAATTGGCGCATTTATGGCGCAATTGGCGCGATTATGGCGCGATTACGCCTCGGGTGCATCCAGATTGGCCTCTTGCACTTGCCACCGTCGCGCTTTGTGTCTTTTGGGCAGCGATGATTCGCCGGCGTGTCCTTCGCAACCGCCGCTCGCAAAACGAATAAATTATCAGCTATTTGCTCGCCGAACAGTGCTGGTCATCGTATACTATTCGCACGTATCGCGAATGAGTGCTGTTCGGCCTGCGTCCTCATGAAATCTCGTGCCGTTAAGATTTTGTCGAAGGCGCACGCGGACCAGCGTCAATTCGCTCATCCTATGAGAAGGGGATAAACATGGAAGGATTTGACCTGATCACAACTGGTCTTTGGTCAATCGTGCCTCCGATTTTGGCGCTTGCGTTGGCGCTCATCACCAAGGAAGTGTATTCTTCGCTAACCATTGGTGTGTTCGTGGGTATGATCATTTACCAGTTCACGTTGGCAGGCGTCGGCTTCGACCAGCTGATTGCCGCCTTTGTGATGGTGCCGCGCATGATGGCCGAGCAAATAGCCGGCAACGGGGCGCTGTTGCTCTTCCTTGCACTTTTAGGTGCGCTCACCGTGGTAATTGCAACCGCCGGTGGCTCGCGCGCCTACGCTGAGTGGGTTTCCACGCACATCAAGAACGCGAAGATGGCTCAGATTTTGACGGCAATTTTGGGCATCATCATCTTTGTGGACGACTACTTCAACTGCTTGACGGTTGGCGCGGTGATGCGTCCGGTGACGGATCGCTTCCACATCAGCCACGAGAAGCTGGCGTGGATTATCGACTCCACCGCAGCTCCGGTCTGCATTATTGCTCCGGTTTCTTCATGGGCAGTGGCCGTGGGTGGCTATATTGGCGAAGGCGGTTTCAACACCTTTGTCGCGTCAATCCCATACAACTTCTACGCGCTTCTGACCATCTTCTTCGTCTTCTTTATGTTGGCATCTGGCGAAGACTTTGGCTCCATGCGCGCCGCTGAAGAAGAGGCTCGCAAGGACATCCCGTCTGAAGGTACGGCGCTTCATAAGGTGTCTGCTGCGCGTTTGGATAAGAAAGCCGTTGAGGACTTCGACGAAGCTCATCCGCATCTGAACAGCGTGGTTACCGAGGTTACCGATATTGACGACGCCGCCAAAGAGACGGTTGAGGAGTACAAGGGTCTCAACATTTCTGATAAGGGCAAGGTCTATGACCTCATCATTCCCATCGTGGTGTTGATCATCTTCTCCATCTTAGGCATGCTCTACGTCGGCGGCTTCTTTGAGGGCGTTGACTTCGCCACCGCTGTTGGCGAGGATCCGGTTACGGGTCTGTGCGTGGGCGTGTGCGTGGCGCTGGTGGCGGCTGCCGCGATGTTCTTGCCGCGCGGCCTGACCACGCTTTCCGGCTTCATGGATTCTATGAGCGAAGGCGTGCGTTCCATGGTAGGCGCTATCATGATTTTGGTGTTGGCTTGGAGTTTGGGTGGCACGTGCCGCTACCTGTTGGGTACGGGCGAATTCGTCTCCAGCTTCCTGGGCAACATGGGTGTTGGCCTGGCGCTTCTGCCGGCGGTCATCTTCATTGTTGCGGCGTTCATTGGCTTTTCGATGGGCACTTCATGGGGCACCATCGCACTCATTTTGCCGATCGTCATTGGCGTGTTTGAGGCTGACGACCCGCTGTTCTTGGTGGCCATTGGCGCTACGCTGGCTGGCTCGGTCTACGGCGACCACATCTCGCCCATTTCCGATACGACCATTTTGTCGTCGGCTGGCGCGAAGTGTAATCACCTCCGCCATGTGGCAACGCAGATTCCGTACGCTACGCTGGTTATGGTGTTCTGCTTCATTGGCTACCTCATTGCAGGCTTTACGCTCAATCCGTGGGTGTCGCTCATCTTTGGTGTAGTGGGCATTGCTATTGCGGTGACGATTCTGCACAAGATGAAGCCCAAGGCCAAGAAGGACTAACGCCGAGGCCATGCGTTGTGCGACGCACCACCTGGGTGATGCAGCGTAAACAGTGATTCTCGAAAGCCCCGTTCGGATCAATCGTGTCCGGGCGGGGCTTTTTTGCGAAGTGGTGCTTTCGCGCAAACTTGCGCCTGTCTGCTTCCTACCAGGCCGTTCGAAGGCTTCAAAACTTACCATATCGGGCGTTCGCGTTTTTTCGGAGCCAAGCTTGTGACCTGCGAAAACACGGCGTTTCCCCAGGTCGTGCAAAAATACGCATGCGCCCGATATGGTAAGTTTCAGCTTCTTCGGCGCGTCTATCCCGTGATAATTTCTGGCAGCTGCAAGTCATGTGATTCGTGCGGCACGGCGCAAACGCGTTGCTCCTCAAATGCCACGCCAACCACGGCCGCACCTGGGCGAAGCTGCGGCAAGAATTGATCGTAGTTTCCGCCGCCATATCCCAGGCGATACCCCTGGTCATCGAATGCCACCAGCGGCACCACCACCGCAGCAATCTCTGCTGGCGCGACTTCGTGTAATCCCGCCGCCAGCAACTCATCGATCTCAAAGGCATGCAACTGTCGGTTCAGCACGGTGGACTTATGCTCGGCGAAGCGCTGTGCGGGGACTTCGAAAAAGCGCATCTCTTTTGCGCGAGGTGGTATGCCGCCTGCAGCACTGCCGCCAGCTGCTGCGCCGCTGGCGTCGGATGCGCTGGCTGCTGTGCCGACCGCTGCACACTTCACCATGAGCGGGTAGCAGATACGTGCGCCTTCGCCCATGAGTTGCTCCACTAAAGGTAGCGGGTCAACCTCCGAATTCATGGCGAAATAAACCGCAATAAGTTGATGCGATACGTCAATTTTTTCGTTCAAAAAATTGTGCACTTTTGTGCAGATAACGCCACTTCGCGCTAATCGTTCGACAGAATTTATTTGATTTCGACGCTCAATAATTGAACGACGCATGTCCCGTTTTTCGTGCACCGCTGCTGCATCAGAAATTGCTACCATTTGAACTCCATTAACAAAACCCCACGTAAACAAAAAATAGCTATCCCAAAAATGGGACGCCTAAAAGCAACAATCGCGTAACATCCACAAGTAATGGCCGGGTAACGTGCAATTTTCGATATGATGACTGTATGTCGTATAAGTAACCAAATTCATTCGATATGACCTGCAAACACATCATTTACCTTGATAATCGTTTTAAGCATTGAGTACACTCGTGGTGAAGTTAGGGCTGCTCCTACTCAGGAAATTTGATCAGAGGCCTCAAAAGCACTTCTCAGGTTCGCTAATCCTAAATTTCATGGGCAGTAAAGGTTAAGAGACCTGGCGTTTCGTGCGTCGTTTCTAAATATAACGGGCAGGATGAATGGATGCAACCACGATGAAACGGTTGCTGACTGAAGTGCTGATAGCACCAAGGTAAGGCGCCGAGTTAGGAGACAATCAATGCAATTCAAAGCTTCTACAGATTATGGAATGCGTGCCGTATTGTATCTCGCGGCGCGCGGGACTACTTGTTCGTCACGTGACATCGCCGAGGACATGTCAATTCCTCGCGATTATCTGATTCAGCTCGCACAACTGCTGCGTAACGCCAACATTATTGAGGCGCGCCCGGGCAAGCATGGCGGGTATCGACTGGCGCAAGATCCGAACGAAATCAGCGTTCTGGATGTGATCAACGCGCTTGACGAGGACTCAAAGATGGCCACGCGTGAGCGTCGGAGTGCTCGCAAGGGTGGTCAGATGGTGCAAGAAATTAAGCAAACCTACGATCTTATTGAAGAGAGTATGGATGCCTTCCTGTCCAGCTTAACGGTTGCATCGCTGCTTGAGTGCGTGACTAATTCTGAGGATAGCAGGCAGTTTTTGGCGAACCGTCTTCAACAAGAGGGCGAACGTCTGGTTACCGCGTAACGCGGATACCGTTCACGGCGCTGGTGGTGTTTGCGGCATGTGAGCCGCGCAACACAGCTGGCCACCTATTCCCACACAACCAGGGGACTGCGTTGACATTGTGTTGGCGCAGTCCTTTTGCGTTCTTGAAGTTTTCGAAGCGTTGCCTCTGGTGCGCTACCCAATGCCCAAAACCTGCATCACCAAAAGCGCTACCGTCAGCACCGTCACAATGCCGACGGTCAGCCAAATGAGCACGCGCGATACCGGTCGTGAAGCATACGCGCCCATCACGCGCTTGTCGGCCGCGATGATGGCCATAAACACGAGCAGCACGGGAAGTACCAGGCCATTAACGAACTGCGCGGTCAGCATCATACCCATGAGTTCCACGTTGGGGATCAAAACCACCACCATGGAAAACGCGATCACGAATGTGAAAATACCCTTAAATGTGGGAGCCTCGCGCCACTTAAACGACACGCCTGCTTCCCAACCAAACGCTTCGCAAATGACGAAAGCCGTGGTCAGCGGCAAGACACACGCCGCCAAAAACGAAGCCGCAATCAGTCCGATGGCGAAGAGGACCTCCGCATACTGACCCGCAAACGGCGCAAGTGCAGCAGCCGCATCGGCGGCGCTTTCAATCTGGATGCCTTCGGGGTAGAGCACGGTTCCGGTGGTTACGATAATGAACCACGCTACCAAGCATGCCGCAATCGTGCCCGCAATGACGTCCACCTTTTGCGAGAACATATCCTTGACAGACAAACCCTTCTCAACGACGTTGCTTTGGTTGAAGAACATCATCCACGGCGCAATAGTGGTACCAATCATGGCAATAACAAGCGACAAAAACTGCTGATCCTGCACCAGATGCACCACCACGGTGTCCTCCAGCGCCTGCTCCCAGTTCGGCTCGGCCATAAATGCCGCAATCACGTAGGTCACAAACACCAGCGACAGCACCAAAAACACCTTTTGCACGCGCTTGTATGAGCCACCTACGATCAAAAGCCACACGGCCACGGCGGCAACAGGCACCGCCAGGTACTTCGACACACCAAACATTTCCATGCCGCTAGCAATGCCTGCGAATTCCGAAAACGTGGTACACACATTGCCGATGAGCAGGGCTAACATGGCGAAAGCGGTCAGGCGAATGCCGAAGCGCTCGCGAATGAGCGCCGCAAAACCTTTGCCGGTAACCGCGCCCATGCGCGCTGCGGTCATCTCAACCACGATGAGCAACACACACATAAGCGGGATGACCCACAGGGTGGCGAAGCCGAATTGCGCGCCCACCGTTGAATAGGTGGAGATGCCGCCGGCGTCGTTTCCAGCCATGGCGGTTACAATGCCCGGACCCATGGCAGCTAGCACCAGCAACAGCTTGCTCTTTTGGCGCGGCGCCTCAGCCTCGGGGATGTCTAAGTCGGTAGCGCCTGCCTGCACGGGAGCGTCGGTCTCTGCAACGCGCGCGTGCCCAGTGACAAATGCGCCCCATTCGCGATCGGTTTTGTTGCGTGAGATGGTGCGTCCATGCTGGTTGGAATTCTCAGCCATGCTACACCCCCAATACGCCCACGACCTGCAGCAACACTAGCGTGTACAGCACTAGACCGATCAGCGCAGCAATGCCGATGCCCACGCCTTTCAGCACGCGTGACTTCGTCTTGTCGCTGGTGACGTCCTCCTCAATGGCATCCCACGCGTCGTCAACCGTTACGATGCCAAGCATAACGCCGTTTTCGTCCACAACGGGCATGGCGGGGATGTCGTACTTGAAGATGTCGGCCGCTACGTCTTCTTCGGTCTCATCAGGTGTTACCGAGATAACGTCGTCGTACATGACTTCGCTCACCGGTTTGCTGTCATCCGTGAGCACCAGCGTACGCAGCGACAGCAGACCACTCAGCTTGCCGTAATCGTCCAGTACATATACGTAATGCACGGTGGGATGATCCTCATCAAGTTCGCGAAGGACCTCAATGGTTTCGCCCACTGTTGTATCATCCTCAACAGCCACAAACTGCGTAGTCATCATGCCGCCAGCAGTGCCATCCTTGTATCCCAAAAGACGGCGAATGCCACTTGCATCCTCAACGCCCATTAGGCGTAACAGCGTTTCGGCCTTCTCGTATGACAGGTCGCGAACAATGTCAGCTGCATCGTCGGGATCCATGTTGCCCAAAAGGCCTGCCGCGCGTGCGTCGTCCAAGTCTTCGAAGAAGTCTGCCTGGTATTCGTCTTCCATTTCCGAAATGGCTTCGGTGGCTTGTGCGTCGTCCAAGTGCTGAAAGACGTTGGCGCGTTGCTGGGGGTCAAGCTGCTCCAAGATGTCGGCGACGTCGGCAGGGTGGAGCTCATCAAGGCGCTTGTGGGTGACCGAGAGCTGCACCTCAGAAAGGTCGCGGTCAAGCAAGTCCATGTAGTTCCAAGCGATGATCTGCTCATCGATGCGTTTGTTGAACAGCTTCGCCACGGCTACGGTGGCGCGCTCAACGAGGGGGTGTAAGCCGCGCAGAATGCCGCGCGCACCAACCTCGGCACCGAGCAGGCGCAGCTGTGAGCCGGAAACAGAGAGCTTGAGGTCATTTACGCGAACGACCTTGAGGCCTTGCGTGTCTACAATCTGACGGTTCAGGAGGTCTCGAGCCAGTAGAACCTCGTCAGGTTGCAAATAGCTAAAGCGAATGTCGTGTGCGGCAACCGCCAGCGTGATGCCGTCTTCGTTGAAATCTTCGACATACTTGCGCCATGAGATCATAAACGGCACTTTGCCAGGGCCTTGGAAAGCAAGTGAGGTGATGCGTGGAAAAACTTCGCCCGTGGAGATGGCCAGATCAGAAATGGTGCCGATCTTTTCGCCCTCTGCATCCACGACGGGTTTCCCCATCATCTGAGAGAGATAGAGCATGGAATCCCCTTACTGTGTACACGTTCGCAGCCTTCCTTCGGCTGCCAGTAAGGGATAAGCCGAAGGACTACAAACTGTGAGGTTTCGGTTTTCGAACCTTCAACAATGTTCCTTTCTTCGACCAATAAAAAACCGCACGTGCTGTTTCCAGTCGTAGCGGTTAAGAATGCTAAATGGTGCGCCGTGAGGGATTCGAACCCCCGACGTACTGATTCGTAGTCAGTCCCTCTATCCAGCTGAGGTAACGGCGCACGTATAAGCAGCAAAGACTATTATGATTGTACAATGCGTATCCGTCAATACCTATTTTGAGCGAACGGCAAAGAATTTTTGAGCGGTCAGGTGGGGTGGGGAATACACAATTTTGGAATGTGACAAAAGGGCATGGTTGTCCCATCTGTCTCGGATTTCATAAAGCGCTGATCACGTACAATATTTTGCATAGATTAGAAATACTGGCGCGAGGCTCTGTGATGCTTACTGTATTGTCGGTGGAGCATGAGGATGTGTTCGCGTAGTTGTTGCTCCAAGGAGTCTCGATGAATTTAACGCTGACGTTGATGACGGCCGCTTGCTTTGCGGTGTCCATTGCATTCGCCACCAAGCTCAGTAAAGGCGACTGGCTTTGGTTGGTGGGCAAGCCTGAGTTGGTTGATACTAAAAATAGTCGCAAGCGCTCGGGCAAGAAGAGTAAAAATGGCAAGAAAGAGCTGGCGTATTCCGAGGTCACCATCAAGTCAGCGGTTCGTGCAGCCTGGGTTTTGGTGGCGGCAGCGGTAACGTTTCTCTCGTTTTTGTTTATCGATTTCGCTAAGCAAAGCGACATGGAAGCGCTGAGTGTTGTCGCGTGGGTCGTCAACACGGTTGGTTTGGTGGCGTTTACGATGCTGCTCATCTGGACGATTGGGTCGCGCATGCGCGATACCGGGCGCAAGCCAACGTTCAATATGGATACTGGCGACGGGCGTTTGCTCACGCTTTTGCTGGTGGTGTCGGTTGTAGTGGTCGTTGTTGCGCTGGTGAGCTAGTCGGCCAAAGAGTTGGCGGGCATCTGCTCTGGTGGACGTCTCGTAGATAGTGTCTCGCATCCGACGATCCCACCGGGGGCGCACCCTCCTCGTTAGTAGGTTCGGGTCAATTAGGTACGGTTTTGTGCAAATCGGCAGACGTCGGGCGTTTGCTTGTTGTATAACCCCAGGTCGGCAAAAACAGTTAGCTCAATTTTGCGGCTTGGCTGCACAAAACTGGGCTGAGTGACCAGAACGTTGGCGCGGGAGCGTAGCACGGTAGTACAGCGCGGGCGATAGGCGCGGTGAGTTGGCTGTGCGACTGGAAACAAAAACCCTGCACGTGGTGTGCGGGGTTTCGCATTTTGTATGAGCTGCAAGCGGTGCTGTGGTTGCTTGCGGCTTTGGTGGGTAGTTAGTTATTGGGGTTCATCGGGGTTGTCGCCATTCTGGACTTTGGCAAAGGTGACTGAGATGTTTATGTCTGATGTGACATCCTTCAGAGTGAATGTGCCACCATCCAATGGCACGTCATCTAGACCTACGACAGACTGCACCTCGTAACCCTCATTGACAGAAATATAGATCGTTACCTGACCGCCTTCTTCAACCGTAGTAGCACTTGAAGAAATCTGACCACCACCATTGGCATTAACTGAAACTGTGAAGGTCTTTTTCGGTTCCTCGACTGGTGGCTCTTCGGCAGGACCGGAGCTAACGGTGAGAGCAACAGTAGTACCGGGCTTGATCTTGGTGCCTACCGCAGGTTGGCAGCTAATAACTTCATCGGCCGGGCGCTCGCTTTCTTGTGTGTAGTAGTTACCGTAATTGGAGACCTCAATACCCTTGGCGTTCAATGCTTGAACAGCTGCGCCTGAACTCATGCCAACGATGTTCGGCACGGTCAGCGTGGCTTCTTCCTCTTTACCCAATGAAAGGTAGTAGGTCACCGTTGCGCCCTTTTCGGCTTCGCTATTTGCAGCCGGGTCTTGACGGGCAACCTTGCCCTCATCAACGTCTTCAGAGTGTTCAGGGGTGCCAGCAACAGGGTTGAAGCCAGCTTTCTCGATCTCGCGTTTTGCCTGGTCTTCAGACATGTTGACCACGTTGGGGACTGCCGACTGACCAACACCTGCGCTGACGACGAGGTTCACCTTGGTGCCCTCTTCGCGCTTGGTGCCGCCCTTCGGATCTTGGCTGACAACCTTGCCCTCTTCAACAGTATTATTAGTTGATTCCTCAACATTGCCAATTTCAAAACCAGCGTCTTCAAGCTCGGTGGTAGCAACCTCAATGGTCTTGCCCGTCACATCAGGCACAACGGGGTTGGTTGCTTCCTCGGGTTGCTCGCCACCCATGAAGCTCATGACCAGCGCGGCAATTGCGATGATGGCAACAACCGCACCAATGGCCAGTGCAATGCCCTTGGCCTTGCTCTTCTTGGGCGCGTCATCCTGATAGATGTTGGTATTACGACCTGGTGGAACTGGCACGGTAGTTTTGGAACCCATGCCGCCAGGCATTTGGATGGTGGGATCTGCGCCTGGCACGGGCATCGGTGGGACTACGCCTGGCATAACGCGCGTCTCAGCCGAAGTAAAGCCGCCACCTGCGATGTTGACTGGGCGACCCTGCAAATAATCGACGAGCGCCATGCGCATATCTTTTGCGGTGGCGAAGCGATCGGCGGGGTTCTTCGCCAGCGCTTTCATGATGATGGCCTCAAGTCCCGGATCAATGTCGGGATTGATCTCGCGCGGGGGGATGGGCATGTCTTGCACCTGCATGAGGGCGACGCTGACTGCATCCGGGCCGTCGAAAGGCAGCTGGCCGGTGGTTGCCTCATAGAGCACTACGCCGAGTGAGTAGATGTCGCTTGCGGCGGTGAGCTCTTTGCCTTGTGCCTGTTCGGGCGAAATATAGTGTGCCGTGCCCAGCACCGAGGAGGTTTTGGACATAACGGAGTTCTTCGCGCGGGCAATGCCGAAGTCCATGACTTTGACGTTGCCATCAGGCTGTACCATGATGTTTTGCGGCTTGATGTCGCGATGCACGATGTCAAGACCGTGTGCCACGGAAAGCGCCTGGCAAACCTGCGAGCCAATCTCGGCAACCTTGCGCTGGTTGATGGCGCCGCGCTCAATGATGGCCGTCTTGAGGTCAGAGCCGCGGACGTACTCCATGACGATGTAGTAGGTGCCTTCGTCTTGGCCCCAGTCATAGACGTTCACGATAAAGGGACTTTGCAGGTTAGCTGCTGCAGCGGCTTCTTGCTTGAAGCGCTGAGTAAAGCTGGGATCTGCGGCGTATTGTGGCAACATGACTTTGACCGCAACCAGTCTGCCCAAGACATTGTCTTGCGCCTGGTAAACCTCGGCCATGCCGCCGATGCCGATTCGCTCGGTAATTTGGTAGCGGTTATTGAAAACCCTGCCAATCATGCTTCCGGTCACGTTTAAACTCCTTTTGGTCACATGCTGGGTTATTCGCGATGTAAATTCATTATAAATTAAATTATACTTCGCACCAGCATACTATATTTAGAGTACTCCCTGTACCTGCAATGCAACTCTTAACACATTTTGCGCTTTTGAGGCGCCCACTCCCTCTTCGCCATCCTCAATAATGATGGCTACAACCACTTGCGGATTGTCGGCGGGAGCCATGCCAACAAACCAGCTGTCGTTACTATCTTCCTTCTCGGCGGTGCCGGTTTTGCCGGCCACGTCCACACCTTCAACTGCGGCGACCATACCAGTGCCCTGCTTGACGACGCCCTCCAAAATGCCCTTGACCTCTTGAGCGGTCTCGGGGCTGGTGGCCTGCAGCAGCTTAGCGGGCGCTGCGGTCAGCGAGCGTTCGCCATTTGCGTTATACACGCCATCTACCAGGTAGGGCTGCATGATGACGCCGTCGTTTGCAATGCCCGCGCCCACCATGGCCATCTCAAGCACGGTGGCTTGCGGGCCTGCGGGGCTGGGGTGATTGTCGGTCTGATTTTCGCCAACTGGCTCACCGGCGGCTGCCCAGGCGGTCTCCCATTCGGTCATATCCTCAGGGTCGGGCATGAGCGAGGTGTAAAGCGGTAACGGGAACTCAATGTCGTGGTTGAAGCCAAACGCATCGGCGCCTTCCACCAGACGCTCGGAGCCAAGCTCGGCGCCGACCTGGCCAAACACCGTGTTTGACGAGAGCTCGGTGGCGCGCGCCAAGGTGATGTTGCCGTAATCGTTTTTGTCGAAGTTGGAAACCGGCGCGTTGCCGATGTCCATGGTGCCGGGGGAGGCGAAGACCTCATCGGCTGTTGCCACGTCATCTTCAAGAGCGGTGGTCAGCGTGACCATCTTGAAGGTAGAGCCAGGTGCGTAAAGCGCCTGCGTTGCGCGGTTGAGCAGGATGGAGTCGTCCTCGGCGTTGCCCGAATTGGCCGCTTCAAGCATGCTTTCGAAATCCGCCGCGTTATAGGTGGGCGCCGAAGCCAGCGCCAGCACCGCACCCGTGTTCGGGTCGAGCACCACGCACGCACCCACGCGACCCACCAGCGCGTCTTGCGCGGCTTGCTGAATCTTGGAGTTGATGGTGAGCGTGACGTCGTTGCCGGGCGAGCTTGCGCCTGCCATGTAATTCAAAACGTCAGTAAAGGTGGCGAAATTTCGCTCTCCCTTAAGCGTGTCGTTGTATGAGGCTTCAATACCTGACGTGCCGAAACGCGACGACGCATAGCCCACGACATGGGCGGCCAAATCGCCCGCTGGATACACACGGTCATAGGTGCCGTTGTCGTTTTCGACACTTTGCGCCAGCACCACACCGTCATAGGTTGAGATGGTGCCGCGTTCGTTATGCGCCTCTTTCATGAGCGTGTGGTTGTTGCCCGGGAGGTTTTGGTAGTAGGAAGCCTGAACCACCATGATGTAGGTGAGGTTGGCCACCAGCAGGGCGAACATGATGGAGAACAGCAGCATGCAGTTGGTGAGGCGCTTGCCCATGGACACGCGACCCAGCACGCTGTTGACGTTAATGGTGCCTGTCGCGCTGGTCATCTCCGCGCCCACGCCGGTGCCTTCGTCGCCGCAGCGCAGCAAGAAGCCAACCGCAATAAAGCTGGCCAGAAGCGAAGAACCACCCTGACTAATGAAGGGGAGCGTCAGGCCGGTCAGCGGAATAAGCTTGGTCACACCGCCCACAATGATGAAGGCTTGCACAACAATCATGGAGGTCAGGCCAACCGCAGCAAACGAGCTGACGTCGCTCTTTGCGCGTGCGGCGGTCACAAACCCGCGGATGGCGAAGCACAGAAACAGCAGCAGCACGCCCGATGCGCCCAAAAGACCGATCTCTTCGGCAATGTCGGCGAAGATGAAGTCACTCTCAACAACGGGAATGGGGATGTCGCCCGCCAGGCCGCGACCGAGGCCGACGCCAAAGAGGTCGCCATCGGCAATAGAGTAGAGCGCTTGCGTGAGCTGGTAGCCGGTGTTTTGCGCGTCCGCGAACGGATCCAGCCACGTATTGACGCGCACCTGCACGTGGTCAAACGCCGCATAGGCGCCAACGCAGCCGATAGCAATAAGACCCAGGCCAATGACCAGGTAAAACTTTTTGCCCGTGGCGGCGTAGAGCATGATCAAGAACAGGAAGAAGAACACGACTGCGCTGCCGAGGTCTTTCTCGAAGACCACGATAAGCAACGCAACAAGCCACATAAATAACAGCGGCAAGAGCGTGCGGAAATCAGGGAGGCGAAATGGTCCGACGCGCCAGGTGAAGACCGAGAGCATCTCGCGGTTTTGTGCCAGGTAGCCCGCCAAAAACAGCACGATGATGATCTTTGCAAGCTCGCCCGGTTGGAATGAGAAACTGCCAATGTGCAGCCAAATGCGCGAGCCGTAAATCTCTTGACCAAGACCGGGTACCAGCGGCGAGAGCAGCAGCGCAAAACCGACGATCATCAGGGTGTATTTGTAGTTGACAATCTTGTCCAGGTTCCGGCAAAACGCCAGCACTAAAATCATGCAGCCAACGCCCAAAAACAGCCACATGAGCTGGTTAACTGCCAGGTCAGGCACGAGTCGCGTGACAAAAGCAATGCCGGTGCCCGAAAGCGCAAACGAGATGGGCAACAGCGCCGGGTCAGCGCCTGGGGCAAGTTTTCGAATCACGAGGTGCGCAATAAAGAAGGCGGCGAAAATGCCAAGCGGCACCCCGAGGGTATTCATATTGAGCGAAAGCCCCTGGTTGATGGCCATCATGGCGAAAAGCAGCACCACCAAAGGCGCAGCTACCAGCAGCAGGACGAGTTCTAAGTTGCGTCGCGTCATGCGGTTGCCCCCGTTTCGGTGGGGGCGGTGGCGGCTGTGGTGTCGGGCGCGGTGGCGCCTTCGCCATCAGCGGTTTCGCCATCGTTGGCTGCGTCGTCCATGGCGGCCTCGTCGTCAGCTTGTTCAGCCTGGCGCGCCGCGGCTTCGCTCTCGTATTCGCGAACAAGACTTTCTGCCGCCTGCAAGTTATCTACTTGGATGCCGGCCTCAAGTCGATACGCCGTGCCGGGCTGTAAGTCATCAACCGAGACGTCGGTCACCCGATCAAGCTCCGAAAACGAGATACCCATCACACTTCCGGGCACGCCGGTGTAAATGGCCACCTTGCCGTCAACCGCGGAGAGGTACGCGCGCGAGTTGAGGTAGGTATATCCACCCCACGCGGCTCCCGCAATGATGGCGGCGAACAAAAGCAGAATGAAAAACACCGTCAGGCGCGCCTTGAGTTTTACGCGCTTGAGCTTTTTGTGCGAATGCCCCACGACATCGGCCACAATGACCGTGACGTTGTCGTGGCCGCCTGCAGCAATGGCCTCGTTGACCAGCTGCGATGCGCACCGTTGCGGATCGTGAACACGGCGAAGCGTGGTTTCAATCTCGGGATCACGAAGCATGCCCGACAAGCCGTCCGAGCAGATGAGGAGGCGGTCGCCTGCTTCGACATTAATTTCGAAAATATCCGGACGCATGAGTGGGTCCGAACCCAGCGCGCGGGTGATAACCGAGCGGTTGGGATGGAAGCGCGCCTCTTCGGGCGTGAGTTGTCCCGCCTCAATCATGTCGGCCATGAGCGAGTGGTCGCGCGTGAGCTGCTGAAGGCGTCCGTGGTGCAACAGGTAGGCGCGCGAGTCACCCACCTGCGCAATGACCAGGCGTTCTCCCTCAAGCATGGCGGCGGTAACCGTGGTGCCCATGCCTTCGCGGCCGCGCCCGTCGTGCTGCGCCAGGATAACTTCGCGATTGGCTTCCTCAACGGCGCGCTCAAGCTGCTCGCTGTCGGGATGCGCTGGTGCCTGCTGCTCAAGCACGCTCACAGCAATCTCGGAAGCAACTTCGCCCGCGGCGTGTCCGCCCATGCCATCAGCCACGACAAACAGCGGCGGCGCCACGATGAGGCTGTCCTCGTTGTGGTCGCGAACGCAGCCGATGTCAGTGCGGCTGCCAAAGGTGGTCAGCGCGCTTTTGCGCGTGCGCGGGGTGGAGGTGTAGGAGCGGGACTTCGCCATACTAGGCATACCTTACGCGAATGGCCACGTCGCCTACGTTGACGACGTCGTTGTTGTGCAGTGCGGTGGGGCCGTCAATGAGCTGGCCGTCTACGCCAGTGCCGTTGGTTGAGCCTAAATCCTCCACGAAAAGGTTTTGCCCCATGAGCGAAAAACGCGCGTGACGTCCGGAAACGTAACCGGCGCCAATGACGATATCTGCGCCGGGTGCGCGTCCAACGATGACCGGACCGCGGACGACAACCGATACGCCGCGCAGCTCTTTAGGACCGCGCTCAACCGAAAGCGTCCACGTGCGCTCTTTTTTGCGCTGGCCTTTGACCAGGCCAATGCCGGTGCGCATGATGGCGAAGAGGAAGAGGTACAACAGCGCAACGAAAAGGAGACGAATGATGAGAAGAACGATGTCAACCACAAGCTACCCTTTCAATTGCGCTGCGTCATGTCGGTGTACTGATGTAAGGCTTTAGGCCTGCGAGAACACGAAATTGGTGGTACCGATGGTGATGCGATCTCCGTTTGCCAGCGGCTGCGAGGCAATTTCGCGTCCGTTAACGAAGGTACCATTGGTGGAACCAAGATCGGTCAGCACCCAAATGCCTTGTGGCGAAAGCGTTAACTCCGCATGGCTACGGGAAGCGTTGATGTCGGGGATGGTGATGGAGTTTTTGGACTCGCGACCCAGCGACAAGCGCGAACCAACCAGGTCATAAGCGCGTTGGGTGTTGGTGTCAACCAAGCGAGCCTGCACTGCACCCTGCGGAACACCGCCCACAAAGGCAACCGTTTGGCCAGGCTGAGCAGCGGCTGCTGCTTGTGCAACGCCGCCCGCGGCAGCACCAGTCACACCGGGAGCCATGGAGCCCGCGGCACTTGCGCCTGCAGCAGCACCGGCACCGGCCATTGCGGCGCCTGCAACGGCAGCACCTGCGGCTACGCCTGCTGCGGCAGCAGCCGGGTTGATCGGCTGGCTGGCACGCTGCTGGAGCGGTTGGCTCGGGCGTTGTTGGAGCGGCTGGCTTGCACGCTGCTGCAAGGGCTGAGACGCGCGTTGTTGCAGCGGTTGCGATGCGTGTTGCTGCTGGTCAAAGGGCTGGCTGGCGCGTTGGTCAAACGGTTGACTTACGCGCTGTTGCGGCACTTGACGACCAGGTAGCGGAACCGAGTCACGATATTCGTCATAGCCAGCGGCATTGAAGTCGCGGCTGTTGAAGGTGTATTCGCCATAATCAATAGAGTAGTCCAGCTCATCTTCGGGCACGTAGGGAAGGGGCTGGTTGCTCAGGTTTTCAGGTGCGAAATCCTCATAGGTTTGCGGCTGCGCCTGCGGGGCGTATCCGGGCTGACCATATGCTTGCGCCTGCGGATAGCCCGCTGCAGCGGCGCCGGCAGCGGCGGGATAACCTGCCTGGCGACCAGCTTGCGGGGCACCGTAACCTTGCGCCTGCGGGGCATATCCGGGCTGGCCATAAGCGCCATATGCAGGAGCCTGCGGCGCAGCAAGACCGTAGCGCTGCATCTCTTCGTTGCGTAGCTGCGCAACAATCGGAGCGGCAACGGCCTCAGCAATCACGTCAAATTTGCCGTGCTTTAAGGAGTCATCAACAATAAAGCGCACAAGGGGCTGGCCGTCCATGACCAAACCTTGCTCAGCAGCTTTGGCGGCAAGGTAAGTTTCGGTTTCTCCAGCAAGCGTGGGGTAATAGCCAAACAGACGCTGGTCATCATCAGCGTTTACGAGCACCGTGTACAGCGTCGGAGCAAATTGCTTGCCCGCGCCCACCATCTTTTCGCGGCGCATCTGCTTTTCTGCCTTTTTCGCTATTTGAACGGGAGAAATAGGGGCGTCGAACATCTTGTCCGCTGCTCCTTCAAACGTGTCTTCCATTCTGCCTTCGAACTTCGAAAGAAAGCCCATGGGTGTCTCCTTTGTGCGGGGCAGCCATGTCGGCGTGGCGTTTATGAGCGCGGCGTGGTGCTTGAGGCAAGCTGTGTTGTGCGCTTGCTCAAGAGGTGCCGCAATAAGGCCGATTTGGCTGCATGCCGTTTGCTTGGTTGTATGTTAGTTGCTGCGTTTCGCTTAACGACTATGCAAGCCTTAATCATGCCATAAAACGCGGCAAAATTCGCCATCCTTTACGCAATCGCCACGAATGTTAAGGATTGCGGCAGAATTTCTGAACGTCGGGCGAAGGGCAGCGGCGCGGTGCGTGGTGCTGGTGTACGCGAGGTGTCCGTCGGGGCAGCAGCGCGCTGGGCGCTCGGTGCACTGCGACGCCGGCGCCTACTCCTCAAAGTCGGCGGACTCCACCAAACGCATGAGTTCTTGCTGGGTGTGTACATCCAGCTTCCGATAAATGTGGCGAATGTGCGTTTTTGCGGTGCCTTCCGAGATGAAGAGCTTTTCTTGGATGTAGGAGGAGTTGTGCCCCTTCGCCAGGAAAAACATGACTTCAGTTTCGCGGCGCGACAAGAAGTAGGTGTTGGCCACCGTCTCGCACTTGGCGCGGAAGCGGCCGCGCTTTTGCTCCGAGGTGTCCTCGGCTGCCTGTTGGCCGAGCATGGCGCGGCGGGCGTCGCTCATGGGAGCCTCCGCACTTGGTTGCGCGGCGGGAGCGGGAGCAGCTGCGGGCGCGGGTGCGCTGGTCGTGGCGGCGACGGCGTCTGCGGGAGTTGCTCCTGATGGGGCGGTTTCTGGTGCGGTGTCAGCAGATACGCCAGAGGCAGTGTCGGCGAGTGCAGACGCCTCGGTGAGCGCGGACGCTTCAGAAGCCGTTGACGTGGGCTGATGTGACATTTGATGTGACCCTTCGTCACATTCGCTATAGACTTGGCGGACGAGGGGGCAGGGCACCACGATAGCTTCAATCTCGCGTTCGCGCGGCAACAGCGCGTAGGCCAGCACCATGACTGCCATGGTGATCATCAAAAAGACTTCTTCGCGATAAGGAATGTCGTTCATCCAGTTGATGAGGAAATTCGGCAGCAGCAGCGCAACTAAAATTGCCACCGCCAAAAGGCCGCGACCAATGCCGAACACGAAAATGGGCGAGAGGCGGAAGCGCTGCGAGATTTCGCCAAAGAAAATCCAGAGCAAAGCTTCGAAGCACAAATAACCCGTGACCAGGATAAAGTCTACAAAAATGGCGTTACCTGAAACCGAGATGGGTACCAGCAGCACGGTCAGCGCAATAAAGGGAATGAGCGGACGGAAGTAATCGTTCCATTTGTTGGCGCCACCCAAAGCCACAATGGTAATCAGCACGAGCACGGTGGCGAAACCGGCTCCCAAAAGCACCGCCAACTGGGTGTTTACATCACTTGCGGGAATGATGTATTGCACCGAGATTTGGCGCATCATGCCAAGTGCTATGCCGAAGGCGAATACGGGCAGACCAAAGCGAACGATGAATTTCGCGTGATTAACCGGCAGCGGTTTAAAGACCGGAAGCTCGTTGCGCTTATCGTAGGGGTCGGGCGTGTACTTGTAGAGAATCAGCAGTTCAAGCAGCGGAATGATGCCAATAAACATGCCAGCGAAGGGGAAGGGCAAGAAGTTGAGCGCGGTGCAGTAGATGGCCATTGAGATGGTGATGGCCACGCCGGTGTTGAGTACGATAGACGATGCATCGCAGCGTGCAAACGCCGTGCCCCAGAACAGCAGAAGGATGCCCGAGCCAATTCCCGTGAGTATACCCGCAACAATTTCAAGTGCGAGGGTTTCAAACGGAGGCGGAACAAGCAGACACAGTGTGCCTACTGAGCACAGAAGTGCGCCTGCAATCAAGACCTTTTTCGACACATAAAAGCGCAAGAGTTTTTGATCGGTAAAGCCCGCGAACAGCAAGAACAGGGCGTACACTAAAATAGAGACGAAAAAGGTGATGGTGATATGGGTGTTGTACGGGCCGCTTACGACCGAGTGCGCCCCGTAAAATGTGGTCGCGTTAAAAATGGCGGTATAAACCCATGCCTGATGCAGACCATATCCAATTGAAAGTGCATTTAATTCGCCAAACGCAGAATCGTCGCCAAAATCGGCGTTGATCGTGATGCGTGGAACACGTACCCCCATGCCACGTCCCTTTCTTAAGTTTTTTCTCCCGCTGCCTATAATACGGATGAATTGGGGTTTGGTATAGGGTGAGGTGGCGAAATATTTTGTTAGAACGCGCGGTCTGTGCGTTTCTGTACAGGGGTTTTGGAAAAATAATCCTGTGAGGATGATGCCAAGGTGCGCGCGAAATAGCTGGTCGACTACTCCGCGCACCCCCTCTGCGTGTGTGCGTTGCCTTACGGCTGCACGGTGATAACCACGTTGTCGAAGCGCTCCAGGGTGGTGTCTTCGCCACCTTTAGAGGTGGTGTCGTACGTGGTCTGCGTGCCAACTTCCTGCGTGCCAGCGCCATACACCTCAACGGTGTAGTCAGCACCTGCAAGGCGGTCAGCTACGCTTTCGACGTCATAGTTGTGGATGGCGTCGAGGCCGTTTTGATCCTGGCTGGACATGATAGCCTCATCAAGGCAAACTGCAGCATTGCTGCCTTCCGGAACGAAGATCAGGCTTGAAGTGACGGCGCCGCCAGTAGCGGTTTCGTCAACGACGCAAAAGATCTCAATTGCGCCCTTACCATCAGCTGCGTCCGAAACTGCTTCGTCATGCACGTAGTAAAACGCGTATGCCGGAACAGCGATGAGTGCTGCGCACAGGCAGGCCAAAATGGCGATGGCAAAAAGTTTTTTGCCAGAAGCTACGTTGGTCATTAGTGCCCCCAATGCATATCGGGTGCTCCGCCATGCTTCAACGTGTATTCGATTATGCGCTGCGAAACTGTGTTGGTCAAGACTGAAAAAGCGGGGATGAGGGGTTGAAGAGTTCGCCAAAAGCGCAGTTCACGCCCATAGTATGATGTGCACCGCTCAAGAATAGACCTCATGGGATGATGGGGCAAAACGCACGGCTCCTATACTTAAGCGCGAAGAGGATACTGTACAACTGTATGAGGAGGTGTGCTGTATGGCATCACCGTTTAGTGACGCCACCGATGCGTTGGACGCGCTTGAGGTCATTGCCTTCGATGAGGAGTTTGACCCGCTGGCCGTCAACGACGAGGAGCTCAACCAAGACGAAATGGATGACGACAACCCCTACGACATTGTCGATTATCCGCTGATTCGCAATATGCCCGAAGGCATGCGTCGCGAGGCCGTGTTCACGCCCGCACGTCAGGGAAGCGCGCAGCAAGCAATTATGGCGATGGTGCATCGCAATCCCGCGCGTCGTCCGGTGCTCATGGGTATCGTGAAGCTGTGCGAAGGGGGCTGCCCGTCTACTGAGGTAACAGCGCAGGTCAACGCGTGGCAGAAACACAATCGTAGCGTGTATTCGCCGATGACGTTGTGCCGCATGCTTGAGCGCGCGGGTGCCCTTGAGCTGGAAATGCCTGAGACCGCTGACGAACAAGAAGACGTTGATGCGGGTGTGGCGTATCTGGAGATCACCGACTCGGTGGATCCGATCTGGCACGCAACCGAGGCCGGTCTTGAGGTGTATGACCTGATCATGGGCGGAGATCCGTTCCGCAAGATCGTGTTTGGCGAAGACGTCAAGTATCTGGAGGTCTATGAGTCGGTCATGGACTTTGTGGCTGAAAAGCCGCGTTCTCGCGAAGAGATTGAGAATTTGGTTGATACCTTCGACATTGTGAAAAAGCCGCGTCGCTTTGGTGGTCACTTTATTGACATGCTGGAGCAGACCGATGCGATCATCTGGCAAGATCGCGCATGGAATATGACTGAACTGGGGATGCGTTTGCTGCCTGAAGTGAAAGCGGCAAGGGGGTAAATGATGGAAGAGATGCAAAAAGAGTCGGTTGACCTGGTTGAATTGATGGAGATGCGCGCGCAGGTGTATGGCATGCTGGCGCGACTGTTCCGCGTTGAAGTGGACGCAAAGACCTTAGATGAGCTGCGTGGCATGCGTTTTCCGACGGCTACGGGCAACGCCAAGGCTGACGAGGGTTATCACCAGTTGTTCGCGTACTTGAAGAACACCTGGGATGACTCGGTGACTGAACTGGCAATTGATTACGTGCGCACGTTTATCGGCCATGGAGTGAATGGCTATTCGGCGGCCTATCCGTTCGAGAGCGTGTACACCTCTGAGCGCAGGTTGCTGATGCAAGAGGCTCGTGCTGAGGTGCTGCAGACGCTTCGCGATAACGGTCTGAAGTGCGGAACGTGGACTGAGGGCGAGGATCACATTGCGCTTGAGCTGGAGTTTATGCAGCGTATGAGTCTGCGCTGCGCTGACGCACTGCGTGCTGGCAATGACGACGAGGCGTTTGAGTGCGTGCAAAAGATGAGCGACTTTATGGAAGAGCACCTGCTCAATTGGGTGCCCATGTTGGTAGCTGACATGCGTATGTATGCACGCACGATGTTCTATCAGGGCTTGGCTCAGCTGACGATTGGTCAGCTGGAGCAAGACCAGGTGGTGCTCACCGAGCTTTTGGAGAGCGCGCAGCAAGCTGCGTAAGCGGTGTGCGCCGTGGGCGCGGCGGTCAGGGCTGCGAGCGCGTGGGTAGGCGCGGGCGGCCTCGGCACGGGGGCTGCGTTGCGCGCGGCGTGCCCGGACGCCACGTTTGGGACGCTCAGTGGCCGTTTTGTGCAAAATGCGGCACGTGCGCCCCATACATAAGAGTTGTAACTATTTCGCCATTTATAAAACTCCAGTTCAGAAGCGAGAGCTCTGGACTGGAGTTTTTTGCGTCAGCGCTCGTTTGCACAAAACGGCATCTATTTGGTCACAACGCGCGCCTAGGTTTCTTCCACGAGATCAAGCAGCTCTTGTTTGGAGTGCACGCCAAGCTTCTGGTAAATGTGACTCGTGTGAGTATTGACGGTGTTGGCGGCAAGATGCAGCTCTTCCTGAATGCGTGGTGTTGATCGGCCTCGCGCAATAAGGCGCAGCACCTCGCTTTCGCGTTTTGAGAGTCCACCGGCCTGAACGAGGCGGTCGCACCGTTCGTCTAAAGTCTCATGGGCTTCGTGCTGTTCGGATGGCTCTTCTTCGGGAATGATAGCGTAAGCGCCCTTTTCGTCGGCCATAACAAACAGATACGTGGCCACAACGAGCAATCCCAAGATAACGGAGACGATGCCCAGCAAATTGGGGATAGAGTCTTCCATGATTGAGCAAGTATGGAACGCACTTACGCCGAGGAACAGGTCAAGTGACCAGGTGATACGCGTGAGCGAGAACGTAAGAACTGGCGAAATGCGGTAGCGCCGGCAATAGGTAAACGCCACCAGCATGACGGCGATCTTGAAGAAGAAAGCGCCGAAGTTGGTAACACCGTAGCCCGCATCGTAGTTTAGATAGGGCATAAAGAGCACAGCCATCATGGTGAGCAAAAACGACGCTTTATAAATAAGCGAAATCCTACGCCCGCTGTCGACCAATGCGGCCACAATGCCTACCGAGCAGACGACCTTCAGAACCAGTATCACCAGGTTTACCGTGTCTGCATAAAACGCAAGATCAGAGCCATCAAGGTAATAGTTGCGCATGAATTCATCGACAAAACTCACCACAAACATTCCCAGACATAATCGCAACAATACCTGCTTTTGTACGTGCGTGAGCGAAGAGAGCGTGAAAGCGGTAATAGGAAAAGACATGCGAGGACTTTTGAGCAAGAGGTAGACCGAAGCTAAAGGCATAAGACAGCTGAGCGTCATCATGATCCAGGGCGAAAACGTGGGCGGCAGCACTACGCTGGTAAGCACATAGATAATTAAGCTCTGAGTTGCAACGCTTAGCGCGAAGCCGATGTTGTCATTGGCCAGGC
This sequence comes from uncultured Eggerthellaceae bacterium, assembly GCA_910577495.1. Lineage (GTDB taxonomy): Bacteria > Actinomycetota > Coriobacteriia > Coriobacteriales > Eggerthellaceae > Xiamenia. The sequence goes on from CAJTML010000003.1 coordinate 50,474, forward strand.
AAAACGCGCGGTACCACACCACCGAAAGCCACCCACTGGCAAAACCAGTCAGGAGCGCTGCCGTTATCATGACGGCTATCTCCACAAAGGTATCAGTACCCGAAAAGGGAATGATCAACGTGCCTAAACTGGCGCCGGCTGCCATGAGCCAAAGCGCCCGTCGGTTGTCGACGACGCTCTCAAAACGTCGAGCATAGATAACACCGGGTATCAATGCAAGGGTACTGATAATCAGTGAGAGCTCGTAAACTCGTGTGGATCCGTTGTCTGGAAAGAGTTGGGGAGTAAAAAAGCAAAGCGTCACCCAGCATTGGCATAGTGCAAATCCCAATAACATGCCGCCGTTTAAACGTCGCCAACCACGCGAAAATGATCGTCCCGTGGCCTCCAACCCCGATTTCTTGATGGGCTTCTTGTCTGCCTGCTGCATAAATTCCCCTCCTCATACATCACTAGAAACTAGTGATGACAAGCTTCTCACCAGGATATATTTCCAACAAAACACCTGGTGAAATGCAAGTTCTCCCTTAATTCGATACTTTCATATTTTTCCAGCGATGGCAAGATCCTTTTTTCGACATAGCCTTGTTCTCATGCAGACCTGCCAAGGCAGGAAAACGACGGATCAAGGAAAGGGGAATAGTCGATGAGAGGTATGCCAAAGAACATGCGCTTGATCATTGCTGCTGTTGCATGCGTGCTCGTTGTGGCTTTGGCTGGTTGCGCTGCGCAGTCGCCGCAATCGGCAAGCAACGCTACTGCTGATGCGGAAACGAGTGGCGCAGGCGAAGCAGGCGAATCATCTGCGAGCAATTCCATGTGGAGCATGGACATCGATTGCGCGGTATGCCACGCCGAGCAGGGTGCATCCATGGAGGACAGCGCCACGCTGGCCTGCGAGCATGCACAAGTTGCCGACAGCACGTGCATTACCTGCCACAACGATGAGGCGCTTTTGGCTGAGGTGCACAAGGACGCAACTGCTGACAAGACGATGCCCAAAAAGCTCAAGAAAACGGCTGTAACAGCGGAAACGTGCCAAGGCTCTGGATGCCATGACGCCGGTAATCATGTCGAAGTCACAGCTGACGTCACTGAGTTTACCGACACCAACGGCACGACGGTGAACCCACATGAGGTGATGGGGCTGACCGAGGGTCACGCTGATATCACCTGTTCAGACTGCCACAACGTGCACACTGCGCCGATCGACCCGACAAGCACCTGCGTTTCGTGTCACCACGCGGGCGTCTATGAGTGCGGAACGTGTCACTAGCTTTACGGAGTCCGCGTGACTTCGCAAGAGCTCGCAAGACTTCGCCACTTTTTTCAAGACCGTGCCAAGCATCGGTCAACCAACTCAGGGAATTACGGTCGCGGATCGGCCGTAGAAAGGGGATTATTATGGAAACACGTCGAGACTTTCTGAAGGGCGCAGGGATGTTTGCTGCAGGAGCCACTGCATTTGCGGGTTTGGGCACGCTGGCTGGTTGCGCTTCAGACGACGCAAATAAGAAACAGGAGGGAGCGGTAT
>CAJTML010000004.1 GCA_910577495.1 uncultured Eggerthellaceae bacterium
TCAGCTGCTCCCGCGTCAGAGGCATCCGTGGCCTGATCATCAGCCGTAGCCGCATCGTCAGTGCCATCAGCAGCCGCACCAGCGTCTGCGTCATCGGTGCCAACCACGCCCGGAACCGTTGACTTGGTCACGTAGGCAAACAGCGCCCAACGGCCGTCAGAGGCAAGGTTGTCGCAGGTGGCGAACACGAAACTCTTCGTGATGTCATCAATCGGCGCCACACCAGAGGGCATAACCACCGAGCGATCGTACTTGTCCTGCAGATACTCATGATATGCTTCTGGGCTCTCAAAGCGCGCCTGTGCCAGCGGATCATCAGCTTCGCAATGCACGATTGACATGGTCTTAAGCTCATAGTTGCCCTCGGGTGTGAGCACATAGACCGTGCGATGCTCGTTAAACATATCGGTGTTGCCAAAGTCTGCAATGGCGGCAAACATGGAACCGTCATTTAAGTGGTGGCCATAAATCACGTTGTTTTCATCGGCAAAGGTACCATCGTTTTCAGCGGACAAGAAGATGCAGCCAAACGTGGCAATGTAGCCCTCTGAGCCCTTGAAGTCGTGGTAGAGATAGTACTGGTCGTTATCTCCTTGCACGATAGGATAGTTGATAACCGTGCCAGGAATATAAATCCAACCAACCAGATCAGGGTTCACTGCCAGCAGCGCATCCCAGTCAACCGTCATCTCCTCAAACGTGACTTCTTGCACCTGTACATCGGCGGTAACAGCAATATCTTCATAGGTCTTTTGACCCTGCATGTAGCTCCAAATAATGGCGCCCAGCGCCACGAGCGCGCCAATGAGCACGATCAATGCAAGCCAAAAAATGACGCGCCACACGCCACCTTTTTTCTTCTTGGGAATTTCTGGCCTTCGTCCATAACCAGGTGTCACGGGACGATAGGCGGCGAAGTCTTGCTGATTGAAGTCTTGCTGAAACTGATCTGCCATATGACCCCCTTCAAATGTCTTTGGCATTCGCCATGATAAGCAAACGCGCCCCCAATATGAGAGCGCGACGCAATTTTTCGCAAGAACTACGAAGGTAGTGCCTACAAGTTACTTCTTCATCTCGTCAATGAAGCCCTTAACAATAAAGATCACGATGATCAAAACGATAACAGCTGCAATGATCCAGATAAACTCAGTCGGAATAAAGCTCAAGTCCATGATAGTGTTCCTTAATTTCGTATTGATACAGCGCTTATGCGCAACATCTTACTTGATTAACCTCATTATACTAGCGTTTTAGGCCTTTCCGTGCAAGCGCGACTCCAGCGCATCGTTGATGATTTTTAAGGCTTTGACCCGCGCAAAACGCTTGTCGTCACTCTCAAGGACAATCCAGGGAGCATACGTAGTGGACGTCAGGCGAAACATGTCGTTGACTGCCGCTTTGTACTGCGGATACTTATCGCGGTTGCGCCAGTCTTCGTCGGTGATTTTCCACTGTTTGGTCGGATCAAGCTGGCGAGCTTCAAAACGGCGAAGCTGCTCATCAGGCGAAATGTCCACCCAGAACTTCAGCAGAATAGCGCCCCATCGCACCAGTTCTTGCTCAAACTCGTTGATCTCGTCATAGGCTCGCGTCCACTGCGCTGGCGTGGCGAATCCCTCAACGCGCTCAACAAGCACTCGTCCATACCAGCTGCGATCATAAATGCCCACGTGCCCCGCCTTTGGCAAGCGCGTCCAGTAGCGCCACAAAAACGGATGCAGCAGCTCGGGCTTGGTAGGAGCCGGCGACGGGAAGATGGTGTAGGCACGCGCATCCAGCGCTTGCGCCACACGTTTGATGTTGCCACCCTTGCCTGCCGCGTCCCATCCCTCATACATCAAGATAAGTGGCACGCGGTCCTGATACATCTGCATCTCAAGTTGGTTAAGACGCGCTTGTTCGCGCTTGAGCTGGACTTTGTAGTCTTCGACATCAAGCACCTTATCGTGGGCAATATCCTCAACACGCAACAGCTGCTCGGTCTGGCGAAAGCGCGAGACCTTTGGCGCCCGCGCGCTATCTTGGCGTGCGCGAGCCTCCCCTGCTTCTAAGATGCGCGCCTCATCTTCGGGCGTGCGACCCTCAAGGGGAATCTCAGGCAGCGCCCCTGCTGAGTTGGCCTGCGCTTTTTCGGCGGCGGCTTTGGTGGCCGGATCCTCTTGCGCCGTGAGTGCTGACTCAAACGCTTCCACGAGCGTCTTGGCAATGTCGAGGTTTGCGCGGCGCTTGTCTTCGCCATTTAGTAAGTGCCACGGCGCATACGAAAAGTCCGTACCCTCCAACAAATTGTCGTAGAGCCGGTACGCCTCTTTATAGTTGCCCGTATCGGCCAGCTTCTCTTTGCTCACGCGCCACCGCGTTGCCGGATCCGCATGCAGGCGCTTGAGGCGTTTTTTCTGCGCCTTGTGCGTCACGTGCACGAAAAACTTCACGACCACGTAGCCGTCATCCACTAGCTGACGCTCAAAATCCGCGCAGGAATCCAGGTAATGGCGAAGTGCGGTGATAGAGCCGTCGTGCGTTTCATCTTCAGGCAGCGACAGTTCGCCAAATTGCTCAAAAAGCATGTGCTGAACTGCGGTGGTATACCAACCGCGATCATAAAACGTGCACGTCCCGCGCGCGCCAAGCGCCTCCCAAAACTGCTTCATTTCCGGGTTCATGCCGCGCACGCCAAAGGGACGACCCGCGAACTTCGCCAGCGCTTTCACGTCAAGATTTTCGGTCACATAGACGCTTGTGGCACGCGCGTCCAGATGATACATGAGGTCTGAAATACGAGAGCCTTTGCCAGCGCCGTTCCAGCCCTCAAACAGCACCACGAGCCCCACGCCTTTTGCGCGCGCTTGCTGCTGCAACACCACCAGCTTCGCCATGAGCTCATCACGCTGCTCTTTGTAAACCTGCTTGTCTAAGGGTTCTTGAGAAAAGTCGACCGATTCCAGCATAGCTACTCCTATCTGTTCGCTTGTTGCATCGTATCACAGGCCTGATACCTGGCTGAGTTTTTTAGTGGGGCGAAAGTAAAAGGTTGACTACGAAGCAGGCGTTGTGCAAGAGAAGCGCGCCAGATAGTCCTACAATAGTTATCAACACGGGGAGGTGCGGTTATGTCCAATTGCGCCGTTATTGATTTGGGTTCCAATACCATTCGTCTGGTAGTATATGAGGTGCGGTCGCCAAAAGAGGTACGCGCTGGCTCACGGCCGTTTAAAAGCCTGGTCAACGACAAAGTTATGGCAGGTCTTGCCGCATTTGTCTCTGAGGGCATCTTTAGTGACGAAGGTATTGCGCGCGCAACATCGGTGCTCAAGGGGCACCTGAAACGAGCAACTGCGCTCAATTGTAAGCAGGTGCATATATTTGCCACAGCGGTTTTGCGCAACGCGATCAACTGTGCTGAGGCCACCTGTGCGCTGGAACAAGCAATAGGATATCCCATCAGGGTTTTATCCGCCCAAGAAGAGGCGCGGCTTGGATTTGTAGGTGCACGCATTGACGGCGCGCTTGGCAGCGGCACCCTTGTTGATATCGGCGGCGGCTCAACGGAGCTGACACGGGTGCGAGATGATGTGGACGTGTGCGGTGTGTCGCTTGCGTGCGGGTCGCTTTCGACCTTTACGCAGTTCGTCTCGGGGATTTTGCCGACCGAGGACGAGATGCGCGCCATTGATCAGGCGTTTGGTGAGCGACTGCGCGCCATAGATAGTATGGCTGCACCCGCCGACGCGTTTTGCGCGCAGCACCTGTTTGGTGTCGGCGGCAGTATTCGCGCGGCAGCAAAAATGCTTGCGCAGCTTCGCCAGCTATCTGAGCGACCAACCACGCTCACGCCCGCAGATCTTGATGAGCTGCTCGGGCTGTGCGTGGCCGATCCGAACACATTTGCGCATGCGGCGCTGAAGGCGTGCGTAGAGCGCATCCACACCGTGGTACCGGGGTGTGTGATTTTGCGAGCGGTTTTTGAGGAGACCGGCGCCACTGACCTGCGCGTATGCAAACACGGCATTCGCGAGGGGTATCTGATGACCTATGTGCTTGATCGTTTGAGGGAAGGGAAAAACGATGAGTGAGCAAAAAACTGAACAGAGCGAAAAACCGGTCTATCCGAGCTATCTGCAGAACCGCGAGCTTTCGTGGCTGGCGTTCAACGAACGCGTCCTTGACCAGGGTGCCGACGAAACCGTGCCGCTGCTTGAGCGACTCAACTTCATCTCCATTTTTTGGAGCAACCTCCAAGAGTTTTTCATGGTGCGCGTGGGTAGCCTCACCGACTTATCGCTGGTCAAGAAATCCATCATTGACTCCAAATCAGGCATGACGCCCTCCCAGCAGCTGGACGCCATTTATGCGCGCTGCCATGAGCTCTACCCCATCCAAGAGCGCACCTATGAAAGCGTTCGCAAGCTACTTGCGGAAGCGGGAATTCGCCATCTGAACTTGGGTGATCTCACCGATGAGCAGCGGTCGTTTTTGCGCGAGCACATGGAGCGCAACGTCATGCCGTTTCTCTCGCCGCAGATTGTGAACTCGCGTCACCCCTTCCCGCACCTGGAAAATGGTGCGCTGTATGTGGTCGTGCGCCTCAACGAAGAGGTTGAGCACAAGCACAAAAAGGACAAGCACAAGGGCGGCAAGCAGGACAAAGACGGCAAGTCAGACAAAGACAGCAAGACTGAGCGCGAGGCAAAATCCGCTAAAGAGAAGGCGAAAAACCTCGGCGCAGAAGGTGTCACGCTGGGGTTGGTGCCGCTGCCGCGTCAGTGTGATCGCATCATTTTACTGCCGGGCGAAGAGCTGCAGTTTGTGCTGCTTGAGCATGCCATTGAGCTGATGGTGCCCACGATTTTCTCCATGTACGAGGTCAAACACACCAACATCATCTGCGTCACGCGCAACGCCGACCTAGATGCAACCGAAGGCACCGACGAACAAGACGACGACTATCGCGAGCACATGAAGCGCATCTTGAAGAAGCGCTCTCGCCTGGCGCCGGTGCGCCTGGAAAGCGAGCGACCGCTGTCGTCTATGGTGCGCAAGACCCTGCTTGACCGCTTGGGGCTCAAAGAGCATCAAGCTTTTTCCACCTCGGTGCCGCTTGATATGAGCTACACCTTTGGGCTGGGAGACTTTTTGCCTGACCACAAGCGTGCCGAGCTGAGCAACACGCCCTTCACCCCCGCCTGGCCGCCCTGCCTTGACCAGCGCAAATCAGTGCTTGAGCAGGTGTGTGAAAAAGAGATTCTGCTCTCCTACCCCTATGAGTCCATGGATCCGTTTATCCAGCTGCTGCGCGAAGCTGCCAACGACCCAAGTGTGCTGTCCATCAAGATCACGCTGTATCGTTTGGCGCGCCAGTCTCATTTGGCCGAGGCGCTCATTGCTGCAGCCGAGAACGGCAAGGACGTCACCGCGCTCTTTGAGCTGCGTGCTCGCTTCGACGAAAGCAACAACATTGAGTGGTCGCAGCGCTTTGAGCAGGCAGGATGCAACGTTATTTACGGCTTCCGCGACTACAAGGTGCATTCCAAGATTTGCTGTATCACCCGTCAGACCGACGAGGGGCTACAGCATATCACCCAACTAGGCACCGGCAACTACAACGAAAAAACCGCCAAGCTCTACACCGACCTGTCATTCATCACGACCAATCCCACGATCGGCCGCGACGCCACCGCATTTTTCCGGAACATGGCGCTTGAAAACACGTCGGATAACTACGACATTTTATGGGTTGCCCCGCTGCAGATTAAGCCGATGATCCTGGCGTCCATCAACAAGGAGATCGAACGCGCACATGCAGGTCAGCCGTGCGGGCTGTTCTTCAAAACGAACTCCATTACCGACAAAGATATCATCGAGCGCATTGTTGAGGCATCCAAAGCAGGCGTGCCCGTGACGTTGTTTGTGCGCGGCATCTCTTGCATCGTGCCTGGTATTACGGGCTAAACCGACAACGTCCGCGTGGTTTCCATTGTTGGCAGGCTCCTGGAGCACAGTCGTATTTACGGCTTCGGTCCACACGACGACATGAAGCTCTATCTCTCAAGCGCTGACCTCATGACCCGAAACATGGACAAGCGCATTGAAATTGCCTGGCCAATCCTTGATGGCACCCTTCGCGATTACGTATTGGGCTACATTGACGTGTGCCTCTCAGACACCGCAAAGCTACGCGAGCTTTTGCCTGACAAGAGCTACACGCCGCTTGGCGCCTTCGCCAAAGAAAATTCTGAGGGCGAAGTTGAGCGCTTTGACTCTCAGACGTTCTTCATCAACCGCGCGCAACGCAAGCGTTTGGAAGCTGCCGAGGATCAGGCGGTTTCGGATCTGGAGCACTTTAAGGAGCAGAGCGCGAAAAATGCACAGAAAGAGGCTATTGCTGCAGCCGAGCGCCGGCTTGCCGAAGCCGATATGGACGTGATCGTGCCTGATGAGGTGGAGCCGCCGCGCGCAGATGCACAGGCGGGGGCCGCGGGTGTCACGGCCGACCCGGGCGCGGGTGCCGCGGGTGCCGCGGCCGATCCGGCCGCCAATTCGGCCACGGCTGCAACTAAAACGCCAGCGCCTACCGCCAGCGCACACACTGAGAGCGCGCCCGTTACGAGTATCGAGCTCGCACAGCTTCAGCAGGTGAAAAAACGCGGCTTCTTTGGTCGCTTGCGCTTCTTGCTGACCGGAAAATAATCGCATTCGCTAGTTTCGCGGCCGCCATGTGCGCGGCCGCGGCGGATTTTTCGCGTTTCTAGCCAAAAACAAAACGATCGCCTGGATGTAGGATTCCAGGCGATCGCAGCTTCTCAAACATATGAACCAGATCGGTTAGACCTCGCGCGCAACAACCTCCGCAATTGCTTTTGCGTGCGCATCGGCGTCCTCGGCGCTGGCGGCCTCAACCATCACGCGCACCACCGGCTCGGTACCCGAAGCACGCAACAGCACGCGACCCGAATCCCCCAGTGCCTCTTCAGCACACGCCACCGCTTTTTGTACCGCGGCGTTATCCTCAACAGCGTGCTTGTCATTCACTCGCACATTGATAAGCGTTTGTGGGAAGCGCGTCATAATGGATGTGGCTTCAGCAACACTTGATCCCATACGCTGGCATGCCGCCAAGAACTGCAGCGCCGTCACCAGGCCGTCACCGGTTGAGTTGTGCTCCAGGAAAATCATGTGACCTGATTGCTCGCCACCAATAACATAGCCGCCCTCGCGCATGGCCTCAAGCACATAGCGATCTCCCACTTTGGTCTGAATGAGCTTGATGCCCGCATCACGCAGCGCGTGCGTCAGACCCAAATTGCACATGACGGTGGACACCGCCGTGTCGTGGGCAAGCAAGCCGCGATTCTTCAGGTCAATTGCGCAAACCGCCTCAACCATGTCGCCGTCAATCTCATTGCCCTCAGCATCCACCAGCATCACGCGGTCCGCATCGCCGTCGTGAGCAATACCCACATCAGCGCCCGTTTCTGCAACCAAAGCGCGCAGGGGCTCCAGATGCGTTGAGCCGCACTCCACGTTGATGTCGGTGCCGTCGAAATCCTCGTTGATCACGATCACCTCAGCGCCCAAGCGGCGAAGCGCCTCTGCGCTGGTCATGCACGATGCACCGTGCCCCACATCAAGCGCAACCTTGAGGCCGTCGAAGTTGACGTTTTGCTCCTCAATCGTAGATACCGCATGCTCGATATACATCTCGCACGCCTCATCAACTGGAACAACCACACCGACCGCGTCTCCCGCCGGCACACAATGTGCACCCGCGCCGCCTTCCAGCACAAACGACTCAATGTCGTCCTCAACGTGATCGGGCAGCTTAAAGCCCTTGTTGTCGAAAAGTTTGATGCCGTTATACTCAGGCGGATTGTGCGATGCCGAAATCATCACACCGCCATCGCAGCACAGCTCGCGCACCAACAGCGCAATTGCCGGCGTCGGAATGATGCCCGCCATCAGCGCCGTGCCACCCATAGACATAACACCTGCAGCCACACACGCTTCAAGCATGTCGCCCGAAAGACGCGTGTCTTTGCCAATTAAAATGGTCTTGCCCTGAAAGGCAACCGCTGCCTGACCAAGCTTAAATGCCAGGTCACACGTTAGTTCTGTGTTCGCCACCCCGCGAACACCGTCAGTTCCAAACAAACGCGCCATATCGTTCTCCTCAAACAGCGTCTTTACGTCAAATATACTACCCACGATTTACGCACGACTCATGCAGACGAATTGCACCTTCGGGGCGCTCTTCGTCAGTCATGCGATTATTCAGCTCAGCAGCGAATTCATCAAGCGAAATCCCGTAGCGCTCCAACACTACCATCAGGTGGTACACCACATCAGCCGCCTCATAGCGCAAGTGATTGAGCGCCTGCTGATACTCATCAGGCAGCTGCACGGCCAGCTCTTCAGGATCCACGCCTTCTCCCCGCGTCCCCGCAAGCGCCAACGCAGCTGCAAGCGACGAGGTTGCCCACGACTCAACGTCTTTGGCGGCAAGCGCCACCTCCCCCGCTTCCTCCATCACCTTTTTGAGCACCTTATCAGGCGATCCGCTCAAAAGCTGAAAGGTGTAGCTGGACTCATCAGCGTCCCTGCGCGAGGCAATAGTTGCGCCCAGCGCCTCAAGCGTGGCTCCAATCTGGGAGGCAGGCGCCGCTTCGCCCTCAGGAATATAGGTTTTAGCTGCGGTGATATCAGTCATGAAGCATCCTTTTGCGAATCTCTCAATGCACATCACGTGCTCATTGCACACCCACCTACGCTTACTGCGGGCGTACATAAAACAACGTGGGCGAAAAAAGAGGGGGCGTACTCACACACCCCCTCACACTTAGTTAGTCGTCAAGACTTGCATCGGAAGCTGCTTCGTCCTCTTTGCTGGTCAAGCCAAATCCGAAGGATCCAACCGAACCGAGCAGAGCGTCAAGCTCTTCCAAGTTGCGCTGATACGAATGCGGCGGCAGTGCTTCACCAAGCATGTCTTCGCCATCCGTATTGAATGTCGGCGGCTCGTCTCCACCGATCAGGATCGTATCATCGGGGCTGAACACCATGTCGAGCAGCTGGCTCATGTCGTCAGAAGTTGCAGATAGATCATCTTCAATCACATGAAGCAGACCGCGCTCTTCCAAACCTTCCTTGAGCTCCTCGATAGCCTTCACGCCAATGCCCTCAATGCGAAGCAGGTCTTCCTCGGTGCGACCAGCAAGGTCAGCAACCGTCTCAATACCAGCCTCTGAGAACTTGTTAGCCCAGCGCTGCGAAACACCCAGGTCATCGTAGATGTACATGCGGGCATCCTCGTCAGACAGACGCGGTCCGATGTGACCAAACGACATGCCCGGATAGTTGTTGTAGCCACCCGGCACGAAGTAAGTGTCATCAAGCGACCAGTCTTGCGGCTGCGGCAGCAGCTCCTCAATGTCGCGCAGAGCATCGGGGGCGAAGTCAGGCAGCGCGTCTCCGCTCACAGCTGAAACCGGACGACCCTTGTAGGTCAGGCCAACTTCGCGATAACGCGGCAGACCCGTACCAGCCGGGATCGGCTTGCCGATGATGACGTTTTCCTTAAGACCTGCCAGATGATCAACCTTGCCCTCAATGGCGGCGTCGGTGAGCACCTTGGTGGTCTCCTGGAACGATGCAGCTGACAAGAACGAATCAGTTGCAAGCGATGCCTTGGTGATACCAAGCAGCAACGGTTGACCCACCGGCGGCTCTTTGCCCTCAGCAATCAGTTCGTTCGCAACATCTTCAAACTCAAAGCGGTTCACCTGGCGACCCGGCAGATAGTCGGAGTCACCCGCGTCAAGCACTGCCATCTTGCGCAGCATCTGACGGGCGATAACCTCAATGTGCTTGTCGTTAATGTCTACACCTTGCGAGACGTATACGCCCTGTACCTGGCTTACGATATAGCGAAGCGTGGTGTTGGGGTCGGTCAAGCGCAGCAAGTCATGCGGGTTGATTGAACCTTTGGTGAGCTGCTGGCCAATGCGCACTTCGCAACCATCAACAACACCCGGCAGCATCTGAGCACGAGCTGAAACCACATACTCGCGATAGTTGCCCTCTTGGTCATGAATGGTCAGCGTCTTGGACTGCTTGTCGCCAGAGATTTGCAGCGTACCGGAGATCTCTGCCAAAACAGCAAGACCCTTCGGCTTACGTGCCTCAAACAACTCTTGAACACGAGGCAGACCGTGCGTAATGTCCTCACCTGCAACACCGCCGGTGTGGAACGTACGCATCGTCAGCTGCGTACCGGGCTCACCAATGGACTGAGCAGCAATAATACCAACTGCCGTACCAATGTTGACCGGACGAGCCGTAGCCAAGTCCCAACCGTAGCACTTCTGGCACACGCCATGCTCAGCGTGGCAGGTCATAACCGTACGGATAACAACCTCTTCAACGCCAGCAGCTTCCAACGCACGCAGCTGATCCAGACCAGAAATGTACTCGTCAGCGTCCACAATGATTTCGCCATTTGCATCAGCCAAGGGCTCCAGCACGCAACGACCGATGAGGTTCTCGTCCAGATCCCCCTTCTCGGTGTGCAGCGGGTAGGCCACACCATCGGTGGTGCCGCAGTCAATTTCGCGAATGATCACGTCTTGCGCAACGTCAACCAGACGACGGGTCAAGTAACCTGAGTCAGCCGTACGCAGTGCGGTGTCAGCCAGACCCTTACGAGCACCGTGCGTTGAAATAAAGTATTCCAACACCGACAAGCCCTCGCGGAAGTTTGCCTTAATCGGGCGGTCAATAATCTCACCCTTCGGGTCAGACATCAAACCACGCATACCTGCCAGCTGGCGAATCTGCTTGATGTTACCACGAGCACCAGAGAAGGCCATCATGTAGATCGGGTTGAACTTGTCGAAGTTCTCAGCCATGGCCTCGCCGACCTCTTCGTTGGCTTCGTTCCAGATGTCAACAACCTGCTTATGGCGCTCTTCGCGGCTCATAAGACCCATCTCGTAGTCCTCATCAATAGCGGCAACTTTTGCGTCAGCTGCAGCCAAGATCTCAGGCTTGTTGGGCGGTACGGTTGCGTCGTAAACCGAAACGGTAACACCAGCGCGGGTTGCGTAATGGAAACCAGCGTCCTTCAGGCCGTCCAAAATAGCCGGAACGTCTGAAAGCTCGTAGCGGTTGCACACATCCTCAACCAAGCGGCCGATCTCTTTTTTGTTCATCTCATAGTTGAGATACGGGTAGTCATCAGGCAGTACCGAGTTGAACGTAATGCGACCAATGGTAGTCTCAATACGCTCGCCTGCTTTATGCTCTTCGGTCTGACCGAAAGCAGTTGCCACCTGCGTGTCACGCGTGAGGCGCACCCAGATCTTTGCCTGCAGGTCAACTTCAGCACGGGCGTCATAGGCGTTCAGTGCGTCAGCGAAGTCAATAAAGGCACGACCCTCACCCGGGAAACCATCACGAGCAGCGGTCAGGTAGTACAGACCGATGATCATGTCCTGAGTCGGTACGGTCAGCGGACGACCATGTGCCGGTGACTTGATGTTGTTCGCAGACAGCATCAACACGCGCGCCTCAGCCTGTGCCTCAGCACCGAGCGGTACGTGCACAGCCATCTGGTCACCGTCGAAGTCTGCGTTGAATGCGGTACATACGAGCGGATGCAGCTTGATAGCTTTACCTTCAACCAGCACCGGCTCAAAGGCCTGAATGCCCAGACGGTGCAGGGTTGGTGCGCGGTTCAAGAGCACGGGATGCTCGGTAATGACCTCTTCCAACACGTCCCAAACGTAGCTTGCGCCACGATCAACAGCACGCTTTGCAGCCTTGATGTTAGCGGCATACTCAAGCTCTACCAGGCGCTTCATAACGAAGGGCTTGAACAGCTCAAGTGCCATCTGGCTCGGCAGACCGCACTGGTGCAGCTTCAGCTGCGGGCCAACAACGATTACCGAACGGCCAGAGTAGTCAACACGCTTACCCAACAAGTTCTGACGGAAGCGGCCTTGCTTGCCCTTGAGCATGTCGGAGAGCGACTTCAGCGGACGATTGCCGGGTCCTGTGACCGGACGACCACGACGGCCGTTGTCAAACAAGCTGTCCACAGCCTCTTGCAGCATGCGCTTCTCATTGTTCACGATGATCTCAGGTGCACCCAGATCAAGCAGACGCTTCAAGCGGTTGTTGCGGTTGATCACGCGACGATACAGATCATTCAGGTCTGACGTGGCGAAACGACCACCGTCCAACTGCACCATCGGGCGCAGATCAGGCGGGATAACCGGGATAACGTCCAAAATCATATCTGAGGGCTTGTTGGATGACTTCAAGAAAGCATCCACAACCTTCAGGCGCTTGATAGCCTTCGCGCGCTTTTGACCCTTGCCATTTGAGATGGTGTCGCGCAGCTCTTCGGCCACCGCCTCCAGATCCATCGCATCTAACAGATCACGCACAGCCTCTGCACCCATGCCACCCGTGAAGTAGTCACGGTAGTTCAGGCGCATCTCGCGATACAGCGCCTCATCAGGCACGAGCTGCTTCGGCTCAATCTTCATGAATGCCTCAAAGGCATCCTGGCGAAGTGCTTTGCGCTCGTTGAACTCTTCGTAGATGTCAGCGATCTCTTCGTCAACCTCTTCAGGCGTGAGGCGCTCATCTTCTTCAATGTCGTCAACAAAGTCGTCGTCTTCAGGCACGTAGTCCACCGACAACTTGCGGGTTGCCTCTACGATGCGGTCACGCTCTGCGTCCAACTCTTCCAAGTCAGCAGCAAGCTCATCGCGCAGCTCATCGGCATCCTCTTCGCGAGCCTCTTTATCAACAGACGTGATAATTGAGCTGGCGAAATACAGTACCTTCTCAAGCTCCTTCGGCGGAATATCCAACAGATAGCCCAGACGAGAAGGAGAACCCTTGAAGTACCAAATATGGCTCACGGGAGCTGCAAGCTCAATGTGGCCCATGCGCTCACGGCGAACCTTAGAGCGCGTTACTTCAACACCGCAGCGTTCGCAGACGATGCCCTTAAAACGCACACGCTTATATTTGCCGCACGCGCACTCCCAGTCCTTGGTCGGACCGAAAATCTTTTCGCAGAACAAACCGTCTTTTTCCGGCTTGAGCGTGCGGTAGTTGATGGTCTCCGGCTTCTTGACCTCGCCGCGCGACCAGCTGCGCACGTCTTCGGCACTTGCCAGGGAGATACGCAGAGCGTCGAAATTATTTACGTCGAATTCCGTCGTCATTTACAGCTCCTCCCCCTCTTCGATAAGTTCGTTTACTTCAGTGTCAGTGCCCGCATCTCCCATGAGCTCACCCAGCTCAGCGGCAATGCTGTCAAGAGCACTTGCGTTGTCTTCTTCTTCGGTCTTACGTGCGTCTTCGGCAATTGCCTCAAACAAACCGCGATCACGATCGTCATCGTCATGCTCAACGGTAACGTCAATGGTCTGGTGGTCATGACCCTCAAGCTCAACGTTCAAGCAGAGTGACTTCATTTCCTTCACCAAAACCTTGAAGGACTCAGGCACTTCTGCGGCCGGAATGTTTTCGCCCTTCACGATGGCCTCGTAGCTCTTCACGCGACCAGCCGTGTCGTCAGACTTGACCGTCAAGATCTCTTGCAAGACGTTGGAAGCACCGTATGCGTACAGTGCCCACACTTCCATCTCGCCGAAGCGCTGGCCACCGAACTGAGCTTTACCACCAAGCGGTTGCTGGGTAATCAAGCTGTAAGGACCAGTTGAGCGAGCATGGATCTTGTCGTCAACCATGTGACCGAGTTTGAGGATGTAGGACTGTCCAACCGTAATGGGCTCGCGGAACTTCTCACCGGTACGACCGTCATAGAGCCAGGTCTTGCCCGTGCGAGAGAGCTGCGGCACAAACTCATCACGAGCCATGTCGCCATACTTGGCGTGGTTCATGTTGATGAGGTTGCGGTTTGCCTTCTCAATTGCGTCAGAAATCTCACGCTCGGTTGCGCCGTCGAATACTGGCGTTGCAACGTGCATGGGGCCCTCCACCACTTCGGTGGTTTCCTCTGCATCGTCCCAACCCCACTTAGCAGCCCAGCCAAGGTGGTTCTCAAGCAGCTGTCCAACGTTCATACGAGACGGAACACCCAGCGGGTTCAAAATAACGTCAATAGGCGTACCGTCTGCCAGGTACGGCATGTCCTCAACTGGCAACACGCGGGAGATAACACCCTTGTTACCATGACGACCAGACAGTTTGTCGCCCTGCTGCACCTTACGTTTTTGAGCAACATAGATACGAACCAGCTCGTTCACGCCCGGAGCAAGCTCATCGCCTGCTTCGCGGCTAAAGCGGCTCATGCCAATAACGCGGCCACCTGCACCGTGCGGCACCTTCAGTGACGTATCGCGAACCTCGCGTGCCTTCTCACCAAAGATGGCGCGCAGCAGGCGCTCTTCAGCGGTCAGCTCGGTTTCACCCTTCGGGGTAACCTTACCAACCAGCACATCGCCCGGGAACACCTCAGCGCCCACGCGAATGATGCCGTCTGCATCCAAATCAGAAATCATGTCGTCAGAAATGTTGGGGATCTCACGCGTGATTTCCTCAGGGCCAAGCTTGGTGTCACGAGCATCAATCTCGTACTCAGAAATATGAATTGAGGTCAGCAGGTCTTCAGCTACGACGCGCTCAGAAACGATGATAGCGTCCTCGTAGTTGTAGCCTTCCCACGGCATGTAGGCAACCATGAGGTTTTGGCCAAGTGCCAGCTCACCATGGTCACATGACGGGCCGTCTGCCAATACATCACCAGCGAATACTTCGTCACCTTTGCGAACGATCGGGCGGTGATTGATGCAACCACTTTGGTTGGAGCGCTGGAATTTCGGTACCAGGTACTCGTCGTATTCGCCCTCGTCATTCAAGATGATGATGGTCTGGCCGTCAACGTAGTCAACAACACCGGGGTTCTGAGCGACCAAAATCTCACCCGAGTCAACCGCAATGCGGTGCTCAATGCCGGTACCAACGAGCGGTGCCTGGGGCTTCAGCAGCGGCACAGCCTGACGCTGCATGTTTGAACCCATCAATGCACGGTTAGCGTCGTCGTGCTCCAAGAACGGAATGAGCGACGTTGCAACCGATACCATCTGGCGCGGAGACACGTCCATGTAATCAACTTGATCAGGCGAAACTTCGTCCGGTTCGCCATATTAGCCCGTAGCGGACATGGTACGGCACAGTACGCGCGTTGCCTCATGGAAAACACCTTCGTCATCAAAGGTGCCAAAGCGGCGCGTCTGCGGGTCGAACAGGTCGTTTGCCTGAGCGATGGTGTAGTTTTCCTCTTCGTCAGCGGTCAGGTAGTCAACCTCGTCGGTAACCTTGCCATCCACAACACGACGATACGGCGTCTCAATGAAGCCATAGGGATTGATGCGTGCATAGGTTGCCAGCGAGCCAATCAGACCAATGTTTGGACCTTCAGGGGTCTCAATCGGGCACATGCGGCCGTAGTGAGAGGTGTGAACGTCGCGAACTTCAAAGCCAGCGCGCTCACGAGACAGACCACCAGGTCCCAGAGCTGACAGACGACGCTTGTGCGTAATGCCTGCTGCCGGGTTGGTTTGGTCCATAAATTGCGAAAGCTGCGAAGAGCCGAAGAACTCTTTGATAGCTGCAACGATCGGGCGAATGTTCACGAGCGACTGCGGCGTAATCTCATCGGGCTCTTGCATGGACATACGCTCACGAACCACGCGCTCCATACGAGACAGGCCAATGCGGAATTGATTCTGGATCAACTCACCCACCGTACGGATGCGGCGGTTGCCGAAGTGGTCGATGTCGTCAACTGACACGCCTTCGTCTCCAGCGTGGAGCGCAATGATGTAGCGCATCGTGTCCACGATGTCTTCGTCGGTCAACGTTGAGGATTCAAAATCAGGATCAAATCCAAGCTTCTTATTAATCTTGTAGCGGCCAACCTTTGCCAGGTCATAGCGCTGCGGATTGAAGAACAAGCCGTCAAGCAGCGTACGAGCAGAGTTAATTGTTGGGGGCTCACCAGGACGGAAGCGCTTGTAGAGCTCAATCAGTGACTCTTCTTTGGTGGTTGCCGGGTCACGGTCAAGCGTGCGCAGTACCATCTCGTCATCACCAAGCAGGTTGATGATCTCTTCGCGCGTCTCAGCCAAACCAAGGGCACGCACTAGAAGCGTTGCCGGCTGCTTGCGCTTGCGGTCAATACGCACCGAAAGCGTATCGCGCTTGTCGGTTTCAAACTCAAGCCATGCACCACGGCTTGGGATGACCTTAGCGTTGTAGATGGTTTTGTCGCTGGTCTTGTCACGCTCTGAGGCGAAGTATACGCCCGGTGAGCGAACGAGCTGCGATACCACAACGCGCTCGGTGCCGTTGATGATAAAAGTGCCACGCGGGGTCATGAGCGGGAAATCACCCATGAACACCTCTTGCTCTTTAATCTCGCCGGTCTCGCGGTTGATGAAACGGATTTCAACAAACAGGGGTGCTTGATAGGAGACGTCTTTCTCCTTGCACTCATCCACCGTGTATTTGGGCTCACCAAATTCATGGCGACCAAATTCAACACACATATCCTTGGTGCTGTTTTCGATGGGGCTGATGTCATTGAACGCCTGGCTTAAGCCTTCGGTCTTGAACCATTCGAAACTTTCTGTTTGAATAGCAATCAAGTTCGGGACGTCCATGACGTCGGGGATCTTTGCAAACGAGCGTCGATCCCTGTAAAGCATGCTTTGATCAGTGGTTTTACCTTCAGTCACGAGGCATGTCCTCCTTCATGAGCTTCCGCTAAATCGCGAAAAAGTCGCAATTTCCTAGAATACGTTCAAAGACATGCCTCGTCAAGAAAAATTTTTACGAAGTATGAAATTTTTTTGTAGTTTTGGCCGTTTACCAGGCACTTTATCGCTGTGATTTCGCCTTCATAATCACGCTTTTACGCCCGCATTGCACTCACTTCCACGTTACCCGACGCGATATCAACCGCAATCGGGATTTCGCCTTTACCACAGACCCACTCATTGCCGTGCTGGGTAGCGTCAAAACCACGGATGGCGAAGTTACCGGCCACCTTATCCACATCAGCCTTAAACGTTGCAGTTTCGGGAAGCGCAAGACCAAGTTGCCCACTGGCAAGCGAAAGATTTGCGCTTCGCGGCGCATGCGTACAAGCGATGGTGGCGTTACCTGATGCAACCTGCGCATCAACCGCGCCGAACTCCCCGCTTACATCCAAGGTGCCGCTGGCCATATCAAGCGAGAATTCGTCAGCTGCAACGCCTTGTGCAGCCAAGCCGCCTGATGCCAAACTCACGCGAAGCGCTTGCGCTGAGAAGCCTTCGAGGTCATACGAACCTGATGCCGCATCGAGGGCGAAGAGCTGCAGCGCATCTTCCTTGTGCTCGGGGATGAGAATCTCAAGTTGCTTGTGGCCATAGTTGAACGTACACCCAACAAGGCCTTGCCCGCCTTCGCAGTAATCAATTTCAAGCACCGATCCGTTGAGAGTACACGTCATAGGAAGCGCTCGGGAGTTTGATACACGATATTCGCGCACCTCAATTGCTTCAACGTCGGCTGTGCGAACAGATGCGCTTCCCGCCAACCACGTGATAACAATCCGCTCTACGTCGTCGCAGTCAAACGTGTAGAGGTCCCCGCTTTCTGTCTGTTCTGCACCAGCGACTGATGCTCCATTGATGAGCGCTTGCTCAGGGGTGTCGGGTGGCGTTGGCACAGTAGGCGCTTGTGGTGGCGTAGGGGCTTGTGGCACGGTAGGCGCCATGAGACCTCCGGTGGTCAAAAAGCCCATGCCGAACACCACAATCAAGCAGAGTGCACAAATACCAACAATTTTGCCTTTGGTTCGCTTTGTTACGTAAGCCATGTGCGCCCCTTATTGCTGGTTGTTTTGTTGGTGATTTTGCTGATAGGTTGGATCAGATTGAATGGTTTTGGCCAGCCAGTAATAAAACGGGATGGTCAAAAAGATGATCCAACCAGGATGCCACCAGCCAAAGCAAAAGCCAATAATAAGGTAGATGCAGGCGCACACTACCGGATACGGAAACGAAGACCACGCGCCGCGTCGCTGGGGCGCGGGTGCGGCTGCGGGCTGCGTGTAAGCTGCGGGCTGCACGTAAGCCACCGGTTGTGCCTGAGGTTGCGCCTGATACGCCGGCGGCTGCTGCACGGTCGGCTGCTGTGCAGCATAGGTCTGCGGCAGCGGCACGGGCGCAGGCTGAGCCGCCTGTTGCGTCGGTACGGCAGGCTCAGGCGCGGGCGTATGCTCGGGCGCCACCACGGGCGCGGGCGCAGGCTCAGGCGCGGGCGCCACCACGGGCACGGGCTCGGGCGTTGCATCCTTCGCCCCTTCCTTCGCCCCTTCCTTCAGCGTCTCGGGCGCCTCGGGCATCTCATCAGGAGTTCCGCACACCAGCTCGTCCAGCGTCACGCCATAGAGCCGCGACAATGCAAGCAGGTTGCCGGTGTCGGGCGAAGATTCCGCGCGCTCCCATTTCGAGATTGCTTGGCGCGATAACCCCAATTTCTCGGCAAGCTCTTCTTGACTGTATCCATGCGAGCGCCTCATATCCACCAGACGCTGGGCAATTTCATTGTTCATGTACGAACCTTTCTGCACCATTGGTTTTTGTAAGCCCTTCCCTTCAAAAGCCTATCGTTGCGCATATAGATGCACCAGCAAGTGCAGGTGTCAATTCGCACATTTTTCCAGCAACCGTTGGTTGCCCCTCCTCTGACGTGGGGTTATTTGCCGTCGCGGAGTGCTTTTAATTTCGCCAACGTAGCCGCGTCAATGCGGTCAGCCACGGTATTTTTGCGCTTCACCTGTGGGGACTCGTCAAGGCGCACCTCATCATAATACTGTGCGACCTCATGGCTAAACCCATCTGCGCTCATGCGATCAACGCCCTGACCGAACACGGTGTCTTGGATGGTAGCGTCGCTGGTTACCACCAGCGTTTCCACGTTGCGCTCGCGCGCGTCGTGTGCCAGCTTCTCTATGACTTTGTCAGCCGATTGCCCCGCAGGCGAAAAGACGATGCGCACCCCACCAATTGTTTGCGCCTCACCTGTTGAAAACTCGTTGTATGCACCATCAAAAACGATGATTGCCTTGTACTCATGTCCCGCGAAATTCACTACGTCAGTGAGCAGTCGCTCACGCGCGGCATTATACGGATCGTCGGTGTAATCCGGGTCTGTGTTGCGCTTGTAGCGCTTGCCTGAACGCAAGACGTTATAGCCATCCACAATGAGCAGCTTATTTCGTGTGTGAGCCACGATGTGTCCTTGCCCTACCGCTTGGCTTTAGCGCGCGGACGGCTGACCCGACAACCACGAACCAGCATTTTGGCGAAGCCACTCATACATGCACGCCGTTGCCGCTTGTGCCACATTGAGCGATGCAACTTCGCCTGCCATAGGAAGCTTGCCGAACAGATCGCAGTTCTCAAGCACGAGGCGCGACACCCCTTCGTGCTCGTTGCCCATCACGAGCGCAATTTTGCCCTTCATGTTGACATCCCACAGCACATCTTGCGCATGCTCGGTTGCAGCAACCACCCAAAAGCCCGCTTCCTGCAGACGCGTGATTGCCTGCACCATGTTTGAGACCTGCGCCACTGGCATGTGCGCAATAGCACCCGCCGAGCTTTTATAGGTTGCCGCGTCCACACGCGCACTGCGCTTGTTCGGGATCACCAGACCACTAGCACCAACCGCCTCAGCACTGCGAGCCAAAGCACCCAAGTTACCCGCATCGGTAATGTGATCCAGCAAGACCACCAGCGCAGCTCCTTCGCGCTCTTCTGCAGATTGGGTTGCCGCATCAATGACTTCGCCAATACCCACGTAGGCAAACGCCTTGGCCTCGGCCATAACTCCTTGATGCGATCCGCGCACCGAACGATCTTCCAGCGCTTTGCGCGGCACCATCTCAACCGGCACCTTATAGCGCTTCGCCTTGCGCATAATGTCTTCAATCATGCCGTCGCGCTTGACGAAATCCCCAATCAAGATGCGTCGCATGGGCACTCCGGTTCGAAATGCTTCAATAACCGGACGTTTTCCTTCAATATAATCAGCCACGATACTTCCTTTATGTTCGTTACGTTATTGCTTTGTGTTATGCCCGTCAGGCGCATCAAAGTCCTTATCAGGCGCATCTGCCGCTGGTGTCTCAGCAACCGCAGCAACCTCAGCGGCATCAGCAGAGCCTTTGCGCTTCAGCACAAAACCGTGCTTGTGTTTGCGAATGGCGCGCTCTGCATCTCCGCCATGAAGAAACACGCCTACGATGCCGCGTCCTGCGAAATATGCCGCACGCCCCGCTTTGTGCCCCACGCGCTCCGCTTTATGCGTCACCGCGCGAACACCCTGTGCCACTTTAGGGGTCAAATCGGCTTCTGAGCGCGTCTTCCAATCAAAATACACACTCCAGTAGCGCAAAAACACAACACAGAACACACATGCCACACCCGCCAACGGAAGCGGCGAGCCTGCCGCCGCCAGCGCAACATAGGCAACAGATCCACCAAGGCCTGCCACCGCATAAAAGTTAGAGCGCTGGAAGATGCCCGGAGTTTCGCCCACGCAAATATCGCGAATGGCGCCACCCCCTACTGCGGTCAGGCCACCCAAGATGATTGAAAGGATAATGCCTTGATCGCACGCGAATGCCTTCGACGCTCCTGCCAGCGCAAACAGACCCACTGAAAGCGCATCAGCAAAAAAGACCGTCGCATCAAGATGGCGAAAAAGCCCCCGGAAATAAAACACGAACGCGCAGATCACAATGCAGAGCAAAATGAGATCAGGATGCGACGTGAAATACACACCGTAATCTTGCATGAGCAGGTCGCGAACAATGCCGCCACCATAGCCCGTGAGCAGGCCAAGCACGACTGTTCCGATAATATCAAGCTTGCGATCACACGCAAAAAGTGCGCCCGTTAGCACGCCCACCACAACCGAGAAGTAATCAATACTCCACGGCACCGTGAGCACTTGCGCATCTACCATCTGTTGCCAAAGCGAGGTTTCCATGCCTATTAGTATCGCAAACAAAGCGCCTTAGGACAAATACAAACGCAGCGTGCGGTGGAGTTCCTTGATGTCAATTGGCTTGGTCATAAAGCCCTTCATGCCCGCATCAAGCGCATGAATCCTATCATCGCTAAACGCGTTTGCCGTCATAGCTACAATCGGAGGCATGCGGCGCTTGTCTTGCACGGCAATCTCGCAAATGGTGCGCGTGGCTTCAATGCCGTCCATACGCGGCATCTTCATATCCATAAAGACCAGGTCATAATAGCCATCAGGCGCCTTCGAGACCATGGAGACCGCCTCGGCACCATCGCACGCTTCCTCCACCTCGGCACCGGTTTGCCCGATGAGTTCGCGCGCAATTTCGCGATTCAGCTCATTGTCTTCTACCAAAAGCACGCGCCCGCTCAGTTTCTTTTCGGCGGTCTTCTTACGCGGTGTGATTTGAATATCTTGCTCAAGACAGCACGACTTGAGCACATGGCGCAAACGAGACTTGAACAGCGGTTTTGAGATAAACGCCGTCACGCCAGCTTCGCGCGCTTCGTCTTCCACTTCGGTCCAGTCATAGGCCGTTAGCAAGATGATGGGCATGGCGTCTCCCACCTCTTCGCGAATGCGACGAATGGTCTCTATGCCATCAACGCCGGGCATCATCCAGTCCACAATGATGGCCTGATAGTCATTTTCGGCAACGTGAGCTTGTACGACAAGCGCCACCGCTTCAAGTCCTGACGAGGCGCTTGATCCCACCACGCCCACTTCGCTCAAAATTGCCAGCGTATTTTCAAGGACGTCGGTATCGTCATCAACAATGAGCACTTCAAGACCCTTGAGTCCCGAAAAGTCCTCATCGGCCTCGCTTCCCTCGGCGGGTTTGAGCGGGAGCGTCATCGTGAAGGTTGAGCCTTTGCCCTTCGCGCTTTTAACCTCAATCGTGCCGCCCATCATTTCAGCAACGTTTTTGGTGATAGCCATGCCCAAACCAGTACCTTCAATGGAGTAGTCAAAGCCACCCTCTTCGCGCTCAAAGGGATCGAACACACGCTTGACGAATTCTTCGGTCATGCCAACGCCGTTGTCTTGGATGACGAAGCGGTAATCCCGATATCCCACGCGGCGCGACGTCTCTTCGCTCAGCGAAAAGCGCACCATGCCACCTTCGGGTGTGTATTTGACCGCATTCCCGAGCAAGTTGAGCAGCGCCTGGTTGATGCGCATGGAGTCACCAATAACGGCCTCTTGCTCAATGTTACCAATGACAATATCAAGCGTGAGCTGCTTGGCGCGCGCTTGGGGCTGTACGATGGTGACGATCTCGTTGACCATGTCAGGGAAATTGAAGCGCTCCTCGTTAAGCATAATCTTGCCGCGCTCAATTTTGCTCATGTCCAACACGTCGTTGATCAGGCACAACAAGTGCTTTGACGACGTGGTAATACGGTTTAAGCACTCTTGCACACGCAGCTTGTCATCAATATGCGAATTCGCGATAGTCGTCAAACCCACAATGGCGTTCATGGGCGTGCGAATATCGTGACTCATGTTTGAGAGGAACTGTGACTTCGCCGCACTGGCACTTTCAGCCAACGCCAGCGCCTCTTCCACTTTTTGCTGCATGACTTCTTGCTGCTGAATGCGACGACGCAGCATGAGCAAATAGGCAATGAGCGACACTAACACCACACCAAAGAGCACCGTTGCCAGCGTAACGGTCAGCGTGCCGCGGGCGGATCCGTTGGCATAGAGCACCTCAACCGAATCACTTGAGTCTTCCAGAATGGTGATGTCGCTTTGAAGCAAATCTGCAATGAGCGGGCGAATGTCTTCGTTAACAAAGGCCGCAATTTCAACGTCGGTCACACTTTCGTCTGCAGCAAGAACCAAAAGCTGCTCTTGGAGCGAAACGAGTTTATGGTATTCCTCTTCCATCTTTACGCCGTCAGAGCCGGTAACCATCTCACTTTCGGCAAGCAAGGTAATATAGCCGCTCAGCTCATCATCAATTTGCGCATATGAACGCTCCATGCCATTGATGGCTTCTTCGGTGCGAACATACAGCGGGCGATCAGTGAGGGTCTGCAGCTGGACGAGCAGCGTCTCAACGCGACCCGCTGCAACGGACACGGGATATGCCCCCGTGCGAATTGAATCAATTTGGTTCGTGAGCGAAATCACATTGTTGGTAATAACGACATACGACGTAATGAGAAGGGCAACGACTATACCGGCAATGACAGCCGCCAATTTAGACGTTGCCTTAAATTGCTTTTTTAAGTCTTCGGTTGAATTCGACTCCGCCATTGCACTTCTCCTCAAACGCAATAAAGGTCTTTGTACACTCGTTACAAAGACCTTTACATTATCGTCCATTAAACGCTTTGGCGAAGTCCTGTTTCCTATCGGTCAACCAAATGATGACTTGACTGGAAATAAATCGCGCCCTTATGGAAGCGTGTGCACTATTGCACGGGAGCGTTCTGCGTGTTTGCGGGCGCTTGCTCACCGTTGAGTTGCTCGCCCTGCAGCTGCTCACCGTTTTGCTGCTCACCTTGCAGCTGCTCGCCGTTAGCCGCCTCATCACCCTGCGGCTCTGCGGTCATCTCTTCGGCACCCTCAACGCCTTCGCCACCTTCGACAGATTCATCCATCGGTGCCTCAACGCTTGCTGAGCCCTCATCAACACCAGCGTTCTCAAGGACTGCCTCGTTCTGGTATTGCGTCATGTCTACCGCGTAGGGCAAACCTTCGGGCATCGGGTTGATGTCAAGGGTTGCTGCCTCGGTATACTCGGCAAACCAATCACTAAAGGTGGTTGATGCCATCGCAGAAGCCTGTGAGCGGAAGAGCTCTACAAACTCAGACGGAACCTGATCAAGTGAGGTAAAGCCACCCTCAGGCACCGAAAGCACCTCGGTACACTTAATGATGCGAATACCATCTTCGTCAATAACCAGATCACTTACCTGATCCTGCTCAAGACCTTCAAGAGCCGCATAGTAGCTTGTCGGCAGTGCGGCCAGGGTATCCCAGCCCATATCACCGCCATTTGCCTTGCTTGCCTCGTCAAGCGAGTACTCGGTCACTGCATCTTCAAAGGACAGATCGCCCGAGTTGATACGATCAAGCACCTCACGCGCGGTTTGCTCGTCGTCTACACCAAACAGAATCTGGCTTGATTTCTTAGAGCCTTCCAGCTGTGCGACGCTCTCCTGGATCAGCGCCAACACCTGATCATCAGTGACTTCTTCAGTGGTCTCAGCAGCAATAGCCTCGCTCAGTTTTTGCTCAAGAAGCTTCGGCTCAATAACCGTGTCGCGATACTCTTCTTCAGTCAGACCAGAAGCTTCAAGTGCCTGCTGCCATTGTTCGTCACTTTCGAACTGGCCTTTAACATCACCAAGCTGCTCGTCAATTTCGCTCTGCTCTACGCTGACACCCTTTTCTTCAGCAGCTGAGCGAATCATGAGGTCACGTGCATAGTATTGAATGACATCATCGCGAACGGTTTCAGGCGTATAGCCATTCGTTGCCATCCACTCACCCCACGCGGCATCTTCGCTCAGATTCGTGGTGTCGCGAAAATTCTGGATGTATTCGGTGACGATCTTCTCACCAATGTCGGTGGTCTTGTCGCCAATGGTCAGCGTTGCGGCAACGCCCTGCGACGTATCCGAAATGCCATTATTGTCAGAGTTATTGCCAGCGCATCCCGCCAGCGAAGCTCCGAGGGCAACCGCCAGCGTCAACGCGCCAGCAAGTTTAATGTGATGGAAGCGTTTCATGTAACACCTTTCATATCATGGATGCCTTATGTTGTATAAGGTAGGTTCCGCGAGGTAAGCGTCTGTTACGTTGCCCGAAGTATCCGCTTGTCTCCCCCCTGCGGTTTATCGCATAAATTGTGCGCGTAGAGGTAAAACCTTGGCAAGGCTTACTCATAAAACGCCACAAAATATCAATATCTTACATAATTTGAAACAGATGATTTAACTCGTATTTTGCACTTCCCTGTCCCATTATGCAGACAGGCAACCCTACGAGCGTCTACTGCTTCCATAAGCCGCATGTTTTCGGTTTCCAAACGCGCTTCCTTTACGCGCCGTCTTCTTGAGGTCTTTTAAGACGTCCTCTTCCGACGACCCTTCAACCGATGCGCGCAAACTGACCACTTGATCGCGCAGGCGTGCCGCCTCTTCAAAGTCCATGCTTTGTGAGGCAGAAGCCATCTCATCTTCCATGGATGAAATAATGCGAAGCACCTCTTCACGCGATAGTTCCGCCAGCTCTTTATTAACCTGCTCAGCGGTTGTGTTGCCCATCTCATCGGTGACGTAACTCATGATGTCATTGATGGCTTTGCGAATGGTTTGCGGCTCAATACCGTGCTCTTCGTTATAAGCCATCTGGATCTCACGGCGACGCTTTGTCTCTTCAATAGCGCGCTTCATGGAGTCAGTCACTTTGTCTGCATACATGATGACCTGGCCAGAAACGTTACGCGCCGCACGACCAATCGTCTGAATGAGTGAGCGATGGTTGCGCAAAAAGCCCTCTTTGTCGGCGTCCAAGATGGCCACCAATGACACCTCGGGCAAGTCCAAACCCTCACGCAACAAGTTAATGCCCACCAGCACATCAAATTCGCCTTTGCGCAGATCGCGTAAGATATCCACACGATCAAGCGTGGCAATATCTGAGTGCATATAGCGCGCCTTCACGCCCTGATCAAGCAAGTGGTCGGTCAAGTCTTCTGCCATCTTTTTCGTCAACGTGGTGATAAGCACGCGCTCGTTTTTCGCCACCCTATCTTTTGCCTCATCAATGATGTCATCAATCTGGCTGGCGCTGGGGCGCACCACAATTTCTGGATCCAAAAGACCTGTCGGGCGAATAATCTGCTCAACCTGCTTTTGGCTGACTTTCTCTTCGTAGTCTCCAGGCGTCGCTGATACATAGACAAACTGCGGAATACGATCTTCAAATTCGTCAAAACGAAGCGGACGATTATCCAAGCAACTGGGCAGACGAAAACCATGCTCAGCCAGCGTAATCTTGCGCGAGCGGTCACCTTCATGCATACCGCGAATTTGCGGCACCGTTACATGGCTCTCATCAATGATGCACAAAAAGTCTTTCGGGAAATAATCAATGAGCGTATAGGGCGGCTCACCCGGCGCGCGGCCATCCAAATGGCGCGAATAATTCTCAATACCCGAGCAAAAGCCCATGGTCTCAAGCATCTCTAGATCATACGCCACACGCATTTCCAGACGCTGCGCTTCAAGCAACTTCCCCTCTTCCTTGAACTGCTCAAGACGCTGGCGAAGCTCTTCTCTAATGGTCATAAGCGCGTGATCCATCTTGGGACGTGCGGTGACATAGTGCGAAGCCGGCCAGATAGGAAGCGCTTCATAATCATTCAAAACTTCACCGGTGACCTGGTCAATCTCGGCGATGCGCTCAATCTCATCTCCCCAGAATTCAATGCGAATAGGGTGATCAGCATAGGGCGGAAACACATCAAGCGCATCCCCGCGAACGCGAAACGTGCCGCGTTTGAGCTCATAATCATTGCGGTCGTACTGGATATCAATCAAGTCATAAATCACCTGATCCCTATCCATCTCCTTTTGCTTGTCTACAAATACCGCCATGCCCGCATAATCCATCGGGCTGCCGATACCATAAATGCATGACACCGACGCCACCACAATGCAGTCTCTGCGCGACAGCAACGCACTGGTTGCCGCATGGCGCAACTTTTCAACCTCTTCATTAATAGAGCTCTGCCGCCAACTGCGCAGCAAGGGTCTTATTCGGCGCCATCACCAGGGTGGTCTTTTGCACTGCCTCAATGGTTTTAGCCATGGTAAAGGTCTTGCCCGAACCGGTAACGCCTAACAGTGTTTGATAGCGAAGCCCCTCTTCAATACCTTCTGCCAGCTGCTCAATTGCCTGCGGCTGATCCCCTGAAGGCTCAAAAGGCGACACCACCTTAAAGGGCGTAGAAGCAAGCCTTACCTCGGGCAACTTGCCTTCCATTTCAATGCCTTCAATATTTGAAAGATGCGAGGACACTCATGCTCCTTCCGAAAACTGCAATGTGGATACGTAGTGTAGCACGATTCTTCGACAGTATGAACATTTGTTCGCGTATTTTACGCACCATCGATGCCAAGCTGTTAACGGGCTGCTATGAGGCCACAATTTCGAAGTGCTAAACTCATCATAACGCATGCGATTCAGGCGGCGCCTCAGTCACAACGACACCCAGTCACAACGACCTGCCCGCCTTGCAAGCTGCATCACCTATCACGTGAGAAACCACGGTAAGAAAAGAGTTAGTTGTGAGAGCCATTCAACAAAATGCACTCGGTATTGGGATCTGTGCACTGATTGCGCTGCCCTGCTGGTTTTTGGGCGAAGCAATCCCGGTTGTCGGAGGCCCGGTGTTCGCCATCTTACTTGGCATGATCATTGCCCTGTTCTGGAAGCAACCGTCGCGCGGATCGGTGCAAACTGGCATCGGTTTTACCGCGAAAAAGATCCTACAATACGCGGTTATCTTACTTGGTTTTGGTCTGAATCTAGCACAGATTGCACGCGTGGGCGCTGAGTCACTGCCGATCATTTTGTCCACCATCTCCACCGCGCTCATTGTGGCCTATGTCATGCACAAACTTTTACACATGGACTCAGCAATCTCAACACTCATTGGAGTGGGCTCGTCCATCTGCGGTGGTTCAGCAATTGCGGCAACCGCCCCGGTCATTCGCGCAAAAGACGAAGATATCGCCCAGTCAATCTCGGTCATCTTCTTGTTCAACGTGCTGGCCGCACTCATTTTTCCGACCTTAGGCAACCTCCTTGGCATGACCAACGAAGGGTTTGGCCTGTTCGCCGGCACCGCGGTGAACGATACCTCATCGGTTACTGCAGCCGCTTCGGCCTGGGACGGCATGCATCCGGGTTCAAACGCGCTGGATGATGCAACGATTGTCAAGCTCACGCGAACCCTAGCCATCATCCCCATCACGCTGGTCTTAAGCATGCTCGTGGCACGTCGCGATAACGCGAAGTTCGCCGCTGAGGCCGCCAAAGACCACACGGTGGCTCAGCACGAAAACGCGCTTGAAGGATTTAGCCTCAAGCGCGCATTTCCGACCTTTATTCTGTTCTTCATTTTGGCGTCGGTGATTACCACCTTTGCCGTTGCGTTTGGCACTGACGTGTCGTTTTTCGCTCCCTTTAAGACGCTGTCGAAATTCTTCATTGTCATGGCAATGGCTGCCATCGGACTGAATACCGACATTGTCAAGCTGGTCAAATCAGGTGGCAAACCAATTCTTATGGGCTTTTGCTGCTGGGTTGCCATCACGCTGGTCAGCTTAGGGATGCAAGCGCTTTTGGGGCTGTGGTAAGCGCCTACCAGGTCTTTTTGTAGTCGTTCCACCACACCAGCACTTCGTTGCGCAGCTCTTCAGGGGTGCCATCGTTATTGAAGACCACATCTGATGCCTCAATACGATCCGCATCGGTGATCTGCTGTGCAATGCGGCGACGCACGTCGCCCTCATCCCAACCAGCAGAGACCGCACGTTCAATGCGCATATCAAGCGGCGCCAACACCGCAATAACCACGTCTGCGTCATAGGCAAGCGAGCTCTGGCGGTTCTTAAAGACCGAATACTCAACCACAACCGCGTCATTTCCTTCGCGCTCAAGCTCATCAACCTGATCCGTGAATGCCTCTTCAATACGCGGCAGCGTGATGCGATTAAGCTTGCGGGTTTCAGACGGGTTCACAAACGCCTTCGACGCCAACTTGGAGCGTACAATTTGGCCATCTTCGTCCAAGATGTCTTCGCCAAAGGCCTCCACCAGCTCGGTTTTAACCGTATCCCACGTCAGGACATCATGTCCGACTTTGTCCAGGTCAATATACGGAACGCCTTGGTCTACTAAAGCCTTGCGCGCGGTGGATTTGCCCGCACCCATTCCCCCGATGATAAAGAGCTTTTTCATACCAGTTCAACCTCCAAAATCATACCAGCACCAAGCACCGTATCCCCGCTATAGAGCACGGCGAATTGTCCAGACGACGTAGCTGCTTCAGGGTGAGCCAGCACAATGCGCGCACCTTCGCCTGCAGCATCAGGCTCTATAATACACGGTACAAGTTGACTTCGATACCGCAGTTTTACTTGAGCTTCACACGGCGCATCCAGTCGGTCAACAAGCTGGTAGTTCATCTGTCCGCACACCACCGCACGCACGCGCGCCTGCTCTTCAAACCCCACCACAAGCTCCGCCGTATCCATGCGCTTTCCTACCACGTAATACGGTCGCGGCGCTGCCACACCAATTCCTTTGCGCTGCCCAACCGTAAAACGCTCAAGCCCATCGTGGCGACCAACCACCTCACCCTCAACCGTGACAATATTGCCCGGCTCAAACGAGACCGCACGCTCCGCCAAAAAGCTGCGATAGTCCCCGTCAATAAAGCAGATATCCTGACTTTCTTTCTTATGCGCCACCGGCAACGCCAAATCTTCTGCAATCAGGCGCACGTCGGTCTTCGTCATGCCGCCCAAAGGAAGCACCAGCCGTGCCAACTGATCTTGGCGAAGCATCGCCAGCATATAGCTCTGGTCTTTTTTCGGATCAAGGGCGGTTTTAATGGCGAAGCGACCCGTGTCAGTCATCTGCACCACGCGCGCATAATGCCCGGTAGCCACAAAGTCGCAGCCCAGCTCATCGGCTGCTGCTATGAGCGAAGGGATTTTGCACGTTGCGTTACAGCCCACGCACGGGCTTGGCGTGAGCCCTTGGGCATACTCATCCACAAACTTCGACACCACGCACTGCTCAAACTCATCGGTACAGACCGCCACCCGATGTTCAATGCCCAGCCGCGCGCATACCGCCGCCGCATCCGCCTCGGCCTGCTCTGACGCCTCGCCTTCGCGAAAGCGGCACGTCACACCAATGACCTCATAGCCGCCACGCATCAGAATATCGGCTGACACCGCACTATCCACGCCGCCACTCATACCAAGCACCACGCGCTTGGTTGCTGATTTTTTCGCCATGTTTATCTTCATCCTGCCTTATATCAGTGCATCGCACGCGTTCATATGCGATGCAAAAGCAACTTAAAAAGTAACTTATTGTGTACGAACCGCGTCACTCAACGCATTGTTTGTCAACTTCGCTGTTATACTAGCAATACTGCGCTCTTTCAGCGCAAGTTTGATCCACTTGTTTACATAAATTAGGTCAGCATCGCAGATAGGGGGAACGTCAACAATGCCGGCTGCAAAGTCGCGCTACCTACCGGCGCTTGACGGGCTGCGTGCGCTTGCGGTGCTTGCAGTTATCGTCTACCACATGGGTATGCCGTGGGCAACTGGTGGACTTTTGGGTGTAACGGTGTTTTTCGTATTGTCGGGCTATTTGATCACGAGCTTGCTTTTGATTGAATGGGACAACACGAAAACCATCAACCTTCCCCAATTTTGGCTTCGCCGCATCAGGCGCCTGTTTCCCGCCATCATATTTTTGGTTTTAGGCGCAGCGGCGCTCTGCACCATCTTCGACCATTCTCTGCTGACGAAACTGCGTGAAGATATGTGGGCAGCACTGCTCTGGGTGACGAACTGGTGGTACATCTTCCATGACGTCTCCTACTTCGACGCACTCGGTGCACCCTCTCCCCTTACCCATTTCTGGTCGCTGGCTATTGAGGAACAGTTCTATCTCATCTGGCCGGTTATTTTGTTTGCGGCTCACAAGTTTGGGGTCAAGCGCTCCATTATGCGCAACACCACGCTGGTAGTGGCGCTGCTTTCCGCCCTTGAGATGGCGCTTTTGTTCGACCCCACCGCAGATCCATCGCGTGTCTACTACGGTACCGACACGCGCGCGTTCTCGCTGCTCATTGGCGCATGGCTTGCGTTTGTGTGGCCATCGCACATGCTCGGCGCCCAAAAGAGCGTGCAAATTGCGCCGAACGTTCGCCGCGCACTTGACGGCGTTGGTTTGGTTGCACTCATTGCACTCGTGATCATGATTGCCGAAGTGGACGGTTTTTCGCCGTTTTTGTACCGCGGCGGTCTTCTACTTGCGTCGGTCATCACGGCGGTCATCATTGCAGTCATGGTACATCCTGCCAGCTTGGTGGGCAAAATTGCCGGCGTGGCGCCGCTTGTATGGATTGGCAAGCGCTCTTACGCCATGTATTTGTGGCACTATCCGCTGTTATTGCTCATGAATCCTCGCTCCACCATTGCGGAAACGCCCTGGTGGATGTATCTCATTCAGATGGCAGTCATCTTCTTGGCGGCTGCCATTTCGTATTCATTTGTGGAAAACCCCTTCCGCCATGGCGCATTGGGCAAGTTCATCCGCGCGTGGAAGGCGGGCGAGATTGACTGGCCAGATTGGTTGCAGCTGCACGGACTTGCCTGTGGCCTGGGTGCAGTTATTGCCGCTGTTGCTATCGGCGGGCTCATCTTCGTTCCGTCAACCTCAGCCATTGAAGGTGCCGATCTCTTGAAGAGCGAAGAGGCGCAGGTGGTGGGCTTGCCGCCCGAAGATGCCGAGGATGCGCCCAAGCTGGATATCTTACTCATCGGAGACTCGGTCTCAGTGCGCACCATCCCGTATTTCCAGGAGAAATTCCCGTTTGGCGCCATTGATGCGGCCGTCAACCGCCAGCTCTATGTGGGAACCGAGGTCTATAGCGCTTACGCCGCGCAAGACATTGTGGGCGATGTTGTCGTGTTCGCCTTAGGTACCAACGGCGTTGCCACTGACGACCAAATTGACAAACTCATGGAAGCAACCGGCCCTGACCGGCAGGTATTCTTCGTCAACACGCGCAGCCCGCAAACATGGGTTGGCGAAACGAACTCGGCCATGGAACGTGCGCTTGAGCGTTACCCCAACTTGCACCTCATTGACTGGTATAGCTACAGCGCTGGTCGCGATGATCTGTTTGATGGCGACGGCACACACCTCAATGAGCAAGGTGCCGCCGAATATGTCCAGCTCATCTATGATGCGGTGTCCTCGTATCTGCCTGTTCATGATGCAGATGACGAAGCCGCGCATCTCAAAACCAGCTGGGAGCTTGCTATGGATCGCGTAGAACCGTTCTGCAAAGACGAAGCACGCATGAACGCTGGCGTTATCATCGACGGCATGCAAGCTTGCATCAACGCTGACGACACCGACGGTGTGGAGTAACCACATAGTATGCGCGGGCGCCAATCGTCGTCCGCGCATCCATCCCAGCGTCGTCCGCGCATCCATCCCAGCTCACTCGGGACAAGCTTTGGCACGGTGTCCCGTGAGGCAAAAACGCTCCAAGCCCGATTTTCGATAAAATATCAGCGAATTCCGAAGATCTCAAAAATCGCTGATACCACCACGCAACGAAACAACGACGTCGCGTTGCATCACGCCTGCTCAGCGGCTAGCGGCCTTTAGTGGACCGACTGCACTCCACCACAACTAGAACCAGCACGCCGGAGATCTTCGGAAAACTCCAATATTTCAGTGCCAGAGAGCCATCTTGCGTTTTCGCCACCACGTACGTCGATCTTGCCGAATGCTCCCATCTTTGCAGGTTTACAGGATAAAATCTTATTGTAGCGTCAGTGCAGATGGCGAACTGCATTGATCTGAAACGCAAATCGGCCTCCTGTCGTTAAAAAATTAGCGAAGTCGTGAGAATCCAGCCTGTTTAGATGCTACGCCCAGAAAGCACGTACAGAGCCAAATTGAATCGAAGCAGGTCAAAGCCTTGTTGAGTCGAGGCTGCTCTCCGATGGAGTTCGGCGAGCAGCTTGCGACGCCTGCAAAACGGTAGGTTTTTCACGAATTCGCGAATTTCTTAACGGATTTGAGTGGTTTTGCGTTTCGCTCGGCTGGCGCGCGGACAAGGGGCGCATCTTTGGGTGCGTTGGCGCATCGATCTCCTATCCGCATGATGGCGCATTGGCGAATTGGCAAAATGGCACGCGAACTTGCCGCCCATGAGCTGGCATGCTGTTCGCAAGGGACACCCCTGGTGAAGGTGCAGTTGAACACAAAAGAGCCGCCCCGAAGGGCGGCTCATCATTTCAGCACGTATGCGCGTGAGTCAGAAGTTATTCTGCGTCAGCAACCTCAGCGGCAGCCTCTTCAACAACTTCCTCTACTGCATCTTCTGCAGCAGCCTCAACAACATCATCAGCAACTACCTCAGCAGCAGCTTCCTCTTCCTTCTTGTCAGCCTTCTTCTTAGAAGCCTTCTCCTCAGGAACGATTGAGTCATCAATCTCAATCTCGAAGCCCAGGTCAGCAGCAGCTGCCTTCATTGACAGAGAAATGCGACGGCGCTCAGGGTTGATCTCCATGACCTTCACCTTAACCTCGTCACCAGGCTTTACTACCTGAGCCGGGGTGTCAATGTGACGTTGAGCCATCTCAGAGATGTGTACGAGACCCTCGATAGAGTCACCCAGCTCAATGAATGCGCCGAACGGAACGATCTTGGTAACCTTGCCGTCAGCAATTGAGCCTACCGGGTAGCTCTCAACGAGCTTCACCCACGGATCCTCGGTGGTCTGCTTGAGACCCAAGGAAATGCGCTCGCGGTTCAGATCAACATCCAGAACCTCAACCTCAACCTCGTCGCCAACCTTAACAACCTCTGACGGATGGTTTACATGGTTCCAAGACAGCTCAGAAATGTGAACCAGACCGTCGATGCCACCCAGGTCAACGAATGCACCGAAGTCTACGATTGAAGAAACAACACCCTTCAGGCGCATGCCCTTGGTGAGTTTAGCCAGAATCTCAGCACGCTCATTCTTGCGGCCTTCCTCAAGCAGCACGCGGCGAGAAAGAACAACGTTGTTGCGGTTGCGATCCATCTCAATAACGCGAGCCTCAATCTCGGTGCCCAGGTACATGTCAAGATCCTTGACGCGACGAAGGTCAACGAGAGAAGCCGGCAAGAAGCCGCGCAGGCCGATGTCAAGAATCAAGCCGCCCTTAACAACCTCAATAACCTCACCAGTAACAATTTCGCCAGCCTTGAACTTCTCTTCAACGCTGATCCAAGCGCGCTCGTACTCAGCGCGTTTCTTGGAGAGGATGAGGCGACCATCTTTGTCTTCCTTGGTCAAAACGAGAGCCTCAATGGCATCGCCCAAGCTGACGATGTCAGACGGATCTGCATCCTTGCGAATGGAAAGCTCGCGAGCAGGAATAACGCCTTCGCTCTTGAATCCAATGTCAACAAGCACCTCATCGTGCTCGATCTTGACGACAGTACCGTCTACCAGGTCACCTTCGTCAAACTCGGTCAGCGTGCCGTCAATCATCTGATTCATCTCATCATCTGAAATGTCCTCAAAGTCAATAACGGACGTGTTTTTGATGTCGGTCAAAACGGACCCCTTTCAAAACTCGGGGACCCTTCGTCATGGTTGCTTGCGACTATTACCATGTTCGCTTGCAGAAGCGCGAGCTTATGCGTACGTGCAACAAACATGTCTCGGGGGCCAATAAAGTTACCTTGCCAGCTTATTCTGACAAGCTTTAGCAGTATAGCACAGGCCACCTGAGTCTCATAGATTTTTCACGTGAGACACGCTAATTTTTCGAAGGGCGAAGGGCGCGCTTAATCCTGTTGTCCCGATGAGATTTCCGCGCCAAAAAGCATGCGCTCAAACTCCGGCACCGACACGGGCTTGGACACCAAAAAGCCCTGGATAACATCGCAGCCAACATCCTCTAAGAACTTGCGCTGGCCAACGGTCTCCACGCCTTCGGCCACCGTGCGCATGTGCAAGCGTCGCGCCAGGTCAATAACAGTTGCCACCACGTCAGCCTCGCGACCGGTCTCAACATATGACCCACCGAAAAACGCCTTGTCCAGTTTAAGCACGTCAACCTCAAGGTCTTTGAGCATGTTGACCGACGAATGCCCACCGCCGAAGTGATCAATTGAACAGGCATAGCCCGCACGATGGATGCGATCGATCAGGTCGATAAACGCAATGGGGTTCTCAAACGCCAACGTTTCTGACAATTCGAACTCAATGTAGAACGACGAAACGCCATACATATCGCGAATCTCATTGAATGCTTGCGGGAAATCGGGATCCAGCAGATGCTGGCGAGACAGATTGACCGACAACACCACCGGATTCACGCCAGCGACTGTCCATGAGTGCAGCAGTGCGCAGACCTGCTCAAACACAAACAAGTCCAAATCCACAATGAAGCCGTTTTTCTCAAAGAGCGGCACAAACGCATTCGGAAGACGCATGCCCACGCGCAGATCAAACCAGCGAACGAGTGCTTCCGCGCCAACGATCTCGTCTTTATGCAGGTCAAGCTTAGGTTGCAAGTGGATGACGAACTCTTCAGACTCAAGTGCATCGCGCATGCGACTCTCAATTTCGCGCTCCAACGCACGCTCAAGATCAGTCTGTTCAGCAGGCTGCTCAGCAACCACACCACGCGCCTTTAAGCCCATATCGGCCACCAGCGCCTGAGCACCCTTGTATAGCTTGCAATTGGGATCATCCGAGCGCGCCTCAAGCGTTGCCAGCGGCTCTCCACCTAAGCTCTCATCAGCCACGCCACTCACTACATCTGCAGGAGCCAGCCACTCACACACCAGACGAGCCGTGCCGTCCGAAAGCGTGGTCACACGCGCCACGTCTGCATGAATTACCGCACGAAGATTCATGAGCTTGGCCGCGGCTGCCGGCAAATCACCATCTTGGATAAGCTCATCCACGCATGCAAAGACCGCTTGTTCGACATCAATTTGCTCAGACGTCGCCGTTTGCGCAGACTTTGCAACGCTCATTTCCGGAATGTTCTCTAGATCGGCCATGTGAATCTCCTGCCCCCAGATACCGAATATAGCCACATCGCTATCATAGCGCAAATGAGCACTATGGTGAGGTCATTGGTCAATTTGTCGAACGAAAAGTTGCGTCATATGGCAGCTTTTTAAGCGCGTTTTAAGCGCTCTGGCAGAGTTTGCCAGCATTAACTGGTGACTCAACAAAAAACGAGAGGAGCGACAATACCGGTGCCGCTCCCCTCTTGGCCGAGAAAGGAAGCCCTAGTCAAACTGGCGCAGAGCTTTACTGAGACGGGCGAGACCTTCTCGCAAAGTCGCCTCAGGGGCACAGTAGCCCAAGCGCGCACCGCCAGGAAGGTTAAAGCGACTGCCAGGCACCAGCAGTACACCTTCATCCTTCAGCAGCTGGATGCAAAAAGTTTCATCATCCAGCGGAATATCCCATTGAATATAAGCCACCGACACGCCTTGAGGCGCCCGCCAGCGCACGCGCGGCTCCTGGTCAATCCACGATTGAACAATTGCGCGGTTAGCTGCAATAATGGCACGATTACGCGTGAGAATTGCCTCTCTGTTGGCCAGCACATACGTGGCCAATGCGTCGTTAAATTCGCCGCAACAAATCATGGTGTAATCTCGATACACACGAAACTTATCAGCCAGCTCCTTGCTGGATACCGACCATCCTATGCGGGCACCCGGCACCGAGTAAGTTTTCGACACGGAATTGGTCACGATCGCCTTCTCGTACACATCGATCATAGACCAGAAATTCTCCGTGTTCTCCAGCGGTAGATACACTTCATCGGAGAGCACATAAGCACCAACCTCGCGCGCAATTTCAGCCACTTGCACAAGCGTTTCTTTGGAAAGCACGGTGCCCAACGGATTGGAGGCGTTGTTGATGCAGATAAGCTTGGTATTGGGACGTACCAACGCTTCTAACTCATCAATACGCGGCTGCCACGCGTTCTCTTCGCGCAGATGCCAATACTCCACCTCAGCTCCGAGCGTAGCGGGAATCTCATACAGCGGATCGTACGTAGGATACTCAGCAATCACATGATCGCCAGGCTCTACGAGCTGCATCAACGCCATGAGGTTTGCACCCGTGGTGCCGTTGGTTTGCAGAATGCAGTCTGGGTCAATGACGCTGCGGTACAGCTTCGCCACCTCAGCCTTGAACTCTGGCGACCCCTCGATCCACCCGTAATTCATCTTCTCACGGTTGAGCCGCTCGTAAAATGTGGCACCCGCCTGGCCATCCAGCTCCAGAATTTCACCCATGGTTAGCGAAGAGATTGTCGATTGTGCAATGTCGTAGGTTGCCGACTTTTCCCAAACGTTCAACCAATCTTCCACACCAATAGTCTTTATATCCATTTCCGCGTTCCTTAAATTCCGATGACGCCCATGCGCAGCAGAACCAAAGACACTACACCCAGAGCCCCAATGATTCCCATGCACACCTTCTCCCCTGCAGAAATTGTGTTGCCGTAGTCTTTACGAGCCTTCACATAAATGAAGAAGCCGGGAATATAGCCCACGCAGGTGAGAAGCAAAAATGACCAACCATTAAAAAGCGTGGCGACAACCAAGAAGATCAGCGCTACCAAACCAAAAGCCGTCTGAAGGCCGTTTTTGTTCTGAATACCCCATTTCGCCTGATAAGCGGCGGCAAAAGCCCAGGTAATCACGATAGCCACCGTGCACATAGCCATGGCGAAATCATAGGCGCTGGACGAAAACAGAAGGATGACCAAAAACACCTGAATGCAAGCGCCTACCAGCACTACCGACAACTGAGGAGCACCATGCTTGTTCAGTTTGCCCCAACCAGCCGGTAGCAGCTTATAGTCGGCCATTTCCGAAGTTGTTTCAGCGGGCAGAATGGTGAATGACAGCCACGAACCCAGAATGGATACGACGATAGCGATAGAAATAAAAGCACCACCCCAGCCAGGCGCCATAGCGTTGAACACATACAGAAGGGCTGGCGAATCAAGCTGCGCAATTTCGGTATACGGCATATAGCCATACGGCAATACCGAGGCGCCCACATAAATAGCCAGCAAGCACAAAAAGCCAATAACTGTTGCCTTGCCAACATTAGACTTCTTGGCTGCGCGAGCAGAAACAACCGACGCGCCTTCGATACCTACAAAACACCACATCATGATGACCATGCAGTTAATAATCTGCGTTCCAACATCGCCGAGTCCTACAGCCTCAGGGCCATAAGCGCCAGCAGCAACGGCAGCGTTATAAACATTGCCCCAAAAATCCTCAGTGATAATGCCTGCTTTAAACAAAAAGATGGCGAAGGCAAGCGTGATTGCAATTGCAGTCACTTTGCACACCATAACGATGGCATTCAAAAATGCCGCACTCTCAACACCACGAATCACCAGATAGGTAATACCCCACATAACAAGCGAGGCGATGATGATGCAAGGAATTGTATTGCCCGGCAGAAAGGCAGGAAAGAAGTACCCAATGGTAGACATCATCATGGTAGCGAAAGCCACGTTGCCCAACCAGGCTGAAAGCCAGTAGCCCCAGCCAGAAATGAAGCCAGCCATGGATCCCCAGCCCGCGTCGGCGTAGGAGAAAATGCCATGCAAATCAGGTCGTTTGTCCGTGAGGTTATTGAGCGAGAACGCAAGCGCCAAAAATCCAACACCTGCAATAAGCCAGCCGACCAACACCGCACCTGGCGAGGCCACACCGGCCAGCTGTCCTGTGATGGCGAATACACCAGTGCCAATACAGGAACTAACCACCATACCTATGAGGCCAAAAAGCCCGATACCCCTCTTCTCCGAAGTTGATTCTTCCATTTCATACCCTTCTCTCTTGAGGCTTAAACGCTGCAACAAGCGGCCAAGCGCTCGCCTACTTGCATGACACTATGGCAAAGCCAGCTGATATCAACGAGCAATCAGTGGGGTATATACCTGGTGAACAATAGGTTGTAATCTGATAGCAACCCTGGATACAACCTCAATAAACCGCAGGTAGGTTACGTGTTTGCGAAAATCCCTCAAATCTTGCACGTATACTTTCCTGGCAGGCAGAACTGATGCAGGGTGTAAACTAAGAACGCGAAATAAGCCCATTGATTTAGCGACAAGCGTACGATCATCCATTGAACGAAAGCCGAGGGTACATTGTGGAGTTCGCTACCTATTATTTCACGCTGCTCGTCATGCTGGCTTCAGTACTGGCGGCAGCCATCTGCTTCTCCGCTTACCTCGCATCACGAGCCCGCAGCCTCATCCTTGGCTTCGGAGGTTTTCTTTGCTATTTTGCGGATACAGCGCTCATGCTGCAAGACTCTATTGCCACTGCAGTACTGGGCACCGCCACCGATCCAAGCTACTTGCTTGCACGCAGCGTAGCAACCGTCGTTATCGGGGATGCTTTTCTCACGTTTTTCTGGCTCCTCGTCTGCAACTTCATCGGAGAGCGCAAAACCGCTATAAAATGCGTTCCGCCACTACTGTTTTTGCTGATCAGCTTCGCGCTGCTCGCAAACGCGACCTCATTCGAAGGGCGCTTTTGGTTTTACTCGATGCGCATGTTCTATGTAGTATGGATCCTCGGCTACGCGTTCGTGCGCTACTTAACGTGCCACGACAGCACCGAGCGGGTTCGCCTCGCACGGGGACGCGTCATCTTTGTTGTTGTGGCTGTACTGACCATTCTTGTAATTGCCGAGGACGTCCTTATGTTTCTCGTGCTGCGGGTTGACCAATGGGCGCTCGGCCCCATTGTTATTTCTGCCGAGCGTAACTATGCCGAAAACCTCTCCATGCTTGCTTGTTCGCTGCTCGCCATTTTCCATGCAGGTCGCTCACTCGCCCTTCGTTTTATTGAACCTCCCGCAGACGAAGACGAACTGAGAGCCTCACATATCGGCACCAACCTGGCACTCTACAGCAATCGACACGGTCTAACTGATCGCGAACGAGAAGTACTACAACTCGTTCTGCAGGGCAAAGACAACCAAAATATTGCATCAGCTCTCACCGTTGCTCCCTCAACCGTCAAGGTATACGTGCATCGACTGCTCAAGAAAACTGAGTGCGAAAGCCGTCAAGCTCTTATCCAGGATTTCTGGAAGGGATTCTAATCGGTTCTGCCAAAGGTGCCGGTTCGCTTTACTCCCTCCTCCTTGGAGCAACTTGTTACAGCAGTCCATCCAAAACGCGGTTTTTGCCCCTCCCTCTGGTGCTACAATAGATGACCTAGATACTCATTACTATCTCAGAAGGAAGGGGCACGTATGTCAGTAAGCTTTGAACCGGTTACCCGACAAGACGAGATTGAGGATCTGGCCGCAATGGCAAATGCCATTTGGCACGAATATTGGCCTGCACTGATTGGCGAAGCGCAGACCGATTACATGGTCGATAACTTCCAGAGCCTTGAAGCGTTTGTTCGCGATATGAGTGAAAACACCTACGAATATTGGTTCTTGGTAGACGATGCCGGCAACCGCGTTGGCTACACGGGCGGCCATGTAGAACCCGAAACCAACCGTTTCTTCATTTCCAAGATTTATCTGCTCTCAGACGCACGCGGCAAAGGATATGCCCGCGACACCATCAACTTCTATGACACGCTCTGCAAAAACCGCGGGCTGGGCGCCATGTATCTGACTGTCAATAAGCACAACGAACTGGGCGTTCGCGCTTACAACGGCACTGGCTTTGAAGTGATTGATGCCGTGGAAACCGATATTGGCGAAGGCTTCATCATGGACGACTACATCATGGAGCGTCCCGTAGCTACACCTGAAGCATAAGTTGTAAGCTTCGCGATTTAACCTTTGCGAAGTTCTTCAAGGCGCGCTTGCACGGCTTTCGCAATGCTTTTGCCATCAAGCTCAAGCTCATCTAACAGCTTTGCGGGTGCGCCTTGCTGCACAAACGTGTCGTCAATTCCGAGCACGAGCGTGGGAGCAGCAACGCCCATCTTGGCCATTTCGCCCAACACACCTTCACCAGCGCCACCGTCAACAACGCCGCCTTCTACCGTCACCACCAGCGGCAACTCTGCTGCCGCTTTAATGGCGGCCACGTCAAGCGGCTTCACCCAGCGCATGTCAACAACGCGCGCTTCAATACCGCGCAGCGACAAAATCTCCGCCGCGTCCTCAGCCTTAGACACCATGCGGCCAAATGCCAAAATGGCCACATCGGCGCCATCGCGAACCATGCGCGATACGCCCTCTTCCAAAACGAGAGGCTCATCGGGCACCGGCACACCTTCAGCTTCTCCGCGCGGATAGCGAATGGCGAACGGTCCGCCCAGCTCAAGGGCGGTATGGAGCGCGTTAACCAGCTCAGCCTCATTTGAAGGCGTCAGCACACGCATGTGCGGAACCATACGGGTATACACCAGGTCAAACATGCCATGGTGCGTCGGGCCATCTTCGCCCACTACCCCGGCACGATCAATGGCGAAAATCACATCAAGATCAGGCAGTGCGCAGTTGATGATCATCTGGTCAATTGCACGCTGCAAGAAGGTTGAATACATGGCCACAACCGGCTTCATGCCGCCAAACGCAAGGCCAGCAGCCGAGGCCACGCCATGCTCTTCGGCAATGCCTACATCAATAAACCGCTCAGGGAATCTTTGGGCGAACTGGTCAAGGCCAGTGCCGCCTTTCATGGCAGCAGTCAGTGCCACAATGCGCGAGTCCTTCGCCGCCTCAG
This sequence comes from uncultured Eggerthellaceae bacterium, assembly GCA_910577495.1. Classification (GTDB taxonomy): domain Bacteria; phylum Actinomycetota; class Coriobacteriia; order Coriobacteriales; family Eggerthellaceae; genus Xiamenia. The sequence continues at coordinate 41,692 of CAJTML010000004.1, forward strand.
CCACCAACGCTTCACCAAAAACGCTTGTGTAGGTGGGAGCAGTTGCTGGCTTTTTCTTTGCCTGACCAGTAGCGATATCAAACGGGCCGATGCCGTGGAACTTCTCGGGGTTTTGCACGGCCGGCGCATATCCGGCACCCTTCTTGGTCACGACATGCACGAGCGCCGGAACGCCCGCGTCCAGCACCACCGAAAGCGTCTCTTTGAGCAAACCAATATCGTGGCCATCAATGGGAGCCGTGCACATGATTCCCAACTGCTCGAAGAGCATGGTGTGCGGAATGGCCATGTGCTTGACTGAATCTTTCATGTTGCGGCCAAAGTTGGCAAGCGCATTACCAAACGGACCGGAGCTCTCCAGGCACTCCTGGAACGTGTCGCGCGCAGTGCGATACTGCGTTGAAGCACGCATGTAACCCAAATGCTTCATGAGCGCACCGACGTTGCGCGAGATGGACATCTCGTTGTCGTTCAAGATGATTACCATGGGCGTTTGCGACTGCCCAATTTGATTGAGCGCCTCAAATGCCATGCCGCCCGAAAGCGCGGCGTCTCCGATGATGGCGACAATCTTTTCGGTGCCATGGCGCATGTCGCGCGCCTCAGCAAGACCCATCGCAATAGAAAGCGAGTCCGACGCATGACCCGACGGATGCACATCATGAGGACTCTCTTCGGGCTTGGGAAAACCTGAGAGGCCGCCATAGGTACGCAGCGTCTCAAAGTCATCCAAACGCCCCGTAATAAGCTTGTGTGCATAGGACTGATGCCCCACGTCAAAGACGAGCTTGTCAGTGGGCGAATCAATGAGCGAATGCACCGCCAAAATAATCTCAACAGCGCCCAGCGAAGAAGCCACGTGACCTCCGGTTTCAGAGGTAACCGTGATTATCTCCTCGCGAATTTCTTGTGCCAAAATGCTCAGCTCTTCGTCGGTTAACACCTTCAAATCAGCTGGAGATGTAATTACATCAAGAATACGCTGTTGATCTTTCATATTACTGACCTTCGTTTGAAGTGGTCACATCAGATGAAGTGGGTTCTGGCGAAGTGGCCTGTTCGCTCTCGGCAACCGCATCAGGTGCAGCCACCTCGTCGGTTGCTGACGCCTCATCAAGTTCGGCACTATCGGCCTCGGCAATATCTTCTTCCAACAGATCCGTTGCGCGAAGCCCTAAGGCCACCGCCTCTTCATAGAGCGTTAACGCATCATCAAGCGGTAGCGTTTCATCAGCTACCGCTTCAACAATTTCATCAAGCCGAGATTTGAGCGACTCGAAGTTATCGTAGGTCTCAGTTGTCTCATTCGCCATCTTGATCCCCTGATAACTCTTGAGAGATACGCCCTAAGATGCCGTTCACAAAGCGCGGAGATTCATCTTCTGCGCCAAAATCCTTCGCCAGCTCAACCGCCTCATTAATAGCAACCGAAACCGGTACATCATCCACAAACATCATCTCAAAGACCGCCAAACGCAAAATGGAGCGGTCAATGATAGGCATGCGCGACAGCGACCAGTTCTCAGAGGTGGTCGTGAGGTGCTTATCAATTGCCACCTGGTGAGATTCGCATCCGCGAATGAGCATCATAGCGTAATCGCTCAGCTCATCAATCTCGGGGAGTACCTGTCCGCTTTCTGCCAGCTTCGTCGGCGACTCACCGCAAATCTCACCGGTGTATAAAACTTGTAAAGCGCTGCGACGAGCGCGCGTTCTTTCGTGGCGTTTTGTTGCCATAACGTCCCTTTTTACCCTTGTTTCCTAGCGGGCGAACTGAATTGCGTCGATATACACGTCAACTGCGTTAACATCCACGCCAACCTGGCTTTTTACCGCATCAGCGATGGCCTTGCGAATGTTGGCGGCAATGTCGGGCAGCGCATAACCATACAGCACTTCCACGCGCACTGAAATGTTGAGCTTGCTATCTTCGTCAACGCTTACCTCAACACCTTGCGCTGAAGGCTTTGAGCCAAGCACCGTGCGAATGGGGTTTGCCGAGGTTGAGCCAACCGCAGCAACACCTTCTACCTCATTGGTTGCCAACGAGACAATGGTCTCAACAACGCCAGGAGCAACCGCCATGCCGTCAAAATTCAGTTCACTCATAGTACGTCTCCCATCTGGGTTTCGATAAAGTCTGTTCGAGCATCTCCTGAACAAAATACCGCATTTTCAAGCACACGACGGTGGAATGGGATAGTTGTTGCAATACCTTCAATAATAAATTCATCTAACGCGCGCTTTCCGCGTGCAATAGCTTCGTCTCGGTCTTGGCCATGAACGATAACCTTCGCCACCAACGAATCGTAATACGGCGAAATCTTTGAACCCGAGCGAATGTAGCTTTCCACGCGAACGCCTGGTCCTGCCGGCGGCTCAAAACGCGTAATGGTGCCCGGGCACGGACGGAAACCATGCTCTGGGTCTTCAGCGTTAATGCGGAACTCAATAGCATGACCTGCTGGCGTAAACGGTGCACGATCAGCGCAGCTCATTGGCTCACCTGAAGCAATGCGCAGCTGCTCTTTGATGATGTCGGTGCCGGTGATTTCCTCGGTTACGGGATGCTCTACCTGCACGCGCGTGTTCATCTCCATAAAGTAGAACTTGCCATCCGAATCCAGCAAAAACTCAATGGTACCCGCGTTTTTGTAATCAACCGCGCGCACTGCCTTAATGGCAGCCACGCCCATCGCGCGACGCAGCTCATCAGTCAGCGCAGGAGACGGAGCCTCCTCAATGAGCTTTTGGTGACGACGCTGAATTGAGCAGTCACGCTCACACAGCGCAATGTTGTTGCCGAAGTTGTCAGCTAACACCTGCACCTCAACGTGGCGCGGACGCAACACCAGTTTCTCCAGGTAAACGCCGTCATTACCAAACGCAGCGCCCGCTTCGGTGCGGGCTGCCTGGTACTGAGACTCAAGCTCTTCGGGTGCGTGAACCTCACGCATACCCTTGCCGCCACCGCCAGCGGTTGCCTTAATGAGCACCGGATAACCCACTGAATCGGCGAATGCTTTCGCCTCTTCAGCAGTATCAATGCACCCGTCCGAACCCGGAACCGTCGGAACACCACAGGCCTTCATAGTCTCTCGAGCTGACGACTTATCACCCATGCGCTCAATACACTCAGGTGCCGGGCCAATAAAGACCAGGTCGTTTTCTTCGCACAGACGTGCGAAGTCAGCGTTTTCAGCCAGAAAGCCGTAGCCCGGGTGAATTGCTTCAGCGCCGGTGTTTTTCGCAGCCTCAATAATGTTGCCCATTACCAGGTAGCTTTTGTTTGCTTGCGCAGGTCCGATGCAGACTGCCTCATCAGCGTAGTGCACCGGATAAGTGTCAGCATCCTCGGTTGAATAAACCGCAACCGTCTTAACACCCAACTCCTTGCACGCACGCATGATGCGCAGCGCAACTTCACCTCTGTTTGCAACGAGAATTTTGTTAAACATTATGCCGTCTCCGGAGCCGGTGCCGGTGCGCCATGAGGCTCAATGTAGAAGAGCACGGTGCCAAACTCAACCGGCGTTGCGTCCTCAAGGCAAACCTCGCGAACGGTACCCATCTCTTCAGCCGTGATCTCGTTCATGAGCTTCATTGCCTCAACAATGCACAGCGTCTGGTTGGCGGCAACTTCGTCTCCTACCTTCACAAACGGCGGCTCGCCCGGAGCCGGTGACGTGTAGAACGTACCCACCATCGGCGCCGTTACGGCATACCAGTTTGCCGGACGATCACTTGCCGGAGCTTCTGCAGGTGCTGCCACAGCAGCAGGTGCTGCAACCGCAGCAACCGGAGCAGCCGGAGCTACTGCAGCAGGGACTGCCTCGCTCGTGCCAGGCATACGAACTGCAATACGCATACCCTCTTCTTCAACTACAATCTCGCCAACACCACTTTCTTCGGCGACGCGAACCAATTCGCGAATCTGATTGATGTCCACGTAATCGTCCTCCTTGACGCTGCTTGACTCCTGCTCCATCAGGAAGTCAACCGTTTCTGACGTGCGATGCTTGCTTAAGAACGTACGCGCCTCATTCGGGAACAGCGCATACATCAATACGTCTTCTTCACTTTGAGCCAAGTCGCCAATCTCTTCAGCAACTTGATCATAGGTGGTGGTTACCAATGAACCGGGCGCCACATCCGGCGGCAGCATCTGAGAGTTGCCGACCACCTTCGCCACGATTTCTTTATCCATGCGACCAGGCGCTTTGCCGTAGTAACCGCAGATGTAGTCCTTCATCTCTTTGGACACTACGCTCCAGCGCTTACCGGTCAGCACGTTAAATACTGCTTGCGTGCCGACAATCTGCGACAGCGGTGTAACCAGCGGCGGGTAACCTACCTCTGCGCGCACCTTCGGGATCTCACGCATAACCTCAGGGAGGCGATCGCGTGCATTTTGCACTTCAAGCTGCGAGATTAGGTTTGACATCATGCCGCCAGGAACCTGGTGCGAGTACACCTGCATGTGGATGAGCGAGGACACGCCGCGCTTGTAGTGGCCACGCTTGCGCATCTCTTCCCAGTATTCAGCAATCTCGAAGAGCAGATCCAGGTCAAGGCCGGTATCGTAGCGGCTCTCTTGCAGCGCAGCTACGATCATCTCAACAGCCGGGTGCGAGTTACCAAATGCCAGCGGTGCTGAGGCGGTGTCTGCAATGGACGCGCCTGCTTCGGCAGCCTTCAAGATGTTCGCCGGAGCCATACCGCCAACATAGTGGCAGTGGATGTGCACGGGCAAACCAATTTCAGCGTTGAACGCTTTCACCATGCGCTCGGTGCGATACGGCGTCAACATACCCGCCATGTCCTTGATGCAGATGGAGTCAGCGCCTAGATCTTTGAGCTGCTGGCCGTATTCCAAGAAGCTATCAAGGGTGTGTACCGGCGACATCGTGTATGAGATTGCGCCTTCGAAATGTCCGCCACATTCGCGAATAGCCTCAGCATTATCCACCACATTGCGGATGTCGTTCAGTGCGTCAAAAACACGGAACACATGCACGCCATTGCGCTTAGCCGCCTTGATGAAGCGGTTGCAGATGTCGCGAGAATAATGCTTGTAGCCAACGAGGTTTTGTCCACGCGAGAGCATTGCAAGCGGAGTGTTGGGAGTTTGAGCCTTGATAGAACGCAGGCGTTCCCAGGGGTTTTCGTCCAAGAAGCGCAGACACGTGTCGAACGTGGCGCCGCCCCAGGCCTCAATTGCCCAATATCCGACGCGATCCATTTTTGGCAGGATTGGCAGCATGTCTCCCACCTGCATGCGCGTTGCCCACAGGCTTTGCTGTCCGTCGCGGATGGTGGTATCCATGATTTGAAGTCTTGGCATGAACTCACACCTCCTTTTCTGCTGTTCGATACGTCAAAGAACCAAGTAATTACACTTGAATCCAAAATTATAAACAAATGCAGATGCCTCGGTTGCGCGCAACGCCATTTCGCCGAGCAGTGCAACGCGTAAGCAGGCAGACGGCAAAGGATTTTTTCTTTTCCACAAACCCGTTTAAGCTGTGCAGGAAACTCTATTTGAGTTGGTCATATTTGCTATATTTTCCCACTTAATCAGCAGTTTTGCTCGCGATTGTAGCTTGCTGACTACAGGATAGATTTACGACAAGCATATGCTTGATTGCATGACCTCAATACGACATATCTCGAAAAAGAAAGCACTTATGCTGCAGCAAGACCCGCTTTTGCAGCAGCTCTGCATTGCATTTGGATATGCCGTTCGTACAGAGCGCGAGCACCAAAACATTTCTCAACAGCAACTCGGCCACATGATTGGGTCGGGACACGCGCGCATTAGCGATATTGAAGGCGGCTTGGTTGCGTGCAGCCTTGAGGAGGTCGTACGACTGTGCCGTGCGCTTGACGTCAATCCATCTAAGCTGCTTGCGTTTGAGCAGTGCACGCTTGAGGCATGCCCCGAGCCCGAGCCGAAACACGTGTTCCTAAGCCAACACCATCGCCCCTAGGGGTTTCGCCGCTCCCCTACGTACAAAAAAGGACGCCAACGAGTGATTGGCGTCCTCATCATGCGAATGCACGTATGCTCATGTGCGCGTGTGTGCACCCATGAGCGCGATAGCTGGCCGTGAAGTTACACGCGCTTGATCACGCGACCGTCGCGCGTGTCAATTTGCAGCACGTCGCCGATCTCGACAAACGTGGGAACCTGCACCTCAACACCAGTCTCAAGCGTTGCCGGCTTGGTGGTGTTGGTTGCGGTGTCACCCTTGAAGCCAGGCTCGGTGTGGGTCACTTCAAGCTCAACAAACATCTGCGGCTCAATGCTGATCAGCTCATCACCGGCATACAGCAAGCTGGCCTCGTCGTTTTCCTTGAGCCACTTAGCAGCATCGCCAATAACGTCAGCAGAAATTGCCAGCTGCTCGTAGGTGTCGTTGTCCATGAAGTTGTAGTCAGCGCCATCGTTGTAGAGGTACTGCATCTTCTTGGTCTCAAGGCGAACCGAGTCAAACTTGGTGCCTGAGTTGAAGGTGTAGTCAACCACGCGGCCAGTCTTGATGTCG
>CAJTML010000005.1:0-31943 GCA_910577495.1 uncultured Eggerthellaceae bacterium
ATCAAGGAATCACTGGGATGGAAAAGCCCAATGATGTATAGGAAATCGCTAGGTTTTGTTGCCTAGCTTCTCCAGTAAATGGGGTGCACCCCCAGGGGGGGTGCACTCAGGCTTGGAGAAGGGCGAAACCTTTGCCAACCTACCGCTCAACGTATCGTCGTGCTTACGAATTGGCATTGTTTTATGTACAGGTCAGCCAACCAGCCGCGTTTATGCGAAAATAGATGACGTTTATACTGCGCAATTCGACACGGCGCCCTGTGGCTGCACGGTTGCGCGTTGAAAGTAGACCTACCTATTCGACCTAAGGAGACCAGCTCTCATGCCTATCGCGATAAGCTTATTGCTCGTCGTATTCTTCCTGCTCATGAACGCGTTCTTTGTAGTGGCGGAGTTCTCGCTCGTGCGCGTGCGCAAATCCCAAGTGGAAATCGCGCTTGAGGAGGGCAAGGCGGGCGCCAAATACGCCAAAATCGTCGCCGACAACGTCAATGCCTACCTTTCCGCCTGTCAGCTGGGCATTACGCTTGCATCGCTTGCGTTAGGCTGGTTGGGCGAACCGGCAGTTTCCGAGCTCATCTCGCCGCTGTTCGCGCCGCTGGGGATTCCCGAGGCCGCCATCCATGGCATCTCGTTCGCCATCGGCTACATCGTGATCACCTCGCTGCACATCGTCGTGGGCGAACTCATCCCGAAATCGCTGGCCATCTTCTCCACCGAAAAGTACGCGCTGTTTTCAGCCGGTCCGCTCGTGTGGTTTTACCGCATCACCTACCCCGTCATGCTGTTCTTCAACGCTATCACCAACGGCGTCATGAAGCTGCTCGGCCATGATGTGGCGAATGAGCACGAGGTTTACACCGACGAAGAGATCAAACTGCTCATTGACGAGTCAACCGAAAGCGGCCTCATTGATCCGGATCAAAATGAGTTCGTGGACAACATCTTTGATCTGGGCGACAAGGACGCCGAGACTATCATGACGCCGCGCACCGACGTGATCTGCATTGATCTGGACGACCCGCTTGAGGAGAGCTTGGCCATGGCGCGCCAGTACAATTACACGCGCTACCCGGTGTGTCGCGAAACCAAAGACCGCATCGTGGGCTTCGTGCACGTCAAGGACCTGTACTCAATGCCGGCCGACGCCACCATTGATGACCTGGAGATTCGCGAAATTGTTGCCGTGCCTGAGGGGCTTTCCATTGCGAAGCTGCTGCAGACGCTCCAAGAGCAGCGCACCAAGATTGCCGTGGTCATTGACGAGCACGGCGGCACGGCTGGCATCGTTACCATGAGTGACATCATGGAGCAGATCGTAGGTCGTATTGATGACGAATACAATCATGGCGAAGACCGCGTGGTCAAAATGGCAGACGGGTCGTATCTGCTTGATGGCTCTATTGCTATCGACGACGTGGTTGACCTCATGGGCTTTGAGCCTGAGGAAGCAGAAGAGTGCGAAACCGCTGGTGGTTTGCTGCTGACGTTGTTTGATCGCATTCCGAGCGAAGGTGACGAAGTCAGCGTTGACAACGGCAAAATCAAAGCAAGCTTTACCGTTGTTGATATGGATAGGCATCGTATTGACAAGATTCGCATGGTGCTTGAGCAAGAAGAACCTGAGGATGACCAGGACAGCGACGCCAAAGAACCAGCTGGGACAGACGCCTAGGCTTCTTACTAACTCAGGGGCGAACCAATAAAGCGCTCGGCGTTATGCCAGCATAAATCTTCCAGTTCACGCTCGGTAAATCCTGCCGAGCTGAACTGCTCATACTCCGCAACCGGATCCCACATGGGGTAATCGCTGCCAAACATGATGCACTCGGTGCCCCACATGCGGGCAAGTTCACGTGCGCGTCGCGATCCCAAAAACGCCAGCGAGCTTGATTCGTCCAAGAAGACGTTGCCGCGCTCAGCCGCTTTGCTATGCAGCACGTCATAGCCTATTTCGTACTGTGACCAGCAGCCAAAGTGTGCCGCGTCCACTACCAGATCAGGAAAAGCTTCAAGCACGCGAAGGAGTCGCTTTGGACTTGAGTAGTCGTATCGGTAATCTCCCGTGTGAATAACAATAGGCAGCCGGCCTTCGATAATCTCATAAAGCTGCATGAGGCGAGGGTCATCCATGTTGACCATCTGCGTATCGGGATGAATCTTCACGCCGCGAAGTCCCAGGTCAATAGCGCGGTTGACCTCGGCTTCCATGTCCTCGAAGTCATGGTGCATGGTCATAAACCCAATGAATTCCGGATGGATGCGTGCCTGCTCAGCAATAAAGTTGTTGATGGTTGGCACCGACTTGGCCGTGGTGGCCACCGAATGCACGATAAAGTGCGTGATGCCGGAGCGCTCGGTGCACGAAAGGAGCTCCTCGGCAGTTCCCGCGGATGCCATGTGCACGCCATAAAAGTTCCCAACTGCGTCAACGGCCTTCGCCGCAATCTTTTCGGGGTAAATGTGTGCGTGTGCATCAATGACGGGCATGGGCAACCTTTCTCACCAAAACCGTTTAAGTGTAGGTCAAAAGGTGAACATTCGGTATACGGTTTTGCAACCGCGGATAAACTGCGCCGTGAGCGCGCAAATGTTGACTAACTTGGACATATAGTATGGATGCATGAAGCTCAAGGCATACATCCACGTCATTTTGCAAATTTTCGCGCGAGACGTCCGTCGACTGGTGCGAAACCCCATCGCGCTCATCGTGATTTTGGGTGTGTGCCTCATGCCGTCGCTGTATGCGTGGTACACGATTCTGGCGAACTGGAATCCGTATCAAAACACCAGTTCAGTCAAGGTTGCGGTGGTCAATAACGACGAAGGCGCCGAGCTGGACGTGCCGGCGGCCACGGGGTCGGCCGGCGAATCGGCCGGCGAAGCAGCGGACGAAGCAGCCGGCGAATCCGCGGCCGGCAAGACCTCCCAGCACCTCAATGTCGGCGACCAAGTCGTGGACAAGCTTCGCGAAAACCACACGCTGGGCTGGGAGTTTGTGGACGAAGCCACCGCCATGGAGCGCGTGCATTCAGGCGAATATTACGCCGCCATCATTATCCCGAAGGATTTCTCTCAAGACTTCGCCAGCATTACGACGGGCACCTTTGAGCAGCCCACCCTTGAGTATTACGTCAACGACAAGCTCTCCTCCATCGCGCCGAAGGTGACCGATGCGGGTGCCACTGCCGTCCAAAACCAGGTGAACGAAAACTTCGTGGAAACCGTGAGCGAGACCGTGGTGTCCATCACGCAAGACGCTGGTCAGAGTGCCGAGGATCACGCCGAGGGCGCCGTCAACAAACTGGACGCGGGCATCAAAGAGGCACGCGACGCGCTCACGCAGACCAGCGCGCTCACCAGCGAGCTTTCGCCCACCATTGACTCGTGCATGCAGACGATCGACGACGCACAAAAAACGCTCTCAGACATAGACGCCACCTTGCCCGCGCTCACTGACAAACTCACCACCGCGCGCGATCAGCTTGAGGCACTGCGCACTTCAACGGAGCACTACGCAACCACCGCCAGCCAAGATTTGTCGAAGGCCGCCGCCGAGGTGGGGCAAACCAGCGCGCAGGCGCTCATTGCTATCACGAACGCGTCTGTTGAGGTGAGCCGCTTGCAAGGCGCGCTGCAAACGTCGCTTTCAAGTGCGCAAACGCTGCTTTCGCAAAACCAAACGCTCATAGAAGAGCTGCGCGGACAGCTGGCCGAGCACCCAGAGTTCGCCGACGTGATCTCGCAGCTGGAGCAGCAAAACGAGGCTTACCAAAAAACGATCGACGCACTCAAACCAGTCGTTGATCAGCTCGGAGGGGCGGCAAGCCAGGCGGACGCGGACGCGCAAACCATTAACGAAAATATTGATGGCGAAGTGGCGCAGATCCAATCCGCCAACGAGCAGTTTCACACGAGCATCTATCCGAAACTGCTCTCGGCCACCGACGACGCGGTGGACGTGCTGGCGGACATGCGCGCAACTATTAGCTCGGTTCACCCGCTCATTTCGCAAACGCAATCTCTGTTAACGCAGCTCAAAGACACGCTTTCAAACGCGAAAACCAACGTGGAAAACATGACCGAGTCGCTCTCTGCGTTGGACGAGGACTTGTCGCAAACCGAATCCGACCTATCGGCGCTACAGAGCTCCTCGGTGGTTAAAGACCTGTCGGAGTATTTGGGCATATCCGCTGATAAGATTGGCGAATACATGGCAACACCCGTGAAGCTGGAAACCATAACGGTGTATCCGGTGGCGAACTACGGCTCGGGTGTAGCGCCCTTTTTCAGCAACTTGGCACTGTGGGTGGCCGGCTTTATTTTGATGGCCATCGTGAAGCTGCGCGTGGATCCGGAAGGCCTGCCGCGCTTTACCACTGGTCAGGCGTATTGGGGCAGGTGGCTTCTGTTTATGGTGCTGGCTGTTTTGCAGGGGCTGGTGGTATGCGGTGGGGATCTCATCATCGGTATCCAGTGCGAAAACCCGGCGGCGTTTATCTTTGCTGGTTTGGTGACGGTGATCGTGGACGTGAATATCATGTTCGCGCTGGCCTTCGCCTTCAAACACATTGGAAAAGCTATTGCGGTCATCTTGCTGATCATGCAAATCCCCGGGTCATCGGGCATGTTTCCCGTTGAGATGATGCCGCCGTTTTTCCAGTTCATCAACCCGCTTTTGCCGTTTACGTACAGCATCGATGCCATGCGCGAAGCCATTGGCGGCTTCTATGGCCTGCATTACTGGCAAGATATTGGCGCGCTGCTTTTGTTTTTGCCGATCGCGCTTTTTATCGGTCTGGTCATCGGGCGGTATGCGTTTAACCTCAACATCTTGTTCGACCGCAAATTGGGCGAAGCGGACTTGTTCGCCAGCGAATCGAACCCCGGTACCGTGGAGCACTTCCGGATGCGTCACATGCTTTCGGCGCTGCTCAATAACCAGGCGTATCGCGAGCGGCTGATGGAGCGTGTGGCGAAGTTTAAGAAGCGCTACCCGAAGCTCATTCGCGCGGGTTGGATTGCCATTTTCGCGCAGCCGGTGATTACGTTTGCGGTCATGGTGCTGGTCAAAGCCGATATTGAGACGAAGATTATCCTGCTTCTGTGCATGGTGGCCGCCATTATCGTGGTGGATAGCTATTTGATTGTCGTGGAGTTTTTGAACGCAGATCTCACGCAGCAGCAGCGTGTGAGCACCCTGTCTGAGCAACAACTTCGCGAACAGGCGCTGCGCCAAGGCAGCCTCGTTGCGGGTGGCGCGGCTGGTGGCGCCGCCGCGGCCGCCGACCCCGCCGCAGCCGCCGCGGCCGCCGATCCCGATGCAACCGCCGACCCCGCCGCAACCCCCGGAGGTGACCAGTCATGAGAAACATCTGGGAGCTGTTCATCGGCGACATCAAGCGACTCATGAAAAACCCCATCGCCGCCATCGTGGTTGTGGGCTTGGCGCTCGTGCCGCCGCTGTATGCGTGGTTCACGACAGCTGGCTTTTGGGATCCCTACTCAAACACGGGCAACCTCAAAGTTGCGGTGGCCAGCCAAGATGCTGGCTACGAGAGCGATCTGTTGCCCATGGGCATTAACGCTGGCGACGACATATTGGACGAGCTGCGCAAAAGCGACCAGTTCGACTGGGTGTTCGTCGACGAAGACGAGGCGGTTGACGGCGTCAAGTCGGGCGCATACTACGCGGCCATCGTGATTCCGGAGGACTTCTCGGCTGACCTCATGACGGTCTTTTCGCAAGACGTCCAGCACGCCAGCATTGACTACTACTCCAACCAGAAGCTCAACGCCATTGCCCCGCGCGTGACCAGCACCGGAGCGTCCGCGCTTGAGCAGCAAATTGATGAAACTTTCGCCAAAACCGTCTCAAACGTGGCGCTGCATACCACGTCAAATCTTATGACGTTTATGAATGGCGAAGGCATCCTCACCTACGCGCAAACTATGACCGCGCACCTGAGCACCATCTCGGGGCAGCTTGATGCCGCAACGGCCGAGGTGACCTCGTTTGCCCAGTTGGTGGACGCAACGGCGAATCTGGTGGACACAACGGCCTCACTTCTGTCTGAGTCCGAGGAGACGGCCAGCCAAACCGCGCCGATCTTTGCTGACACCGAGCAAGGCTTACAAGACGCAACATCGGCACTTGGCGAAGTGTCTGGCCAGCTCAGCACCGCCATGAGCCAGAGCGCCGCGGCGTTCGATACGCTGGCTGCCGACACCGGCAAAGCCTTCGATGCTCTTGAGCAAGCGCCAGGAGATGCGGCCGGTTTGGCGGATGCCACTAGTGCGGATGTCGCGTCCATGACCAGCGCCTACCAGGACATTCGCGATGCGGTGTCGCGCGTTGATCCGAGCTCGCCCGTGCTTGCTCAGCTTGACGCCATCATCGGGCAGCTGGGTGCATTGCAGGAGCAACTCGGTCAGGTTAAGGCGGATTCGGGAAGCGCAACCACCGACATTGCGGATCAAAGAGCGCGGGCACTTGAGCGCATTGACGCGGCGAAGTCGCTGGTGAGCGGCTTGAAAGCAACATATGACAGCGAAATCGGCACGCAGGTAGGCACGCTGGAAACCACGCTAGACGACATTCGCCAGCAAGGTGCCACGTTGTCGGCTGACCTCACGCAAGCAACAACCGATCTTGCGCACGCAACCGGCTCTCTCAGCGAGGACTTGCATAACGCAAAGGATGCGCTTGACGAAACCGCGCGCGTGCTAGATGACGCAAACACGCAGCTCAAAGGCGCAAACGATGCACTCATGCAGGCGCTTAACACGAAGGACTTGGACCAGGTGCGCACCATCATCGGCACCAATCCGACGGCGGTGGCGCAATTTCTCTCGGCGCCGACGAAGCTTGAGACGCATGAAATCTATCCGATGCACAACAATGGCAGCGCAATGTCGCCGTTCTACACGACGCTTTCCCTGTGGATTGGCGCGGTGTTCATGGTGGCGCTCATGCAGGTCAACGTGTCGAAAAAGCGCATTGCTACGCTCAACAACCCCACGCCCTATCAGCTCTATATTGGTCGCTACGGCGTGTTTTGCCTGATCGCGCTTTTGCAGGCAACGATTGTGTGCACCGGCAATGTCTTTTTCTTGGGCGTAACCTGCGAGCATTTCGGGCTTTACCTTGTCACTGGCTGGATCATTGCGGTGGTCTTTAGCAGCATGGTGTATACGCTCACGGTGGTGTTCGCCAACGTCGGCAAAGCCATTGCTATTGTGGGATTGGTCATGCAGTTGGCAGGGTCGGGTGGACTTATGCCCATCCAGATGGCGCCAGAGTTTTTCCAGGTCATTTACCCGTGGCTGCCGTTCACCCACGCCATGGAAGCGCTGGAAAGTTGCATGGCTGGCATCTATGGCAATCAGCTGTGGATGAGCTGGGGCTGTCTCGGTTTGTTCCTGGTCGGCACGCTGTTTGTGGGACTTGCGCTGCGCAAACCTACCATCAAGATGATCGCGTACTTCACCAAAAAGCTCGACGAGACGAAACTGGTGTAGCGCCGCCGCCTTCGTCCGTTGCGCCTGGCGTCCGCATCGGTCCTGCGCCAGTCTCCGCCCTGAGCGCCACCCTTCGCCATCTTGAATCTTACGTTACGGAAACTGATTCTCGCCGCGGCGTTAACCGATGTCCAATAGTGGAGCGTTTTGGTGAGCAATTGTGGCACCATCGAGTGCATCGAAGGAACCTTCGCCCGTTTCTTACGCACACGGCACCGCGTGGCGCAGCGCAGGATCAAACGGCGAAGCTGAAAGGAGCGTGTGAAATGGAACTGAAAGATTCCCAAACTTGGAAAAACTTTGAAATAGCGCTTGAGCTGGAGGCCAAGGCGTATTGCGAGTACACCTTCTTCGGTCAGCAGGCCGCAAAAGACGGCTACACGCAGATCTCCGAGATCTTCAACGAGACGGCTGCTAACGAGCTGCATCACTGCAAGTTGCTGTTCAAGAAGCTGCATGGCGACGCCGTTCCGCACACGCTTGAGAACCTGGAAGCTGCTCGCAAGTCCGAGGAAAACGAGGGCGTCAACGAGTACGAAGAGATGTCAAAAACCGCTTATGAAGAGGGCTTCGACGAAATTGGCGAGTGGTTCTCAATGCTGGCGAAGATTGAGATGTCTCATGAGCAGCGTTTCCAGACGCTGATTGATCGCGTGGAAAAGGACGAAGTCTTCAAGCGCGACGAGGCCAAGGTTTGGGTGTGCACCGTGTGCGGCCACATCCACATCGGCACCGAGCCGCCGAAGGAGTGCCCGGTCTGCAAGCATCCGCAGGGTCACTTCGAGCTTAAGGCTGACAACTACTAGGATCTGCTCTTTCGCCAGATTGCCCGGCGAACGTCAAACTCAATGCATCACTTCAAAAGAACTGGCATCTCGCCAGTTCTTTTTTTGTGCCGAGGGTCGGGAGCGTGTCGGGGGTCGAGGAGTGGGCACGCGCCGGGGGTCGAGGAGCGGGCACGCGCCGCGGGCGCGGAAAACTTACCATATCGGTCGCTTACGTATTTTCAAGCGACCTGGGAAAACGCTGCGTTTTTGCTGATCAGAGCTTTGAAGGCTAAAAAGCGCGAACGCCCGATATGGTAAGTTTCGGGCACGTGATAGGGGTGCGCACTCAAAGGTAATGACGCGATATAAGCCCGAAGATGACAAATGACAAAAGCAGCGTTTTTAATGCTTAGGGAAACGCTGGTAATTCTGCGACAAAACCCTAGGACGGCACATATAAAACACCTCAGAAAATAGTAACGAAATGATTGTGAAAAGGTTGCAAATAGGTTACAATCTCAGTTGAAGTATCCCGAAAATGGGATACGACTCTTTTATTGGCGCTGTTGAGCGGTGAAGTACGGGCAGAAAAACACGGAAATCGCGGGCAGCTTTTGGCTGGAAAACAACCCCGATGAAAGAGAGCACAGGAGAGGGAAGAGCACGTTAAGCGGGACACCACATCGAAAACCAAATAGTGCTGACAAGCACCTAGGGAAAATAAGCAATTCGCTTCGTTCTTTTAACGGGGGGGGGTCGCTTTCCCCCGCCAAAAGGTGAAGCTGACGTACGGTAAACGACACAAGGGTAAGTAAATGACGCAAAAACGAAACACCCAAAGTCAGCTGCAGGTTCAGGGGGTGAAGAAGATGCATTCTTCTTACAATCGTTCGACCAACCACACATCAGAACCAGTAATCAGAGGGCAACTCGGTTCAACATCCTTCAAAGATAAATTGTGGGTGCGCACCTTGTCGTGCGTGCTCTCAGTTTTGTTGGCTGTCACCATGTTTGACCTCTCGGGGCTCTCGCCGCTGGTTGAAGCCGCACAAGCTGCCAACCCGGCAGCTGAGCAGCGCGCCACGCAAGATGCATCCGATGGCGCAGCAGACTCGTCTTCGCCTGACGCGAATGCCGACGCATCGGCCGACCAAGCCGACGCTAACGATGCTACCTCGCAAGATGTAGACAACGCATCAACTGGCGAAGGTCAGGACCAAAACGCTGACACTCAGGCAGACACCACCGCCGACGATGATGCCACGGCCGAAAACGCCACCGATGACACCGATACTGCTGAGGCCGAAGAGCCCGAGGCACCGGTCGTTAGTGTCGCCGAGGTCCAGGCGCTTGATCTTGAGGACAGCGCACTGACTGCACTCCTTCCGCAAAACCTCGTTGCGTCCGATAAGGTGCTGCCGGCTCCCGCGCAGTCAACCGACAAAGCCGATATTGCCGCGCGCACCAACCCGTTGCTGGCAACCTGGGGTGTTCCGTACTCCCAAAGTGGCGGCTATCTGGTGGGCGAAGGCCGCATGCAAAGCCGCTATGAGCTGGGCAATTTAGGCGAGCTGCTTGAGGGTGGCTACCTGGCTGGCACCTCTGAGCAGGACGCCTTCGTACTCTCCCTTGATATTCCGTACCTCTTCGACGTCGGACAAGACGCGCTCGGTACCACGCTCTCGCAAGAAGAGTGGCGCCTGCGCACCGCCCGCGCTGAGCTTGCCAAAGACGCAACCGCCGAAGATACCGCGCAAAGTATTGCGAACGCGGCCATTGAAAAAGCCAAAGACGAAACCCTTATCAAAGACGCGCCGCGTGTGGCGCTTTTCGCCGAAGATGAACTGCCCGATTGGTCGGTGTGGGTCAAACACGGCGATGCCTACCAAAAGGCAACCAAAGAAGATTTGCAGCTTGGCGTGACGGGTCACGTCATTTTGCGTTATGAAGGGGGCACCAACGACGCCCACGACAACGGCAAACTTGATGCTGATGCCGTCGCTCCTGAGTTTGAGCTCGGCTTTGTTGGCAACGTAAACGACAACAACGTCATCAAGGTTGCTTACGGCGTTGAGGCCTACACCTTCACGGATCGCGACGGCAACGTTGAGCGCGGCAATGGCCTGCGCACGATGCTGGGTTCGCTCGTGCTGTCCACGGGCACCACCAAAGCCGTGACTGAGATGTCGTTTTCTGCAACTGGCCTGGCAACTATGATTCAGCGTGATGGCGAAGGCAGCGGCTATGCAACCGCGCTTGCCACCTATGCCGTCCCCGAAAAGATGCTGGCTGCGCAAAGCATCGCTCTGGCAGCTACGTTCAACGCCGATTGGCGTGGCCTGGGCGGCCTGACGCTGGCCGACCTCATGGCATTCCGCTCAACCGACGAAGGCGCAGTGGCCAACCTGACCGAGGCAGGCGAGGTTGACACCACCAAGCAGACGCGCGAAGACAATCAGTTTGTGGGCGTTGCGGGCGAAGCTGGCCTTCTGGTCTTCGACGTAACTGGCCTGACGGATGCCCAAATTGCCGCGCTTGATCCCACGAACGCCAAGACGTTTGCCGACGCCGGCCTTGAGCCATTGCCCTACTACGTGACCGAGGACGCGCAGGCACGCATTTCGCTCACCGAGGGCTCCGGCCGCGTTGAGCAAAACGCCAAACGCACCTTGTACGTTGCGGTTCCGTATCGTGAAAGCGCGCTGGCGCTCTACGACGAAAACGACCCGAAAGCCACCGCGCCCGAGGATCCCAACGCGGACTTCGAGCCGGTGTTCGCCACGTTTGACCTGCAGGCTTCCGTGCTTGAGAACAACTCCCCGGTGCTGCTGACCGAGCGCGCCGACGCAACCTTTGAGTTTGCCGCCAAGCCCTACGTTGAGACCCCGGCGCTGCCAGGCGTGGATGGTTCCGACAAGCCCACCACGGTTGTTCCGGACTCGCAGCTGCCCTCAATTCCCTCGTCAAAGGATGAGGGCGAAGGCACGGGTGCGGGCGAAGGCGAAGGCGCCGACGACAGCGCAACCGAAGCTCCCGTCATCGGTACCGAGCCCGGCAACGTCAACCTGAGCGCAGGTCGTCCGCTCTTCTCAGCGAACGACCTCATCAATCCGCTGGACGCGGGCATTTCTGCTCATGCCAGCATTGACTTCTCGCAAGCAATCAACCCGTTCATCACCCTGAACTCGGAAAACGAAGCAATTCCGGGCGCGGTGGACACCTACCTCATCAAAGGCACGGGCGACCCCACCTTCGTCACCTTGGACGCAACGTTCCCATTCAAGAGCGGTTGGTTGGGCTCGCAGAAGAATCCTGCCATGCTCTACTTCAACGTGCCGTACCTCTACTTCGACAAAAACGGCGCTGTCATGTCGTGCTACACCAAGACCGACTACGACAAAGCCATGTCGGATAATGCGGCTTACAACAACCCCAACGCGCCCATCAAGCTTGCGGCAACTCCGCCGTCAAACTTGTTTGTGTACTGGGAGCTCGTGAATGAAACGGGCACCATCATCCGTAGCCAAGAGCAGTTCAACCGTCTCTTCCCGGATGGCACGCTGACTGGTAGCTTCAAGCTGCGTTACCGCGGTGGTTCGGCTGACTTCCGCATGGGTACGGAGTTCCAGCGTCCGCAGTTTGAAATTGCGTTCGTGGGTTCCATCCCTGAAAACACTGGTGCAACCATTCAAATTGGTGCCGAGGTTCACAACTACACGCCCCAAGGTGGTACCGAGGAGATCGGCAACCTGGTCATTCCTGCGGGCGACCGCACCGGCGGCGTTACCTCGTCGCGCTCGATGACCTTCATCAAGACCAACTTGGAGTGGAATACCACCGTCACCAACCTGTGGCGCCCCGCACTGTGGGACAAGTACAACTACATGGTGTACCAGGTGGAAACCACCAACACGTCAAGTTCAGTGGACACGCTGGTTGACCTGCTGGACTACTCGTTCATGGTCACCAATGACTCGCGCGGTGGCGGCGGCGTTCGCCAAGAAGACATCATGACGTGGAACGCTGATGGCACCCCGAACAGCAACTTCTCGCCCGACTATCCCGGTGAGCTGGTTGGTAAGCCTAACCAGGGCGGCATCCTCATTTATGATGCAACCGACTGGACCGACGACGTGTGGGAGACCATTGACCTGGACAAATTCTCCAACGCCGAAGAGTTGGGTCTGAAACCGCTGTCGTACTTCACCGGCGGCATGGACGGTCGTTTCTCGTTCAAGATTCCCGAAGAGCGCGGCGGCAAGCTGACGCCGGACGGCTATGACGACAACGGCAACCTCATTGCGGACAATCACGATCACTTCACCATGGTGATTGCGGTTCCCTATACCACCAACATCCAGCCCTTCACCATGGGCGGCAAGAAGGTCTACCCCTACGTTGACTTCTCCACCTCATCAACCGTGTACTTCGGCGGCCGTGGTCTGAATGGTTATTCGTGGACTAAACAGCTCAGCAATAGCGACACTTTTGTTGAGCCGGTAAATAATGTCGAAGTCACCAAAGAGGCTTACAACTACAACACCAAGCGCTGGATGGCCACCGGCCAAGATGCTTATGACCGCGTGGGCTATCTGTCTTCCTATCGTTTGCGCAACCTGAGCGTGACGGGCAACATGCCCACCTCTGGTCAGGACTTAGACGTGCCCTATGGCGCAACGCTCAACGATGACCTGCCCGATGACTGGGAGCCGGTCAGCATTGACTTCCGTATTGAAAAAGAGCTGGCTGATCCGGATGATCCGTACCCCGATACGCGCACGCTTGATGAGATCATGCGTGATTGGCTCTATTTAGATGGCGGACTCGTTCAGTTTGAGGCAACCAATGCCCGCGGCCAAACGTCGTGGGTGACGCTCACCGCAGCGCCGACCAAAATTGACAGCGGCGTTGATGGCAACAAAGAGTATGCCGTCTGGCGCGTCGGTGGCGCATCGGCCACTGATGGTATTGCTGCGCAACTGGAAAAGCAGGGCGTTGCTGCCAAACCGCGTAACTCTATTATTACTACGCCGCTGTTGACCTTCACGGGCAACATGCGCTTCTTGATGGCCAAAGAGATCCATCAAAACCAAGTCATGCCGGGCGAAATCACCGTTAACGGAATCATGCGCGCCCCGTCCAGCGACGGCGTTTCGGGCCGTTTCACCAACACGGTGCAACCGCTCTTTGGTCGCAAGCAGTGGGCGGTCAAAGTTGGTGACGAAGGCAACAAGTATTACAGCTCTAAGCAAACGGGTGCAGAGTCTCAGGCGCACCTCGTAGCAATTGGGCCGGTTGTTCCCACCGTGCAGGCCTACACCTACGATCAAAAGGGTAAGACCTGGTCAGGACTGAACGGCACCGTCAACGCTCCGCTCAACAACGCGCGTAACGGCTACGTGTTCAACCTGAGCAACCCCAACCCGTCCATGATTGAGCCGGGTACCTTCTCAACCTCAGACATCGCGTTTGATACGCGCAACGGCGTGCGCGGTTTCGAGGCCGACTATGTCATGGTTTCAGCAGGCTTGCTGGCAAAAAGCGACATCACCGAGCTGCGTCTGTATAGCTATCAGACCGGCTCATCTTCGCCTGCAGTGGTACTTTCGCCCAAAGATATGGCGAAGTATTTGGTAGACGCATCAGGCAACACGCCAGCAGGTGACACGTTTGATACCGCTCTGGCAGGCAACATCATGATCCCCACGACCATCCTGGGCAAGGATCGCCTGTTCCTGCGTCTGGAAATGGACTTCGACACCTTCAGCGGTGACGTCACGATTGCCCCGAATGCAACGGATGCTTTTGTGGCACTGCATGGCCTCTCGTCAATCACTGGCGAGCAGCCCATCACTGGTACCTTCACCACCAAATACAAGGGCTCAACGGTACAGCGCTCCAGCAAAGCAACGGCGAAGCTGTCGGTCTTGCCGGCGCGTCCCTACGTTGATGCTGCCCCGATTGAAACCACCTTCAATCCGCCGTTTGGCAGCCGCGGCTCAACGTATGAAGTGCCGCTTGGCCAGCTTGAGCAAGGTTGGTTGTTCCACCTGGGCAACACCACCTCAACCAAGATTGAGCCGGGCAAGTTCTCAACCACGCCCATCACGGCAAATGAGCACAACGGCGCCCTGCGCGGGTTTGATACGCAGTCGGTTGTCATGAGCAAAGATCTCTTCGACACCGCTGATGTTACCTCGCTCACGTTCTACTACACCGACCTGACGGGTACCGTTTCATCGGTTACGCTCAATCATGACACCACGGCTGGCGCCGATGAGTTTGCTCCGTATTTGGTTGACGCGGCAGGCAAGACGGCTGCGGGCGGCACCTACGACCCGTCCATGGAAGGCAGCTACATCTTCCCGTCAAGCGTGTGGGGTGGCGAATACTTCTCGCATCTTGAATTCACGTTCGACACCTTCGCTGGCGACAAAGCGGTCGTGCGCGGTGGCGGTAGCTACGTGGCCATTTATGGCGCCTCCACTGAGGTTGGCAGCCACCCGGTCACTGGTAAGCTGGAAACCCAATATGGCGACGCTCCCATGGAGCAGTCCGGCAGCTCAACGGCAACCCTGCGCGTGCTGAACGCTGATCCTGAGGTGCAAGCCTACGCGTTCGACAAGCGCGGCGCGACCATGTCGGGGCTCAACTCGGGCGTTGCAGCGCCGCTGGCCATGAACCGCTCGGGCTACGTCTTCCGTCTCATCAACAAGAACAACGCGGCCTTCAAGCCAGGTCTGTTCTCAACGGGCAACATCCCGTTTGAAAACGATGCCAACGGTGACCCGAAAGGCTTTGAGACCAGCCACGTGGTCATTTCGCGCAAGTACTTGGAAGACGCTACTATTAATAAAGTAGAGCTGTACTCGCTGGATCCGACCAATTCGCCGGTCACGCTCACGCGCAAAGACCTGGACAACTACATCGTTAAAGACACCGACACCGCGCTCATTAAAGAGTACGGCGCAGAGTCAATTGGCTGTGCGGTTATCCCGGCAAGCGTTTGGGGCAAGTACTACTTCCAGCGTGTTGTCATTGATTTTGAGGGTCTGGGCAAAGAGACCGCCACCAACATGACCGACGACGTGTACGTCTCGCTCTTTGGTACGCCGACGCTTGTTGGTACGCGCACGGCATCGGCCACGCTCAAGTCAACCCATGGTGCGCTGGACAAGACGCATACCGCAACGTCGTATCTGAGCGTTACCACCATCAATCCGCAAATTGGCGTGAACTCCTACTGGACCAAAGACAATGGCGCGGCAAATGATGGCGAAAACACCATGGTCCCGTATCGTTGGGGCGAAAACACCAAGCACGAAAGCGTGTGGTTCAGGTACTACCTGCAAAACAACACCGAGTCTTCAGCAGACGAGGTGGCTTTCGACATGGTTATGGACGAGTTGTCCTACAACGCGAACAACCAGCTGCGCGGCTTTGTAGCAACTGAGCTTCGTATTCCTGGATTTAGCGAAGACCCGGACAACGCGGGCGAATATATCCACACGTCAGGTATTGTGGCGGGTATTGAGCTGTATGACATTGACGACAACAAAGTTGCTGACTTTGACATGGCAACGCTTGCGTCTACCTATTTAGATAAGGCCACCGGAGAGCTCTCGCTTCCTATTGAGAAGCTCAGCGGCGTGGCTGACGTCAAGCGCATTCGCCTGCGTTATGAGACGCTCAATCCGTTCGTCACCGGTGACAAGACGCTCTACACCTACGTCTATGGCAAGGTGGAAACGCACGGTGCGTGGGTCAACCGTGACTCTGGTTACAACTGGCAGCATGCGCTGTACAACCAGCACTACACGCGTTCAACCGCAAACTTCACGCCGCTCAATGACGATTACGGCACGAGCGTTTCGCGTACGGCCAACTATCGTCTCCACATTGGCTGGTTTGCGTGGGCATCTTCGTCCAACGCTTTCAAGGCCGCCGGCTCCATTCCGGTGACCACCACTGACACAAAAGCTGCGCGCGTTGAGGTTGGTATTGATCAGGATAACGTTGGCTATGACTTCGCCATCCGCAACAATACCGATTCGCGCTCGGACAAAAACACCATCACGTTCACCGTTGACTCCGTGAGCAACAAGCGCAACGCGCCAGGCGTGGACGTGCACGGCTACAAGGCTAAGACGTTTACCTTCGAAGAGGCGCTTACCAAGCTGGGCACCAACGCTGATGGCACCTCAACGTTTAAGCAGCTGGCCTTCACGTTCGTCAACCCGCTGACCGGCACCGCTTCTGCCACGCCGGACGTGGTGGTCACGCTGGCTGATTTGGCGAAGTACAAGCAAGCCGATGGCACCTACAAGTTTGATCTGCAAAGCGGCGCGTTTGCCTCGCTGAAGAACAGCTACCTGTCCACGGTCGTGGCAAGCTATGACACGATTGATCCGTGGTATGAGGGTGTCACGCTGCATGCATCAACGCGCGGTGTGGCTGACTGGTATAACACCAACTCAGATCTGTATGTCTGGGGACCTGACACCAACGGCAACTACACCAACACTAATCCCAACCCGGTAACCTACCTGCGCCTGAGCATGGTTGGCAAGCAAACGGGCGAAGAGGACGGTACCGCCACTACGGGACAATACCCCGAGCTGAGCGTTCCGCGTCCGGGTCTGCGCGTGCGCACGCATGCACAGTATGTGGAAGTGACCGAGGGCAACCAGGGTAATGTGGTTGGCAACGACGACAACGCTCGTACGCACTTGGCCATTCCGTATGACCGTGACTACGTCATGTGGGCAGAGTTCTGGAACAGCTCTGGATACTCAACGCTTGATGACGTGGATATGGACACCTCGCTCTATATCACGCGCGAAGAGGGCATCATCACCGATGAGGGTGGCGCAACTACCACCGCGTGGACGGGCTTCCATACCACCAAGATCACCATCACCAACGACCTCATCACCAAGTATGAGAATCCGGGCAACATCTTGCTCTACGGTGCTGCTGACACTGATACCGTTACCTCGCTGAAGCAGACGCTGACCCCGGTCAAAGATGCCAGTGGCGAAGTTGCGGGCTGGCGCGCGGGTGATGGCACGGTCATCAATCGTGATGCTGATGGCAACATGATTATCACCGAGGCACAGATGCGCGGCTGGGGCATCCATAATCTCTCGCGTATCAACCTCTACAGCTGGAAAGACATGAACCGCACCGGCAGCCAGAACGTGAACGCCCAGCGCGTGCTCTTCGACGGTTTTGCTGACGCGGCCATTGGCACCGAGCGCGTATTCATCACGGCAACGGGCACCAATCACCTGCGTGGTCTGCGCGAGGACTTGCCGAGCGATCACGGTCATCAGTACCAGGTCACGCGTAAGGACGACACGTGCATTTGGATGTCGAAGATGTTCTTCGACGCAACGTCGCGTGCAGCCTACAATGACGGCGGCTCAAACCGCTTCGACAAATGGTCCTACACCACTGACGCGTGCCACCGCCACTGGAACCATGTGGGCACTGAGCCTGACTCACGCCTGGACATTGGTTACAAGACCCAGGCTTCGTTCACCTTTGACTTTAGGCAGAACAATAACAACTCCATTGAGGGCACCTGCCACCTTGAGCAGAACTACGTGAGCTACCAGACGCTGGACGGCCGCACGTACAACACCGCGGCCAACTTGGAAGTGGTACAGAGTATCCCGTCGGATTACTTCGACGCGTACTACGTGCGCGTTCACAAGTATGCCGTGAACTACCTCAACTCCATTACGGTGTATTACGGAGACGGCACGAGCTTCACCATTGATAAGGCTGCCATTCAGATGGCTGGCCTCAACGCGGTTGAGAAGGACGGCTCGGGCAACGGGCAGTTCATGCGCTTGAACCTGCTGTATAAAGAAAACGGCCAGCACAAGCCCAACTTCGACACCACCGCGGCGGGCAAGCAGTACGCCTACAAGGATGCGTTTAGCGCCTATGACCAGGCCAACGAGCCGCTCGTGGGTGACCGCGTGACCACCATTGTCTACAACCTGGACATCAATCAGTCTCAGTATGGCGCGGACGCCGCTGATGGCTCCAAGCGCGCAAACCAGACTGACTTTGGTACGTGGTACAACTACGCCAACCCCGCCGTTGACTCCTTTGAGGTCACGGGTCGCGCGTATCGTCCCAACGAGAACATTTACTGCACCACCAACGTGAAGATGCGTATTGGTGGCGAACACTCTGCAACCACGCGTCCTGGCAAGGTTGCGGTTCAGCGTTATGACTCAGGCGACAGCCATGACGACCATCGCTCAATCTTTAGCTACCAGGACTACCATGACCTGCATGGCTACTACTATCACAGCCATGAAGCTCACAAGATGCGCCACCTCATGACCAGCGCTCGCTTGAGCGTGCGTGAGTCTGCGGTCTTTACCCGCAAGGGCGTGCATGAGAACTTCACCGAGGGCAACGACGGTGACGAGAGCTTGCGCTTTGCGTCTGACCAGCACTACTCGGTTTCGTTCTATCGTTACTACGAGCCGTACAACTATACCGGCGGCTGGGAAGTTGACGAATTCTCGGGCAAAATCAGCTTTGCTGACCAGGCAATCCTTCGCGATAACATGCCGAAGTGTGAGCCTGATCCTGAGTTGCAGTACTACGGCTTCCTCTCTACCGGTATGCAGATGATCAATCGCACGAATGGCGAAGACTTGCTGCCGCACGTGAAGAAGGTTGTCTTCAATCTGCGCAAGTACACCTTAAATGCAGACGGCAAGACCTATTCAACCTCAACGCGTCAGGTCACTCTTGACCGCGCAGCGCTTGGGGTGGATGACGCCATCAAGAACAATACCGGCGTGTATGTGTACTTTGAGCGTCCGGGCGAAGATCCTGCAACTGAGCTCGTGAACTACGGCTTGGACAAGTGCGTCAAGTTGGCACTGGACGAAAACGAGTTCGTCGTGAACTACGACATCGTCATGCAGAACTTCGGCGGCGACATTGACCATACCAAAGAGACAGGCAGGGGCTATTCGCCGAACCGCAACATGGGCAACGGCGACCGTGACGTGTACGTGTATGGTCGTCCCTACACTT
This sequence comes from uncultured Eggerthellaceae bacterium, assembly GCA_910577495.1. Taxonomy (GTDB): domain Bacteria; phylum Actinomycetota; class Coriobacteriia; order Coriobacteriales; family Eggerthellaceae; genus Xiamenia. Next base: position 19,359 of record CAJTML010000005.1, read on the forward strand.
ACAAGAATCAGAAGAGCACGACCCTGGCTGATTCAACGAACACCTCATACACCTATGCTCACAACTACCTGACGGGTCTCTACGACGATCCGAATCCGACGGTTCTGGACTGGGGTAACTACTACAACGAGCACTCGGCTGATCAGGCCTACATGATGGGTTATCTGATCCCGTATGGCTACAACACCTCCATCCAGCGCTACAACAACAATTCAAGTATTGGCAGCCTGGTTGACTACGGCACCGATAACTTGACGCCGGCATCAGAGACCTTTGAGGTTCGCTTCCAAAATATCTCTGACCGCAACCCCGGCGTGGACAACCAGTATCGCGCCTCACACATCAGCGCGGTTGGTCTGCAGACCACCACGGCCAGCTACTTCCGCATGCAGCATGTCTACGTGCCGCGTGAGCTGGTACCGGGAGATGCCAAGAGCGACCCGAATTGGCTGCTCCTTAAGAAGTTCACGTTCACGTTCAACGGACAGACCGTCTCGGTTGACTGGGCAACCCTGGTTGCAACCGGCGTGGTTTCTGCTGAACCGATAGCGTCGGGTAAGTATGCAGGCTGTTACGAGGTCGACCTTGAGCGCTACCTGCGCGAACAACTCAATGCGGGCAACATTACGCTGCGCACCTACACGGCAGTGTCTGCCACCAACATGATTGATGGTTTCGCTCCTGATATTGCAACGGTGAACCTGACCTATGTGGACACGCGCATTGCCACGCTAGCGCTTGAGTTTGAGTCTCCCAACGCCCAGCGCGCCAAGCCCGAGACCATGCTTGACTCTGGTCAGTGGCTGGCAGCTGACAGGAATAACACCTCGGGCAATGGCCGCAACTTCGCCTTCGCTTATGATGGCGTGTATGCTGACCGCACCCTTGATGACTTCAAGAACGCAACGGCCACCACGGCAACGGACTTGAAGGCAGGCAACTGGAACGAGACCTCAACGCCGTCGTTCGGTAAGCAGGGTCAGGCATTTAGCCAGATCACCAGCACCGAGACGCTGAGCATTGTGCCGAATTCCGTCAAGACCAAAGACCCGAACCACAACGTGCTGACGGGCAACTCGGTTGACTGGTACGCGCAAGACTACCTCAACCATCGTCTGGCCTCCATGGAGACCTCCATGGTGCGCGGCAAGACCATCAACTTGAATGGCACGAACACCAAGATCTTTGGTTACGACGCTGACGACACCGACATTTCGTCGCCGTTTAGCTACGATCCTGATTCAACGGCCGTGCAAACCGGCGTGCCCGATGGCGGCCTCTACGCAGGCGACTATGTGGAATACACCTTGTATGTTGGCGCGCAGGCCGGATCCGCGTTGCCGCTTGAGCATGTGGACGCTCGCTTCCAGGTACCGCGCGGTCAGCGCATCGTCGGTTGGGAAGTGGCGAAGGCGCAAGACGCTGACGGCAACTGGTATGAGCGCAACAACACTGGCTACGACGTGGTGGCTCAGATGGGCAACGCCGATTTGAGCGTGCTGCGCGATGCGCCGCAACAAGTGGATATGTCGCGTGTGGATAACCCGGCGCATGCCACCGACCCGACTGAGCCTGAGACCATTGAAGAGTACGACAACAACCGTGCGCTGGTCTTCAACATCGGTCAGGATAAGTGGGATGAAAACGGCAAGATCACCGATCCAGAAACCCGTCAATTCGCAGCGGGCGAAGGCGTCTACATTCGCGTCATCACGCAGATGACCTCTGAGCTGGGTTCGGACGCGTATGATGCGGCTGAGAATTCGCCGTTTACCAATGACTCGCCGGCCTACCAAGACACGCGCCTGCAGGCTGACTTCTACGCGGTATCTGCTCCGATGCATGGCTTCTTGCAGTATCGCATCCCCGGTGGTGGCGACAACGACCACAACGTGTTCGTTACGCAATCCGACGGCGGCCTGGAGCACGTGCAGTACTGGCGTGGCATGACGGCGGCCTGCGGTAAGATGCAGTTTGGTGCGCATGACTACTCGTTCGTGCGCTTCTACAACCACGGCTACGACCGCGTGCGTGGTGGCGATAACCATCGCGATGACACCACCATGACCATCCGCTTTACCGGTACCGACCGCTATGGCAACACGCCGCGTACGGATGGTGAAACCGCGCAATACACCGTACAAAACATCAAGAACCCGACGTTCCACACCACCGACATCACGGTGACGGCACGCTTCTATGACAGCCAGGGACGTCAGGTCTTTGAGATGACCGACACGCCGAAGCTGGCTAACGGCACGGCGGCGGTTCGCACCGATGCAGCTGGCAAAGCTGTTGAGCTGAGCTATCCGTCCACGCTGCCCAACAGCGTGAACCTGGATGGATCAGGTGCGGCCAACCAGCGTCCGGACATCTTCGTTGAGTATTATGATGCCAAGGCGCTAGCTTCAGATGGCACCATGGGAGACTGGGTAGATTACCCCACGCTCATGGCCAACAACGCCGCGCGTCCGCAAGAGCCCTCTGACGAAGGCTATTACGAAAACGCCAACCCGTTCCGCACGGTCTTGGCTATTCGCTGGACGTACTACGACGTGCCGGCAACCGCTACGGCTTCAAACACCAACACGGCCTTTGCGCTGGATGATGTGGCACTGGTGGGCGTTGGTCGCTACGCAAACGTTCGCACCAATGGTGAGCTCAATGAGTCGTGGCAGTCTGAGTATGGCTTCCCGATTGACGTTGCTTTCACGCATCGCCATCACGAGGAGACCGCGCTTGACTTCTACAATGCCACCACCGACGACAACGCTGGCGGTCTGATCCGTGGCGAGGCGCTTGAGCATGGCACCATCAAGACCAAGCAAGACGAAAATAACTCAACCACGCTGCGCGTTTATCGTCGCACGCCGGTGATTCGCTTCCAGAACCAGGTCTTCCAGACCGAGGCTCAGGTTGAGGCCACCAACGCGCGCACCTGGGATGCGGCTCAAAAGACCGGCTACATCCCCGGCGAGCAGTTCTGGTACAAAGATGTGCTGTGGAATCTGCCGAAGGGCACCAACGGCGCAATGGATATTGAGGGCGAAATCTATAACCCCGTCTTCTACGAGCGCATTCCGGTTGACTACCTCAAGGCTGCCGATGGCTCAACCATTGACGCGGCGTATCTGGAAGCACATCTGCAGGGTAACGTGCGTTGGCTGGATAAGGACGGCAACGACGTGTCGGCTGACCGTCTGCGCGGCATGAAGCTGCAAGTCACGCAGGTTCCCTACAGCGAGGCTCCGCAGTATGCTGCTGACACCGGCGGCATGATGAACTACACGTCCACGCAGATGGGCTACACCCCAACTCGTCGTGGTAAGCCGTTTGCTGACATGAACCCGACCACTGATGGCGTGAGCGAACAGACCGAGTTCGCCCTCTTCCGCATTGAGTGGGTGGCTGATCCGACCGCTGAAGAGTCAGGTTCGGTTGTGCCTCCGGGACGCGAAGAAGTGTCCCCGGTTGACCTGGTTGTCCCGGGCACCACCTGCGTTGAGGTGGGCGACACCATTGAGCTGTGGTTCGACGTAACCGCTGCCATTGACGGCCTGCCGCAGGTCTACAACGTGCTGTCAGCTCAGTCGTCGGGCACGACCGGTAAAGAGCCGGCGTACTTCCCGCGTGTGGGCGAATACTGGACCAACTACGAGTACACCTACAACAACTCCTACTGGGTTGGCAGCTCGGGCGCAAATCCGTTTGGTGGCTCAAGCTACAACTTCACCGGTATGGGCAACGTTGAGGGTGCGCTGCGTCTGAGCACCGAAAACGTGCTCATGGACATGGATTCGCTGTTGCACGAGTCGGCGTTTACGGCTGATCGTCCGAAGAACACTGACCGCTGGGAGATGTGGGACGGCTCGCTGTCGTTTATCCCGGGCTCGCAAGACAACATCAATCCGTCACGCACCTATGACAACCGCGGCAACGCTGGTAACCTGGGTGTATATCTGGACGAAGACGTGAAGACGTCGCGCTTCGTGCAATACATTCGCTACACGCCGGTGCGCCCGGCGGGAGCTGCTGAGCTGGTGGCGAACGACCTGCCGCAAGACGTGTACTTCATCACGTATGAGAATTATGCGAACAACTACAACTTCAACAATACGTGGGGACGTGACTACTATCGCTATGTCACCAAGCCGCGTACGATGGGCGCGCTTAAGTCCACCGTTGATGAAAACGGTGTGACGCGCCAAACCCGTTGGGGCTCAACCACGCCGCTGGTGTGGAGCCAGACGCGTCTGCACTTGCAGAAGGCCTGGCTGGCAACGTCATCTGAGATGGTGCCGGACGCCTCAACGAACAACTACATGGCACAACGTCAGTACTTGAACGGTCGCGACGCAACCAAGTGGTGGTATGAGAACAACTACTATGGCAACGATGTAACCGCATGCATTTATCGTGATCATCGCGGTGTCATCTATGGTCAGTACAACTCTACGCTTGAGTACAACCAGGATTACACCTCCAGGTTACAGGCGTATAACTATGGTGACCGCAACTTGGACGGCGTTGAGTTCACCTACATCATGCCGCGTGGTACCGAGCCTAAGCTTGATGCTGATGGCAATGTGCAGGTGAGCGCCGGTGTGCTTTCGTCGGTGGGAGGACCGGCTGGCTATGGTTCAACACCGAGTTCGCAAGATGGTTACACCACCATTGATCCGGATTTGGTAGATGTCGAAATCGTGCAGACGCCTTATGGTCCGTATCAAGGCTATGATGCCCCAAGCGATTCACAAAACCCGGCTGACTGGCGCAATGGTCTGCAGATTGCAAACGCCACCAATGGCGATAAGTCTGCTGATGTGGCCACGTCAACCTACACGTCAAACGCTTCTGCGTCCACAAGCAATCAGACGCAGGACTATGTAGAAAGCTCACAGCCGTGGGTTCTCAAGATCACGGTTCGCCAGAGCCTGGGTAAGTGGTTTGGCCGCAACGTTGACGGCACGCCTGATGCTGCTGGTACGCTGGTGAACTCGGCTGACCCGGACAATTATTCGGGTATGGCAGGGTACAAGATTCGCGTGGATGTGGCTTCGCATGTCTTCGCCAATAACTTGTCTTCTATGTGGTATGACCGCTTGCTGACGCGTCCGGTTGATACCCGCGAAGTCAATGGCGCTGATACCTCAGCAGGCGAGGTGCCCTCTAAGTCGTCGGCATACTATCAGGTTTATGACTTGGATCACTATGAGGGCCGCGAAGTGACGGAGAACCGCGGACACACCGGTGCCTTCAGCATGGATCTGCAGCCCTTCGGCATGGATTACAAGTGGATGCTGCGCGAGTGGCAATACTACGGCAGGTACAACTTAGACCAGCGTTATGATCTGGCCTATGGTTCGCCAAGCATGCCATCAGTCAACGGTCGCACGGTACTCAATAACACCGTTGAGACTGATTCGGGTGTGGCCGCTGGTACCAAGATTACTGACTCTGATACGGTCAGCTGGAACTTGGCCTACAAGGGTGCGGGTGGAACCACTGCCGATAGCGCGGCAATCTATGCGCAAACGGGCACGCGTGCTCAGCAGCGTACACCGTTTATCCGCGTGTGGAATTCCATTGGCACCGATGGTGTAACGGCAGAAGCGCCGTCGTATTACCTGGAGTCTGAGAACGACAAGCGCCAACTCAACGTTCACATTGAGAACCGTTACTGGTGGAATGACCTGGCACTTGATGTGAATAACATCAACCGCAACGACTACGACTCATGGGGTTATAACGAGATTCACTCTCACACCTATGCTATCAATGGTGGCTCTATGGGTACGCTCGTGATGCCGACGGTCACCATTGTGCTGCCGGAAAACATTGTGCCGGTGCATCAGGCAACGGGTAAGCCCTACGACATGGTGCCTGACGTTGAGCAGGCCATGGATGCGGCTGACTGGAACGTGGTCTACGCTGATGATGCCAAGGCGTCATCGCGTGAGAAGCTCTCGGATGCTCATAACGAATCTGATGCACAAAAGACCGCTGACTTCGACGCCACCGTTACCTATGAGCAGGTGACGGCCGAAAGTGGAGACACGGCATATCGCTTCGTCGTGCGCTTTACCGCAAAGGGCACCTACACCAATAACGACAAGAATACTGAGCAGCGTATCCGCACCAATGAGATGGATACCTTTAAGCTTGAGATTATGTCGCTCGGCGAAAGCCGTCAAAATGATGGCGAAAGCAACCGTCCTGAGACCACGCGTGCGTACGAGAACATTCGCACGTTCGTCTCCTCAAAGATGGGTGGCTTCCAATACATTACTGACGACCAAATTCCGAACAACCCCTACACGGTTGGTTCGCGTGCGGCATATCGTCGTGTGAATGGTGCAGCTGACGACCAGCGCCTTGATGCGCGCAAGACCTACCTGGCAACGTATCGTTCAGGCTATTCAAATTACTGGAACACCAACGAGCATATCGTGTCCAGCTACGACCAGATTGCTGAGTGGCAGCGCCAGGGACATACCTTCTATATGGCAGGCGTCATCCCGTACGACTACATTGACGATGGTGCCGCTACGATGGATCGCGTCCAGAGTAACTGGCTGCCGGGATACCAGCGTCGCTATAGCGAAACCGATGGCGGTTTGGACGATATGACGAATACGCTCTTTAACGCGGGCGTCAATGTTGAAGACTATCGTTTCCGTCCCGGTTATGCGCTGACGGCGAACTCCACGTACGGACTCAACGAAAACAGCGCGGTGCGCACGGTTGAAACCTTCGCCCGCAATGACACCGGTCAGGCGGCCAGCCGCGTTGACGGTGGTGTTGTGTCCACGTTGAAGCTGCGCACGAAATACCCCAACGTCATCTCCAGCTACGAGGTAGAAATCGGCCAGGGTGACGATGGTTCGCAACCCACCGCTACGGGTACGGGTGCAACGCGCGTGAAGAACGCTAACGGCACGTACTCCTATCAGGTGCTGGACAACGACGGCGGCAAGACGGGGGCGGCCACCAAGAGTATGGAATACGGTGATACCGTTTGGTTCGCCTCGTCAATCTACAACGTGAATTCGCCTGGTGCCACCAACCCGGCAGGCTACTTAAACGGCATGAACGTGGTGGCACGCGCCGGTGCGGTTAAACACGCCCGCCAGGTGTATGCACTGCATCTGCCCAAGCAGGTGACGTTCTACAAAGACAAGCCGCTGACCACGGAAAACTGTGACGACTACTTCGGCGATGACTACCAGTTCTTGGTGGAGTGGACGCACACGCCGCGTGGTTCAAGCACGCCGATCAAGGAAACCTTAACGCCCAAAGAGCTCATTGCGAAGGGCTGGACGGTGAACTTCTTGGCGCAACCCGACTATTCGTCAAACGACTTCTCGGATGGCAGCTACGGCAAACCTGACGCGGATGACCCGCTGGACGTTTTGCCGACCGGCGCCAACATTAAGAGCAAGTCGCATGAGGGCGAAGTGGTCGTTATTGAGATTGCGCCGCCTGATGATGCAACCGACGAAGAGTTTGAGAAGTACGACTCCATGATTGAGGCGTTCTGGGAAGGTGTTCGCTGCGATGGCTACTTCGGCATCGGCGACATCATGACCGTCAAGATCAAGACGCGTATTGATAACTTGGGCTCTGAGGATAGTGCCCTTGAGGATGCCAAGACCGACTACGATGAGGCGCTCAAGCAGATTCGTACGTGGGATGGCGGCACCTCGCAGGCGTATCTGACGCTGCATGACCTGCAGATGAAGTGGCTGGATCCGGATTTGCCGGTTGCTGAGCGCCCGAGCTATTGGACGGGTGATGGCTGGACGCACGTCTATGAGGACACCGACGCTGCTGGCAACGTAACGACGCGCGTTGAAACGAAGCCGACCCGTAACGCGGCAGCCGGTCCTACCAGCCCGCTGTACAACTTTGTCAACCAAGACATGAGCCGTTTCGTGCTGGCCAACAAAGTCATGGACGGCCCGGCAAGCGTGAACTCTTCAACTGGCGAGATCATTCCTGAGAAGGACTTCGACTTAGACGATGATCTGACTGACGTTTTCGAATACGCCGAGACTGGCTACTTCAAGACGCGTCGCCCCAACGCATCGGTTCGCGCTGATACCGCAGCTCAGCGTCGCGTTCTGTTCAGCGACGACTTTGGTGTGGCGCTGGCAGACGACTCGCATCAAGGTGGCGAAAACCAGTTCTACGTCACGCAAGCTATCAACACCGGAGCTGCGGTTAACAGCTTCATGGTTGATTGGCAGGTACCGTACTGGGCAACGGCTGAGGGCAGTGTGTATGACGCACCGTTTAATGACCCCAACACGCCGGTCATTCGTACGCGTCCCTATGTTGATCGTATCAACTCGGGCGTGTGGGAGATCCCGGGTGCAACGTGGTCTGACTACGTTGACGCTGACGGTAACCCGTGCGACGCTGACACCGAAGGCGCGCGCAAGGCGCCAGGGGCAACGCCGACCAACGACAAGGCAGAAGATGAGACCAAGCTGCGCGTCTTTGTTATGGCGCGTGTGGTGAACTGCACGCCGACCAACCGCAGCGGTGTGTACTACGAGCAAAATGGTGCTGAGCGCCAAGAGTTCGAAAACTACGCACTTGCGGGCACGGACGCTGACCGCGATTACTACTTCGGCGAAGATGACACGCTTGATTTCAACACGGCCGACGACAAGACCGGCACGTGGCGCATCGTGGGTAACCAGGCAGGTTATGCGGTCTCTGATAAGACCAACACCACCATTGATGTTTCTGACATCTACCTGTCGGGCTACTACGATATTCGCCAGATTCGCTGGGTTGTGAAGGCAGTTGAGCCGGGTGACACGGGCTGGGCTGCGCTGGCCAACGACAAGGCCGCCTATGACACGCCGATCCCGACGGGCTTCCGTCTGGATGTTGACGCGATGCCCTATGACCCAACCTCTGCTGAAACGCGTGCAGCAACCGCTGGCAAGCAGGAAGCATACGAGGTTGATCCTGATCAGTTCAACACTGGTTGGGAATGGGATAAGGACGAAAACGGCCACTATATCTATGACGAAAAGGGCAACCACGTAACCGTGGCTAAGACGGTTATGCCCGAAACGCTCACGGATAACGCGGCAGGCGTGCTCATCCACTCGCGTACACTTGAGGACTTCGACACCTCGCGCAGCTTAGGCATTGACTCGCCGCTGCTCAAGGACGGTCCGACCACGAAGGCGGTTGCGGCGAACGCGGCAGCACACATGAATCACTATGCAACGGTATCGGTTCGCTACGACGATACGAAGTTCGCCCATGCGCAACGCTCACGCGCGGGCTTCTATCGTGACGCGGAATATCCGACGCTACGCATTGACATGGAGCAGGCATACTTCACGGGTAACTCCGCAACCTCGTTTGAGTGGGTTGTGGGCAAGCCCTCTATTGACGTGGCAACGTCGCGCATGATGCGCTACTCCATCACGCTGACGAACTTAAGTGCTGACCAGCTCAAGGCGTTGGGTATGCCGACCGACTTTACGGACTATTGCTCCAACCCTAACCTGTCCATGATCTTCCCGTTCATTGAGGGCTTTGGTGCTGCGGCAACGCTGTCGCCGAAGGACTTCCAATACATTCCGTATTCGCAAGCACAGTCTCCTGACTGCGAGCTGAATATCAACTATAAGAATGAGGCAATCCAAGAATTCGTGCCCGATCTGGATGAGAATGGCAACCCCATGTACGATCCGGACACCGGCGAGCCGCTTGGTTACTGGACGGTGGCCGACGGCGGGTATGCAACGCCGATCAACCATGTCAAGCCCATGTGGACCTACCACATTGAGCAACAGGATGCGTCATTCCAGACCACCCAGATCTTGAACAGCCACGAGCTGTTGCTGACCGACCCGAAGGTTGGCGGTAGCTTGACGACGCAAGACAAGTTGGGCGATGTGAACTCGGGCATGAATCGTAAATTCATGAACTGGCAGTTCACGGGCATTATTGATGACGAAGGCAACGCCATGCGCGGATCCTTGGGTATGGGTCAAGCAATCGTTATTGAGCTCATGATGCCCATCCGTTCTGACGCAAGCTCATCTATTGCTCAAGCATTGATGACCACGTCTGGCTATATCCACAAGTCAGGCAACTACGACCCGTATGTTCCGGTCATCCAAGGCAACGACAAGATCAGCTTCGTTTTGGACGAACGTGACGCCAACCTGGATAGCAACACTAACCAGATGATGCTCAAAGAAGAGCTTGAGGCTGCAGGCTTTGCGTCTAACATCACGCAAGACCAGTCCAAGTACTCGTCTTCTGACATCAACACCATGTACACGCGTAACGTCAACGGTCCGGTTGCGGTACCCGAAGGCACGAACTACACCTACATGGCACAGGCTGACAATCCTGGTGCAAGCCAGTTGGTAGCCAAGAACTACGTGCATACGGTGCTTTTGGACATGCTGCCCCACGAAGGCGACACGCAGGTGTACTTCAACAGCGTGGATAGCGAAGACAACCAAATTGGTATTCCGCGTGATTCACGTTGGAACGGCTGGATTGACAATCTTGACTCCATCACGGTGACGCAGATGGATCCGCAAGATGCGGCGAACCCCAATGGTCGTGTGCTTGGTGCCGATGAGGCAACCATTTGGGTGGGCCCGATCAAGAAGGTCAACAACGACAAGTTCATCCCGCTGTCTGAGTCTGAGCTGCCGACGATGTATAACAAGGGTCGCGATGATGAGAAGACCACGTGGATGAATGAACGCAGGTCAAACCCGGCACTGCTGTATCAGGACAACTTCGTTCGCTTAAGCGAGCTGAAGACCTATGTTGCAGCGCACCCGGATGAGGCTGAGAAACTCAAGAAGTCTATCCGCGGCATTTGGGCGCAAGTTGAAAAAGACTCCATCATCTTGCCGTGCCAAGGCTACATTCGCCTCACCTATGACCTGCATGCACCGCTGAACCTGCCGAAGTATTTGGGCACCACCACAGGAGATGCCAACTTCGACATGAATTTGGAAGAAGAGTCGAACAACGAACTGCTTGCAGCGCGCTTGGCAAGTGTGTCGCAGTGGAACAGCTTCCTGCAGCGTATCAACACCGCAGGCAACTCCGCGGCTAACGACGCTGGTGCTCGTATGCAGGAGAACAAGCAAGCAGGTGCCTTTATTGACGCACCTGATGAGCGTGGCTACCTGGGCGACTACGTCTGGATTGACTACAACTGGGATATGCTGCAAAACGAGACCGACGGTCCGGTGGTTAAAGACGCACTGGGTCGTGAGACCACCTACCACAAGGCTGACAATGGTCGCTTCATCCTGTCCACGGACAAGACCATTGACAAGACCACGGGTGAGTGGACGGGTCTGTATGGCGATGGCAACGTCACCAAGGATCTGTATAAGGATCTGGACTTCGACGGCGTTCCGGACGATCCGGGCGTCAACGGAGTTACGGTTGAGCTTCTGAACGCATACGGGCATCCGTGCAACCGTGACGGCCAGGTTGTTCGCTATATGGAAAACATCAACGCAGCGGGCGAGTCTCGTTGGGTTCTGTGCGATGACCGCACGGGCGAGCCGGTGCTCAACGCTGCGGGTGGCTACATCAACGCTGATGCGGGCGCTCCGGCAACGTATACCACCGAGTCTGACTACTTCGACAACAAGGGTTACTGGATCTTGTCTAACCTGATGCCCGGTCAGTACAAGCTGCGCTTCACCTTCCCGAAGGCGTACGCGAACTACTCGGTGACCACCAAGTCAATCGGTCCTGACGACGCACGCAACCCGATGGAGATCACCTACGTTGAGGATGATCCGGCCACCACTGATGTGGATGAGACGGCATTGGTCGCCGAGACCACACTGCCCATTGAGGTGAAGGCAGTAAGCTATGACGCGGATTATTTCAAGAACACTGAGGATCCGTTCAGCAATCCTGACCCAAGCCATGAACTCTATGACGCACGTGCAACCAGCTACGACGTGGGCATTTCGCGTCCGGTGACCTACGCGGGCGTGGTATATCGCGATGACCGTTATGACCAGGTGGATCCGGTGACCAACCAGTACGCCGAGATTGATCCGGAGCTCATTGACGGTTACCTGGATTACCAGTCTGACCCGTCCAACACGGCAACGGCGCCCACGACGCAAAAAGAACAGCGCTTGGCCAACATGAAGGTCAGCGTCTACCAATACGATCCGATAACGGGAACCATCTCTGATGTGCCGATCATGGACGCAAACGGCGAGGTGGCTGAGACCCTGACCGATGAGAGCGGCGAATTCATGTTCCGCTTGCGTCCGGGTTACACCTACTTGCTGCGTTGCGTTGATGCAGTTGGTACGCGTCTCATTAAGCCCACGCCGTATCTGTGGGCGAAGGATCCGCTGGAGGGTCCGGCAACCGACACGAGCGTGTGGGATAACGACCTGCGCAGTGCTGGCGGCATTGGCGAGACCTATCCGTTTGAGGCGGTCGTGCCGGTTGATGGCAGCGGACATGCTGTCTATGAGCAGGGCGAAGAGTGGCGCGGCTACAAGGTATATCGCAAGTTGGCGCTGGGCTACGTTGATGGTACAA
>CAJTML010000005.1:31953-46437 GCA_910577495.1 uncultured Eggerthellaceae bacterium
TATCTGGGCAACTATGTCTGTAACGACCTGAACTACAACGGCGTCCAAGACCTGCTTGAGCCAGGCGTTGAAGGTGTCACGGTCACGCTGGAGCAATACTGGTGGAATCCGGCTTCAGGCACCTCGGGTGCTTGGGAGCTGGTGCCCGACCAAGAGTACCTGACGCAAACCACCAACCATGCTGGTCAGTATGTCTTCAAGGGTCTGCGCACCTACGTGCCCGACCCGCTGGATCCTGACCCGAACAAGCTGGATGAGGATAAAGAGAAGTTCATCGCGGGTTATCGCCTGCGTATTGACCGCAAGACGTTTGCGGGCTTGACCACCACGTGGGGTACGACCATTCGCAACTCTGCGTATAACTCAGAGGGTCAAGATGACGAAAACGACTCTGACCTTCGCTCCACTGAGCTGGTTGGTCCGTCAACCGAGACGCCGGGTGCAACTGAATTTACGCACTACTTTAATGAGTCGCAGGCTGGCCTTCGCGCTGATCTTGAGACGGGTATTGGCCCGAACTCCATGATCGTGCTGGCAGGTCCTGCAACGGAAGAATCACAGGCAAATGACCTGAAGACCATCAGGATTTCTCCGGCGGTCAGCTACACCTACGACCTCAACAACGCACAGCGTTATGAGATGTGGGACGCTGGTCTGGTTGAGGTGCCTGAGGCTGAGGTGACGGGTCGCGTATGGCATGACGCCAACTACGACGGTCTGCAAGCAAAAGAGACCGTAACCGATGAGGATTCGGGCGAGACCACCGAGGTGTGGGCGGCCGAAGAGCCAGGCATGCCGGGCGAATGCGTCATCATGACTCAGTGGTACTTCAACCCCGATGAGGTCAACACCGACGGTAGCCACTGGTTCCAGAACATGAACTTTGGCATTGACGCTCGCACTGCGGGCAAGGTGCCGGATAGCTACGTTGCCGGTGACGGCAGCGCGGTTGATCCGCTGCTGGCAGTTGGCGAAGTTGGCGTGCTGACCGATGACGATGGCGTTTACAGCTTCAAGAACCTGCCGACGGCATACACCTCAGATGAGGGCGAGCAGTTCTTGGCAGCATATCGTGTTCGCTTGGCCAACATCCATGTTGACTATGCGGCTGATACGGGTGCTGATGAGGACGTGCATTGGCTCTTGACGCGCAGCCATATGACGGGCAAAGACGGCGTTGAGGCTTCGCTTGCTATTGACTCTGACGTGCTTGATAACGACACGCTGGCGCTGGTTAATGCCGACTACGTTGGCAAAGCTGGAGTGAACCGCCCGATTGACGGCCAGATCATCCTGGCTGCCAAGGCAAAGACGCTGCGCGCTGATCAGGTGTCACAGGTTGATGTTCCCGGACCGCAGGCTATGCCGGTTGATGCGGGCAGCGCAACGGTTACCTATGACTGGCTGACTGTTCGCAACCTGGATGCTGAAGGCAATGCCGTGGTAGCTGGTGGTGACGCTGGTCAGCTGCCGCCGCCGCGCAACAGCATCGTGGGCGTTATCTGGAACGACGTGAACAACGACGGTATCCAGGACAAGGATGAAAACGGCAAGCCGGTTGCTCCTGAGCTGGGCATCAATGGTCTGCGCGTCACCCTTGAGCGCTACGTGCCCGACCCGAACAACGAAGACGGCGACGGCGACGGTTGGAAGCGCGACCCGGATTGGTACAGCGACTGGACCAACGACCCGGATTATGATCCGGCAACCGACCCGGCTGATCCGTGGGAGGCCTACGACCAGAATACGCAAAAGGGTATTGGTAGTGACCGTGCAGGCCATAGCCAAGAAACCCACCAGGATAACAATGCTGATGGCATTTGGGTAAACGGTGTGTATCGCTTCGATGATCTGCCCACGCAGCACATTGACGAGGCAACGGGCGAGCCGATCGTGTACGCCTATCGTGTACGCATCACGTCCAGCGACGACATTCGCCGTACCTACCTGATTGCGAAGTACCAGCAGGGTAGTGAGTGGAAAGACGACTCTGACCTTCGCTATACCGACGCTTACCTCATGAATGTTGATGAGGGACGCGAATACGACGTGCTGCTGGACGAGGCTACGGATCAGTCGTTTGCGGCGAACGTGGTTGAGTTTGCGCCGTCGAATAACCCGAACCAGACGGGCTCCACGCTCGGTCAGCGCTTCTCCACCGCGGCGCATCAGGCACAAGCGGTTATGGGCTTGGCGCAAGCGCTTGATTACGAGTACGACTTAGGTGCTGGCAACGACCGCGCATGGAACGACGGTGGTGCACTTGAACCGCCGAGCGCTCGCTTGGGTGGCTATGTCTGGCGCGACGACGACTACGACGGCATCATGGATGAGGGCGAAGAAGGCCTGGCCAACGTGAAGGTTCGCATTCAGCGCTGGTTCTATGAGGACGGCGCGTGGGTACGCGGCGGCGTGGACGAAGTCATGACCAACGACAAGGGCTACTACGAGCGTATTGAGCCGGCAGTTGTGCGTGGTGCCACCGACGTGAACATCACGTGTCTGGCTGGCTACACCATTGAAGTGGTGCACGATGAGGCTGACGGTGGCGTGGGCGACGTGCCGCCGACCCAGTACGAGCAGACCGATCCGGACAACCCGAATAAGAACACCGACGACGTGAACTCTAAGGTGCTGCGTATGTCCACCAACCCGGATGGACTCTACACCGATGGCAACCATGCAGTTCGCTGGTCGGCAACCACCTCGGTTGGCAAGGACGGCATCCGCACGCTGGATGGTCGCATCGTATTGGCAGGCATTGCTGATAAAGATACGCCG
This sequence comes from uncultured Eggerthellaceae bacterium, assembly GCA_910577495.1. Lineage (GTDB taxonomy): Bacteria > Actinomycetota > Coriobacteriia > Coriobacteriales > Eggerthellaceae > Xiamenia. The sequence goes on from CAJTML010000005.1 coordinate 34,735, forward strand.
ACGCAGTACCAGGTGCGTGGTTTCGACGTAACTGAAAGCGCTGATGAGGTTCGTATGCATGCAGGATTCGGTCCGTTCCACAACTCTGACATTGTGGGCGTGATCTGGAACGATGCTGACTACGACGGCATTCGCGAGCATGTGACGTCGCTGGATGGCAAGGGCGAAGTGAAGCCTGATCCTGAAGGCAAGGAGAAGGGTATTGCGGGCGTGCGCGTGGCGCTGACTCAATACCACCTGATCAATGGCAAGTGGGAGCAAAACCTTGACTTCGGCAGCGGACAAACGCCTGATGAGGGTGTTGAGCCGTCGTCGATGATCGTGACCTCCAACGCGGATGGTATCTATAGGTTTACCGACCTGCCGGGCTACGTGAAGATTGGCGTGGACGATTACAGCATTGTGGCGTATCGCGTGCGTTTGCTGGATTCGCCGGTGGGCGCTGTGGTGACGAAGCATCACACGGCAGCGGCTACGATTCGCACCGACTCTGACCTGGTCAGCGAGGACGACAATGGCGTAGAGTTTGCCGTTGGCGAGCAGTATCGCAACAAGCTGAACAACACGCTGCGTGATGATGGATTCGTCATCCTGGCACGTGAGAAGCAAGAGACGCATCATTCGCTCTACGAGGTATCGCTTGACGGCATCACGTATGACCCGATTGGCCCGGCCTTTGAAGAGCGCGGCGGTGACGCTGGATTTAGGTTGCCTCCGGGAACGCATATTGCTGGTCGTGTGTGGAGCGACAACGATCGCGACGGCATTGAAGGTGCTGGCGAAGCGGGCATCGGTGGCGTGAAGGTTGAGCTGACGCGCTACTGGTTCGACGGCGAGCTGGATGCAAATGGCAACCCGACGGGCACGGGCACGTGGGTCTATGATGACGCCTTTGTGGTGGAAGAGCCGATTGAGCCCGAGCCGAGCGAGCCGGTTGATCCTGAAGATCCTGACAATCCCGGTGAGGGCGAAGACCCGACCGACCCGGATAACCCCGGCGAGGGCGAGGATCCGACTGATCCGGATAACCCCGGCGAGGGCGAAGATCCGACCGACCCGGATAACCCCGACAACCCGGTTGAGGGTGACGGCGGCGACGAAGGCGACGGCGAGGGCGAAGGCACCGAGGGTACCGAGCCGACCGAGCCGGCAACGCATGCCGAAGGCGACGCTGACGGTGATGGCGACGGTACTGGTGACGGCACCGAGCCTGGTGAGCCGACTGAGCCTGGTGATGGCGACGACGGCGACGTAACCGACCCGACGGATCCGATCGACCCGGATAATCCGGACGACCCCGATCCTGACGAGCCGCAGACGCCGACTGAGCCGACGCCTGAGTTCCGCATTGTGCCGGTAAGCATGCTGACCAATGCCGACGGCACCTATAGCTTCGACAACTTGGAAGCAACCAAGAAGATCACCGAGGAAGACGGCACCGAGCGCATCGTGGTGTACGGCTACCGCGTGAATATTCCGTCGCTGCCGAGCGGCTATAGCGTGACCAAGCAAAACGTTGGCACGGATGGCACGGTTGACTCTGATTTGGATGAAGAGAACACGCGTGTGGTTCCCGACAACCCAACAAATGGCCTGATCGTGCTGACCACCGTGGCACAGCCCGACGAGGACGAGAAGGTATTGGTACCCAACGGACCGGGCGGCAAGACGTGGTCGCTGGCTGGTTTGGTATCAAGTGATGACAACGATGCTGGTTTGATTCCTGAGCAGGCCATGGCAATTGATGGTCATGTTTGGAACGACCAGAACAAGAACGGTTTGCAGGACGCCGACGAGGCACTGCTGCCGGGCATGAAGATTCGCCTTGAGCGCCAGACGATTACCGAGGATCTGGATGCGTTGCAGTGGCTTGGCTGGACGCTGACCGACGGTGCGTTTGGTAGTAGCTTGAACAATGACGGCGAACCGCTTGAGAAGGCGGAACGCAAGGATCCGAATGCGCCGGTTGAAGAGCCCGAGGATCCGTCCGAGCCGACCGATCCTGAGGATCCGGACAACCCGGACAACCCGGATAACCCTGGTGAGGGCGAAGACCCGGTCGACCCCGACAACCCAGATAATCCTGGTGAGGGCGACGGTGAGGGCGACGGCACCGAGGGCACCGACCCGGTTGACCCGGCTGCTCCGGCAACGCATGCCGAGGGCGATGCTGCGGGCACCGAGCCGACCGAGCCTGAGGCACCGGCTGATCCCGAGGCGCCGACCGATCCTTCGACACCTGAAGAACCGGGTACGCCTGAGGAGCCGACCGAGCCCGAAGAGCCGCCAGCCCCGCTGGAGCGCTTGGAAGACGACGGCATCCTGCACACGGGCGAGTGGACCGAGGTTGCGACCACCACGTCTGGCCTGCTGGGCTACTACAGCTTCACCGGTCTGGACTTGGCTGACGACGAAGGTCATGCGTACCGTTATCGCATCCGCATGGATAAGCCTGACGGAACGTATTACGTGCCGGTCTCGGTTGGCAGCGATGACAACCTGGATAACGACTGGGCTCACCTGAATGTTTTGGGCGAACTGACGCCTGAGGCACACGGTGTTACGCATGCGATGGATGCGTGCCTGGTTCGCGGCAAAGAGCCGAACGCGTATGGTCAGGTGTTCACGATCAGCGCGCCGCAGAACTGGACGCGTGATGAGGGTCGCGCGGTTGACCTGGGTCTTGCTTATCCTGATCCGGACGAGCCCGAGCCAGAAGAGCCCGAGCCGCAAGTGCCCGAGGATCCAGATGAGCCTGAGACGCCGGCCATTGATGAGCCGACGCCGGATGCGCCGTCGCCGCTGATTCTGAAGCTGCTGCCGAAGACGGGCGATCCGCTCTGGACCTTGAAGCTGATGCTTGGTCTGGTGGCGCTGGTGGCTGGTATCGTGGCGCTGGTTGCATATCGTCGCAAAAAGCGTCGCGATGAGGAAGAAAAAGAGTCTTCTCGCAAGGACGATTAAACGCAGACAATTCTGCCTGTTGGTTGTCTGGCGTGGTCTGGCGAAGCTTGCTAGGAGCTAAGCTGGCTTGTTAATCTGGCGAACTTGCCAAAAAGCAACAGCACTTGCTGCGGCAACGTTGAGCGAATCAACGCCGTGCGCCATGGGGATTTTCACCGTGTAATCACACCGGGCAATCGTGTGCTCTGAGAGCCCTTCGCCTTCGGTGCCCAGTACGAGGGCAAGTTTGTCGGTGCGCGTAAGGCATGGGTCATCCAGGGGGATGGAATCATCGGTCAGCGCCATGGCGGCCACGCGAAAACCGCACTCATGCAGCAGCGGAATTCCCGTTTCGCTCCATCCGCCTGCACGGGCAACGTTGCCATGCTTTGCGCTGCCTTCCACGTCGGTTCCAATGTATGCCCACGGAATCTGAAATACGGCTCCCATTGAAACGCGCAACGCGCGCCGATAGAGCGGGTCATAACAACCAGGCGTTACGAGCACCGCATCCATGCCAAGGGCGGCAGCGCTTCGAAATATTGCGCCCACGTTGGTGTGGTTCGTGATGTCTTCCAAGATGGCCACCCGATGCGCCTGCTCAAGCACATCGCGCGTGTCACGGGGAGCTGGCCGATAAAACGCTGCAAGTGCTCCGCGCGTGAGATCAAATCCAGTCAGCTGTGCAAGTTCCTCGCGAGGCGCCACGTAGATGGGCGCTTCTGGCCACAGTGCTTCAAAGCGTGCGATGAGATCTGCGTGCGTGGTTGCGCGGTGCGCTTCAAGCAGCAACGACTGCGGGCGAAGTCCCGCATCCAGTGCTCGCTCAATAACCTTGGCTGATTCGACAATGCAAATACCCTGCTCAGGCTCAAGTTTTGAGCGCAAGGCAACATCGGTTAAGCGCGCATAGACATCAAGACGCGCGTCGTCTAAGACCTCAAGATGCGTAAGCATAATGGCAGTTAATCCTCGTTGGCAAATTCGACCATCTCAGCGCGTACGTCGTTGACTACGTCGGGAACCAGGGTGGTTCCGTGATCCAAAAATTCGTCGCTGCTGAAAATATGGGCGCCAATCGTGCGCATATCATCAATGTTGGCGGCTTGAACTTCGGGCGTGCGCGATGAGGTGCAATCCTCTAAAACAGCAACATTGTAGTCAAGGGAGAGCGCATCGTAGCAGGTGGTGCGAATGCAATTCGGCGTGGTGGTGCCCATGAGTACCACGCACGTCACGCCAAGGCGGCGAAGCAGCAGGTCAAGTTTGGTGGCGAAAAATGCCGAGAAGCGCGGCTTGGTGATGCGATATTCGCCATCAATTGGTGCAAGCGGTGCCACCTCGTTTCCCGAGCTGAGGTTTTCGCACGCTGCTGAGAGCGGCTTACCATCGGCTGCCCAGACGGCATAGCGCACTGCTTCCACGTCCGAGCCATCGGCAGCATATTCCCTGGTGACGTGCACGATAGGCATCTGAAGCTCACGCGCTTTGGCAAGAACGGCAGCACAGGTCTCAACGGTGTCGGCGGCTCCTTTGATGCACAGTGGCGAAGACGGCTCAACAAAGCCATATTGCATGTCGATAATGAGAAGTGCTGCTTGTTTAGGGGAAATCATAGCTGCTCCTTGCTACTGAGATGTATTACTGAGGCGCGTTTTGGTGCGTCGTCGTTCCCATGAAAACCAGATGAATGTTGCACCCATAAGAAGAAGTCCAACACCATCGAATATGACGAATCGCGCGATGCTTGCACTCAAGATTTCATATCCGACGCTGGGAAGGTTTGCCCAGATCAGGCATTCGCCCACCAGACCAACCAGCTGCTGGATAAGCACCACGACCCCAAGCGAATAAAACGAATCCGGGCGAACTATAACCGCGGGGTAGGTGACATTCCACATCAGAAATGCCACGCCGATGCCTGCGACGGCAGCTTGCCCTGAAACGCCACTGAGCTGATAAGCGGGTGCGAAACCATCAGGCCAGATAATGAAAGAAATCGCGCATTGCACGTTAATCAAAAAGACGAACAAAAAGCTCACACGAACCGCCCAACGCGCGCAGCGCAGTCGAGTGGATTGCGCGGCGGAGTTGGTGGGCGTGTGTGCGGAGTCGTTCGACATTTTTGCTGTCCTTTCGTTACATCAAAGGATAGCACGCACCCAAGACGTTATACTGATGGCGAAGTTGTTGAAAGGAAACGTTTTGAATTCGTCACGTACCAGTGAGGCGCTGCGACGGGCAGAGAATCCGCAGCCGCATCCTTCATTTGACCAGTTTGTAGCCACCATTTCAGCGTTGCGCGCGCCGGATGGATGTCCGTGGGATCAGGCGCAAACGCATGCATCCATCGCGAAAAACATGCTGGAAGAAGCATATGAGGCAGTGGACGCCATTGAGCAAAATGACAGTGCGCACCTTCGCGAAGAGCTGGGTGATGTACTTTTGCAGGTGGTGCTGCAAAGCCAAATTGCCTCAGATGCTGGCGAATTCACCATTGATGATGTGGCGGCTGAGGTGAATGCCAAGATGATTCGCCGTCATCCGCATGTGTTTGGCGAAGCCTCCGCTGAGCATGCTTCTGACGTGCTTGAGTTGTGGGATCAGGTAAAACTTGCTGAAGGCGCTGCTGCCGATGCGCCCGCGGGGCTTCTTGATGGGGTGCCGACGTCGTTTCCGGCACTCATGCAGGCGCAAAAACTTTCGCGCAAGGCGGCATCTGCTGGCTTTGAGTGGGACAGCTTGTCCGATGTGTGGGATAAAGTTGGCGAAGAAATTGCTGAGCTCAAAGAGGCCTATGAGCTTGCGCCGAAAACGGCAAAAGGCAAGGTTGATGCTGATGCACCAGCGTCTGCAGCACTGCAGGCAACGGGCATCTCACCTGATCAGGCAGTTGCCGATGTCGAAATGGAGTTTGGCGATGTGCTCTTTTCGCTCGTGAATGTGGCGCGTCGCATGGGTATTGATAGTGAGCAGGCGCTTCGCCAATGCTGCACGAAGTTTCGCCATCGTTGGGCGGCTATGGAGCAGGCGTGCGTCGCGCAAGGCAAGCGCATTGAGGATCTCTCGGCTGCCGAGCAAAACAAGCTCTGGGATGAGGTGAAAGCCCGTGGCTAGCTCTGAAGAGCAGCGCATTGCCTTTGATGCGCATTTTGATGCTGCAACGTTTGAGGCGCCCGATATGGACGTGCCGGTGTATGACGCGGGCACGTTTCAAACGAGCGATGACTTGCGGGATGCCATGGATGGACTGCAGCGCATGCATGATGCCAGTGCGAAAACGCGCGCGATTATCCAGAAATACCAAGCGGCTATGCGAGAGATGGTCGTGCGTTTTGAGATTCTTGACCAGGACTTATCGCTCAAGAAGAATCGCAATCCCATTCATCACATTGAATCGCGCATCAAAAACCCTGCCAGCATTTTCGAAAAACTGGAACGCTACGGCAAAGAGCCCACGCTTGAAAACATGGAGCACTACATCATGGATATTGCGGGCGTTCGCGTGATTTGCTCGTATATCTCGGATGTGTACAACTTGCTTGACCTGCTTAAACTGCAGGATGACCTGGAGATTGTGGCGGTTAAAGACTATATCGAAAACCCCAAGCCAAACGGTTATAGAAGCTTGCACGTGATTGTGCGAATCCCGGTGTATTTCCTGGATAAGAAGGATTTTATTCCCGTTGAAGTGCAGTTGCGCACCATTGCGATGGACTTTTGGGCAAGCTTGGAGCACGACCTGAAGTATAAAGCGGTTCGCGAACTTGAGGGAGTGGATGCAGGGGACGCGCTGAAGGATTGCAGTCGCATCATTGAAGAGGTGGAAGGTCGCATGCAGGTGCTTGCGCGTGCGCTTGAGAGCGAACAAAGCAACGCACCTGAACTGACTTCGTAAGCTGGTGTGCGTACGCGCAGATCAGGTGCGTCAGGATGTGTGTGCTCAGTGGCGCGGCGGCCATGCGCAGCCGCGCGTGATGGCCTAGGAGAGTTTCTCGCCCAAGATTTTTGCCGCGGCTGCTTTGTCGAAGTTGCCGCCGGTTGCCTGGGTAAGCGCGCCCATGACTTTGCCCATGTCCTTCTTGGTGGAAGCGCCCGTTTGAGCAAGGGTGGCGTCAATCAGTTCTACCAGCTCATCTCCTGAAACTTGCTTGGGCAGGTAACTTTCAAGAATGGCAACCTGCTCGGTGAGCGTGTCGGTGCGCTCTTGGTTGTTGCCAGCCTTAATGGAACCATCAAGCGTTTCTTTGGTTTGCTTGATGGTGCGCTTGAGCATGGCGTCAACGTCGGCATCGGTGATTTCGCGACGCTCGTTCACTTCGATATTCTTCAGTTCGCCATGCACTTGGCGAAGGATAGACAAACGCGGCTTGTCCTTTGCTTTCATGGCGTCTTTGATTGCTTGCATCAGCTCATCGTTGGTCATATGAATCACTCCTTTTACGCTTCGGTAGGCATCGCGGGTGTTGCGCATGCCTTAACAGAGAGCTTCAGTAATCTTTAATGCATGTGGAATAGGTTTGAGTATAGCGCACGCGCAACGCATGGCACACAGAGAAATCAGCGTATTCTGGTAAGATATCTGCGTTTGTACAAAAACCTGGAGGCTCGCATGAAACCACTTCCCTTAAATCAATTGGATCCCCGCATTAAAGCAGTTTGGCGCCTCAATGACGCCATATCCGCCACGTTGATTTACGTGTGTTGCGTCATTGGCTTTTTGATTGCAGCGCTGGTTGATCCCGAAGCGGGATGGGCGTGGGTTGTGGTTGGCCTCATGACGCTTGCTTATGTGGTGGTTATGATCGTGTGCTTGGTTGTGTTACCGCCCATTCGCTATGTGCGTTGGCGCTATGAAGTGAGCGAAGACTATCTTGATATTGCGCGTGGCATCGTGTGGCGCAAGCGTTTTGTGATTCCGTTTATTCGCGTGCAAAACACCGACACGCGCCAAGGACCGATTTTGCGCCTCTTTGGTCTTTCAAGCGTAACGGTTGCAACAGCAGCTGGCGAACATGCAATTCCAGGGCTTAATAGCGAAGAAGCCGAGCAGCTGCGTGATCGCGCGGCAGAGCTTGCTCGTCTTGCGCAAGAGGACGTGTAATCATGGAGTCGCAAAACTACATGCCACAGCAGCAGCCGCAGCAGCAACCGTTGCCGCAGCAGCCGCAGCCGCAACAGCAGCCGCTGTCACAGCAGCAGTCGCAACAGCAGCCGGCGGAGCCGCAAAAGATTCACGTGCACCACAGCTATATCTGGCTAGGTGGTTTGCGTATTGCCTTTTATATGCTGGTGGTTTCGGGTATCTCATTTGCGTCGTCGCTCATCGGTGTGTTCGCTGAGCTGGCCATAGGAGGTCAAGGCGAACTCTTTCTCATTGTGGGCGTTATCTTGTTGGTGATGCTGCTCTTTATTACCATCTTAGGCATCAGTCTTCTGGTGCGCTGGTGGTCGTATAAGCATCTGTACTACCAGCTCACGCCCGAAGAGTTTAGCCTCCATTCAGGCATCTTTAACAAACAGCGCGTGCACGTTCCATATCAGCGCGTGCAGTCGGTCGACCAAAAGGCAACGCTGTTCCAGCGCATCTTTGGTGTATGTACGGTGAGCATTGATACCGCGGGTGGCTCAAACAATAAAGCCATCACCATTCCCTACGTGAGCAAAACGCAGGCTGAACAGCTTCGCTACGAGTTGTTCGCGCGCAAGCAATACGTGGTTGCCGGTCAAGCGGCTCCTGTGCAAGCTGCGCCGGCGCCTGGGGTTGCAGCTCCCGTGCAGCAGCCGCTTGCGCAACAGCCCGGCAATATCTTGGACGCTCCAGCGGAGATCTGGCAAAACGTTAACGGCATCTTTGGTGGTGCGGGGGCAGACATGGCTCCTGTGTCGTACGAATACGGCATGACGAACAAAGAGCTTATATTCACCGGGCTTTCCAACAACACCGCGTTTATGGTCATCGTGGTGGGTGTTATTGGCCTGATCAGCCAGCTGTTTGGCCTGCTTGACGAATTTGCAGCACCTGCGCAAGGCAGCTGGGAAGATGTTGCGCTTGATGCGGCATTTTCAGCAACCCCGCAGCTGATTGCTATGGGAGCTGGCATCTTTGTGGTCATCATGATTGTGCTTTGGGCCCTGTCAGCCGTGGGGTCGTGTATTTCCTACGGCGGGTTCAAAGCGCGCCGTCGCGGTAACCGCATTGAGGTTGAATACGGCTTGCTGCAGCACCAATTCCAGGGCGTGGATGTTGACCGCGTGCAAAGTGTGGTGGTGAAGCAATCCTTTATTAGGCGTATCTTGGGTTATTGCGAAGTCTCGCTCGGCAAGATTGACGCCGCGGCTGCAGATGGTGACACCAACAAAAATACGCTCGCAAACCAAGGCCTCATCATCCATCCCTTCGTGAAGGTAAGCCGCGTCCCCGAAATCTTGGCGGGCATCATCCCCGAATTCGCCGATGTGCCCGCACAAACAACACCCGTTGCGAAGGTCGCGCTCAGGCGCGCCCTCATTCGACGTGGCATTATCCAAGGCAGTGGCTTTTGGTTGGCAATTGTTGTTGCGCTCTGCGTGGTGCTCGTCAATCTTTTTGTCGTACCCGAAGTGCCAACCGATCCTGATATGGCGCTTTTGATGACGTTTGCGAATCCTGCCTGCATCATTGGTTTTGCGTTGGCATTCACGCTTTTTGTGGTGGAAATCATTGGAGCGGTGCTTTGGGCGAAAAGCTCAGGGTTTGCCTTCAATCAACAGTTCATGCAGGTCACTAATGGTGGCTTCGCCCGTGAGACCGTCAGTTTTCCGCGCAAGAAGATCCAATTTGGCTATACCAAGACAAATCCGTTCCAGCGCTCTGCGCATACCGCCACCATTACTGCGGTTACTGCGGCGGGTGTGGGTGGCACGCACGTGCGGCTGATTGACGCTCGTGAAGAAGATGCACAAGCGTGGCTTGCGTGGGTGAAACCACGAAGAAATGTGGTAGGGTAGTCACATGAGTGAACAACCTTCAACACAGCCAACCTCGTGGACGCCTTCGCAATTTAAACCGAAGAACGCTGCTGCGTTGCGCGAACATCGCCACGAGCCATCGGCTACGCCGGCAAGCACCGAAAACAAAAAGCGCAATATTCGCGAATATACGCTGGGCGAAGAGATCTTTAATTCGGTGACCCATGGTGTGGGAGCACTGCTGGCCATTGCGGCTATTCCCATTTTGGTTGTGCATGCGGTTGAGCGGGGTGGCGGCATCTATCTGTTCGCCGCGCTCGTGTATACCTTGACCATGCTTTTGGAATACACCATGTCAACGCTGTATCACGCACTTGCCGCTGAAAAGGCAAAACGCGTATTTAAGGTGCTTGACCACAGCTGTATCTATCTGTTTATCGCAGGAACGTATACGCCCTTTTGTCTCATAACGCTTGGCCATGTGGGCGGTGTGTATCTGTGTATCTTTGTCTGGGCGGTAGCGCTTGCTGGGGTTGCGTGCGAGGCCTTCTGGGTCTTTCGCCCGCGCTGGATTTCGGCTGTGCTTTACCTGCTCTTGGGCTGGTCGGTTGTGGCGTTTCTGCCGCAACTCATTGCAACGATGGCCACGCCGGCGCTGTGGCTGCTGGCAATTGGCGGCATCTGCTATTCCGTCGGTTGCATCTTTTACGTGCTCAAGCGCATTCCCTATATGCATTCAATCTTTCACCTTTGGGTACTTGCGGGCAGTGTCTTGCAATTCTTGGCAATTGCCCTGTATGTTATTTAGGTCTTCTTATTTTCAGGTCTTCTAGGAGTTGAACAAAACAGTATGGAAATCGGAATAAGTATTGTCGTCACGTTGGCGCTCATTTTCGTCAATGGATACTTTTCTATGTCTGAAATGGCGCTGGTCAATGTGCGCATGCTCACGCTGGCGCACGAGGCCGAAGAGGGCGACAAAAAGGCTCAGCGCGCCTATGATCTGGCCAGCAATTCGGGTCAGTTTTTGGCAACCATCCAGGTAGCCATTACGCTCGTTGGGTTTTTCGCCTCTGCCGCAGCGGCAACAAACTTGTCTGATCCACTTGCGCAGTGGATGTCAAGTTTCGGAGTTGAGTGGATTACGGCTATTGCGCCTGGCCTGGCTCCGGTGCTCATCACGTTGGTAGTGTCGTATCTCAGCATCGTGATTGGCGAGCTGGTTCCCAAGCGTATGGCGCTGGCTGATGCAGAAAAGATCTCCAAGTCAGTTGCCGGGCCGCTCAAGGTGTTCCAAAAAATTGCCACGCCGCTGGTGTGGTTGACGTCTGCTTCAGCTGATGGGCTTTCGCACCTTCTGGGTATCAAAGGTGCTGATGAGCGCCAAGCGGTCTCCGAAGAAGAGATCAAATACATGGTCACGGACAACGAAGAGCTTCTGGATGACGAAAAGCGCATGATCCATGAAATCTTGGATCTCGGCGACATGTCGGTGCATGAAATCATGACGCCGCGCGTGGATATGATTCTCGTTGAGGACACCATGACGGTTCGCCAGGCACTTGAGCGCATGCAGGGTACGGGTTACTCGCGCTTGCCCGTCTTTCATGAGGACATCGACCACATCATCGGTATCGTTCACTATAAAGATCTCATGAGCTCGTTTATGGACGGCGACGAAGATGTGCTGGCGGCGGAGTTCGCGTTTGAGGCGCTCTTTGTGCCCGAAACCAAGGACGCGTATCCGCTTTTGGCTGAGATGCAAACCAACCGTCAGCAGATGGCCATTGTCGTTGACGAGTATGGCGG